>JAIXMJ010000001.1 GCA_022836975.1 Wolbachia sp.
GAAATATAACATGAGGTTCAACATAATAGCTGGTCTCGTGAATCTAAAACATGGTTTTTAGCTAATTCTACTTTTGGACTACTCCATACTCAAAATACTTCGCAGTGCTTCGCAGCGGATCTATGGTAGGCTTGGTTGAAAGACAAGCTTTTCTGCAGCAAATAGTTTTACGATAATTTACAACTATCTTTATTTTATGTATATAATTACAGTCCGGTGGCTTATAGTAATTGTATTTATTGTACACAGTTACAGTTTGTTTGCTCTTAGTTTTGTTACTACAAAATCAAATAAGGTTAATATGAGAACTGGTCCTGGAGCCCACTACCCTATTAAATGTATATATATTCACAAAAACTTGCCTCTTAAAATTATAGAAGAGTTTGAGGGTTGGAAGAAAGTATGTGATATAAATGAAGATTGTGGGTGGATAAAAACGGGATTATTAAGCAACAAACGTTATGTTATGATCAACGAAAATACTTTTGGTTATGTAAAACAAGATATAAGCAGTAAGGTTATTATGAGACTAGATAAGTTTGTTATTATAGAGTTACAGAAGTGTTGTGAGGAGTGGTGCCTGCTATCTGCAAAGAAACATAAGGCATGGGTAAAAAGGAAATTTATATGGGGACAATAATTACAGTATTTTTTATCTCTCTTATTGATGGTTTCATTTTTTTCCCTTATTTCATCAAGCTTATGAAAGCAATAAGTAAAGATGGGCAGCCTATTAGATCATTTTGCTTGCAAGAGCATTGTATAAAAAAAGGTACGCCTACTATGGGTGGAATAGTAATATTGGGTTCTGTATTATGTTCAATGTTGCTTTGTATAAATTTAACAATAGAAATCTTATTATTCCTTTTGACAGTTATTTCTTTTGCTGTTACTGGATTTTTAGATGATTATATTAAGTTAAAGGTCAAAAACTATTATGGTCTGAGTGGTAAAGTTAAGATAATCATTCAGTTTTTTATTGCTATAATAAGTGTGTTGATGCTCAAACTGTATTCTAGTAATGATTTTACATATATACACTTATTGAAAGGTTTAAAAGTTGACCTTGGCTATCTATATATCCCATTTTCTGCATTTATAATAGTTGGTGCTGCTAATGCTGTAAATATTACGGATGGGTTGGATAGTCTTGCCGCAACGCAAGCTATAACGTCTTTCTCGTTCCTATTGTTATCTGCATACTTAACGCAGGCGGACATTAATGTTATTTTAGTCTGCACTGCATTTATAGGAGCGATTTTAAGTTTTTTATGGTTTAATGCTTATCCAGCAAAGATATTTATGGGAGATACTGGTAGTTTAAGCATAGGTGCTGCTTTAGGTTTCATTAGCATCTTAATCAAAAGAGAAATATTCTTTGCAGTGGTTGGTGGAATATTTGTTGTGGAAACCTTATCTGTCATTATTCAGGCTATATACTTTAGATGTACAAAAGGTCAAAGGATCTTTCTTATATCACCAATACATCATCACTTTGAAAAGAAGAATTGGTCAGAAAGTACAATTGTTATGAGGTTTTGGATAATTTCTATTATTCTTTCAATATTGGCCATAGTTTTTTTACAGTAATGCAGCCAGACTTTACATTAGAAAATAATCTATCAGGAGTTATAGCAGGGGTAGATGAGGTTGGTAGAGGTCCTCTTGCTGGTCCAGTAGTGTCTGCAGCTGTGGTTTTTTCGGATCGAAATTATCTGATCAATGGGATTAATGATTCAAAAAAGTTGACTGTACGAAATAGAGAAATCTTATATGACAAAATAATTTCAGTAGCGAAATATGGAATAGGGATAGCGGACGTAGATGAAATAAACCTGCATAATATATTGGTAGCTACCAAACTTTCAATGAAGCGTGCATTAATGAATTTAAATGTAGAATTAGACCATGTATTAGTTGATGGTAATCAACCTCCAGCAGTAAAGTGGCAAGTGAAGTCTATTGTTAATGGCGATAATATTAGCGTATCAATAGCAGCTGCTTCAATAGTTGCAAAAGTTACGAGAGATCGACTTATGCAATTATTACATTATAAATATCCAATGTATAACTGGTATAGAAATAAAGGATACGGAACAAAAGAACATATTAATGCAATTGAACTGTATGGTATTACTAAGCATCACAGAAGAAATTTTGCGCCCATTACAAATATGTTTGAGGGTACGTCGTCATAAGATTTGCGCCCACATTAACAAAGCTTTAAGTGAAAGGGCAGCCATATACGATCATGCATTTTTAGCATCGCCATTCTTTAAATTTTTGATATGATTCGTATCGTAAGCTTATAATGCCTATGTCTTGGGCTACTTTATCAGTCTGAATGCCTGGAACCTTCTGTAATAAGAATTCTGACCGGCATACCATGCGCATCCACGGGCCTTTGCCCATTTTGTCCTATTAATCATTTGATCTTTTGCTTTTGCTCCAAGTCCAGCTTTATCTACTTTAACATAGCCGCTCAAGCTCAATAAAAATTTTCAATAAATATCACGCCACCTGCAAAATCCTCCGTGTACATTCTTCAAGTGGCCATAATCAGGTAATCCACGTGCACCGGTCCTAAATATCCACATTACTGCATTTATGGTATCCTTTGCTATTCCTCCCCACTTACCCCCCTTCTTCCAGGCAAGTGACTTTCTAATGTATCCCACAATCCGTCGCTTATATCATGCCTTCTGTATGTTATCCATCTTTTCCACCCTTAAATTCTGTCATTATATAAACTTTTACTCAATCAGTATCTTGCGACGATATACCCTAGTCTGCAAATGGTCGTTTTAGCTTTCTCTGTTCTATTGTTGAAAAGATTATGAACAGACTCTAAGACCACAGAGTATAAGCGTGGGATTTTGAACTTTTCTAATTTTGCCACTAATGTATTAAGTAAATATGCAGCAATATTAGTAATAATGCATGGAAAAGTTATAGGACGCATTAATACAATTATCAAAAGTAATTGTTAAACTAAAAATTATATAGCGTTTTTGCATGCATTTGCCTTAATTGACTATAGAACGAAATATAATATACACTCTATAGTCAATTGGCACAATATGCTACACACCCATTAAGTAAGGTGAAAGCACTCTCTCCAGAGTTCTGACTGTAGAGAGACTAGTAGAAGGAGGAAAATATTCCAGTAAAAGACTTTCTACGTCGTCATAGGATATACTACAATGGCTTTTTCTATCGTGATATAAGATCTTAATAGAACTTCCTTGACTCAGATCTTCTTTTATTTCTTCTTGTATTACATATCCTAATCGTACGTCCTCTAGTAATATCTTATCCTGCCCGCTATCTATTATAGTTATCGGGATACTATTAGTAGATAAAGACTTAATAGTGTCAGATAGGTTATAATCTAAGTTAAAAAATTTTAACAAGTTTTTTAACGTATGGAACGGTAAAATACTCAAAAGCTTTGCTTGTGGTACAGGAGAACTCTGTATTACTTTTTCAAATGAAGAAAAAGTGCTATCAACTATTACACCACCAAGCTCCCTCTTTTTTTCATTTAGAAAGTATTTTAATACTTCTAACCCCATTGCTCCACCAAATGAATGACCAAAAAGTATTATATTTCTAGAGTTCACACCAGAGTTGAGTAATTGTTCTATTTTTTGTATTGAAGATATGTATAAATCTTGCTCTTTGTGTATAAATGGTACAATAATAAGTATTGTAGATACGAGTAAGCAAAATAAGAATATGAGAAAAGCAAGAAAAAGCGGAATTGATGTGGTACACAGTAGTAGTATTGGAAGTAATACAGATGCTCCAAGAAATAGAAAACTAGCTACACAAAAAGCAATATAATGCTGAAAAGCTTTTGGATATTCATTTGCATGCCCAATAAATTTTACATCAGATATTATAGGCATTCCTTGCAAGCGTTTTTGGAAATCAGGACTCATCTTACTATACAAGTCTGCTCTAAAGATTGTGCTCCACTGTTTATTGATATGATCGCAAAACCACTCTATATCAGTCTTGGCCTTCTTATAATTATCACCCAGGCCATGAAAAAACACTATATGTGATTTGTCTGGTGATTCTATAATGCTCATTTGTTATTAACCTTTTATTAATAGAATATAGCATAGCATAAGGTCAATTTAAATACAATCAATATGTATAAACTTAAAAGACATGCCGTACTAATAGTTGCAGTTAGTATAGGTAAGAGATGTGAAACTGATGTTCCTAAGAGCCTGTTCACAATCTTTTTAACAATAGAACAAAGAAAGCTAAAACAACCATTTGCATGTTAGTATTAAGCTTTTTTTTACAATTCTTCCATAGACCTCCTATATTTATCTAGCCAGGCAAAAGATCGTTCTACAACCCACCTATACAACAAATAAATGTAGCTCATTGCGCTTTATTACTTTAACAGTTGCCCCAATAATTGTCTTGATTTGAGTTGCAAAATTTTTCCCTGTATAACCTGCATCAACCAGTATACTCTGAACTTTGGAGAGATTTTCTCTTGCTCTACCAACCATTTCGATAGCAGCATTACGATCTCCTATATTAGCTCTAGTAATATAGATTGCATGTGGCAAACCTTGTGTGTCTACTGCAATATGGCGCTTTATTCCCGTAATCTTCTTGCCTGCATCATAACCTTTTTCTTCAGCAGTATCGGTATTTTTCACACTTTGAGCATCAATTATGCAGAAACTTGTTTTGGCACTCTGACCATTGCTGGAACGGACCTCTCCAACCAATTTTTTTTAAGACTATTTCCAGAATACTTTCTCTATCTTCATTCGGTCCATTTTTTGAAATAGTCGTAACAATTGCGCCATTTTGGAAACTCTTTTGGTAGCATTCGCCACTGACAGCCACTTTTTAATACATACAGCACACCGCAAAATAACTCATACAAATCCAGTTTTCTTGGCTTCGTCTTCTTTCGTGCACTTTCTAAAATTGGCCTGATCTTTTCAAATTTTTCACGATCTATATCACTTGGGTATATGTTTCTCATAATTTACCTATCTCAACTACACTTTTCTTTATACTATATTCATAGATCGCGTACAAGCTCTTATCTCAACTACACTTAATCTTACTATATTTATAGATCGCGTACAGGCTCTAAGGGATGTAAGATAAGGAATAAGGGGAAAAATCGGAAAAAATGCCAGGAGCATATAGTTACGATTTAAGAAGAAAAGCAATGCAGGCTTGGGATAAGGAAAAAAGATAGAGCAACAGCAGCAAAAGGCGGTATTGAAAAAACAGTACCAGAAAGAACATTCCTATATTCAGCTCTTTTTTTCAAGCTGTTGATTGTGGTTTCATATCAGACTTCTGGCTCTTGCAAAAAGCACTATACAATACTTTTGTCTACTATTTATGGATCACCATATCCTTTGAAAGAATAGACGGTTTTTCCAGAAATAATGGTACGCATTACACGTCCTTTAGCTTTATATCCATTAAAAGGAGAATTTTTTGACTTGCTAGCGAAGTTTTCAGTTTTTACTTCCCATTCATAATTTAAATCAACCAAAATTAAATCTGCTACTAAATTTTTTCCAATGCGCCCACGTGGTATTCGTATTATATCTGCAGGCTGATATGTAAGTTTTGCCATTACCTCTATTAGATCCATCTGTTTATTATGGTAAAGTTGTAATGATAATGGTAATAAAGTTTCTAGACCTACAATACCAAACGCAGCATTTTCAAGTGGTAAATCTTTAACACTGTATTCATGAGGAGCATGGTCAGTGGCAATACAATCTATCATGCCAGTTTTTAAACCTTCAATCATAGCTAAACGATCTTCTTCTGTGCGTAGAGGAGGGTTCATCTTTGCGATTGCACCATGCTTTACTATAGTCTCTTCAGTGAGAGTAAAATGGTGTGGGGTAACTTCACATGTAACATTTAATCCTAAGTTTTTTGCCCGTGCAACTGCTTCCAGTGAATCTTTAGAGGAAATATGTAAAACATGGTAGTGTACGTTTTCTATATCTTTCATTAACAATATATCACGAGTTACCATGATTGATTCTGATGCACTAAGTATACCTTTAATTCCTAATTCTTCAGAAATTTTACCTGCATTAATTGCACCACCAGCTGATAGATGTAAGTCTTCAGCATGTTGAGCAATTGGCAGATTTAACATGCTTGAGTATAATAATGCTTGACGCATTAAAAGGGGATTGGAAACTGGCATACCATCATCGGTAAAACCCACTGCTCCTTCTTCTTTTAATAATGCCATTTCTGTTAATTTGTTTTCTTGTGTTGTAATTTTTGCATAGAACTCTATATTGACATGTGAAGTTTCTGTTGCTCTATATTTGAGGTATTTTGCCAAAAGTACGTTATCAATTGCTGGAGTAGTGTTAGGTTGACACACTACTGTTGTAACACCACCTGCTGCTGCAGATTTGCTACCTGTGTATATAGTTTCTTTGTGTTCCTGTCCAGGTTCACGAAAATGTACATGAATGTCAATTAAGCCTGGCATCAGAACCAACCCTCTACAATCTACTATCTCATCTATTCCAGTAGGTATATCTTGTGCAATACCGAAATCAACAATTCTGTTACTACATGTTAAAAGGTATGCACCTTGTATGTTGAGCTTAGTAGCAGGATCAATAATATGAGCATTAATATATGCTATTTTATAGCCTTCTTTTTGTCCTGTATGTAGTAAATTCCAAACCTGGTCCATAATGCGTGAAATATAAGTTATATAAAAAGTTACATGGTTTGTTATTATACGTAAAGATTCTTATATAACAGGCAACCCAATTAATCATTTGTTATAATTTCCTTAATATACTGTAATTATTATATTCAATTATCTTGAATTTAATTATTTTGAATAGTGGAGGTAAAATGTCTAATAGATTGAATGAAAATGGTAATAACTCGACAAGTCATATAACACAACATGAAAGTAAAACTGCAGTAGGTTCTGCATCAGAAAAGAGACAATACGACAGTGCTAAAGATCGCTTCTCTCATAAAGAGAGAGATAGAGATGCACAGCAAGATAAGCAGGGAAAGCATACTACTTTTTTGGGAAATGCACTAAGGATAGGATTGACTGTAGCAGCTTTTTTGTTAATAGGTCCTATGGTCGGAATACTCATGGGATGTGCAGCGTTTCTGGACTATAAATTAGATGGATCACTGTCTGAAAAAGGGAAAGAAATAGCAGTAGGCTTATCAAAAAATATTAAAAAAGCTGTATCTAATCTAAGAGAATATACGAAAGAACCAATGCAAGTACCTAGAGAACATGCAGCGGAATCACAAAGCACTCAAGAGCGTCAGGAAGCTGGTGAGCGTGAAAGTGGGAAAACAGGTATGTACGAAGGAATACAACCATCGAAAGAGATATCTGGACTTTATACAACTCGTGAGACACAACGTAGAAACAATATTGATACAGAAGGTCTAAAAAGGTAGAAAATTACAAAGCTTGATGGCTTATCAGTAGGCTTTGCTGAAAGCAAAGCCTACGCTGTTTAAGCATTCTTGACAATTTTAAGCTACATTATATTCTCAATATTATTAAATAATTTCCATGACAAGCAAAGAAGAACATTTGAGTCCTTGGCCGATAGTTTTATCGGTTGCAGTTTTAGCTTTTGTTTTAGGGTTAGTAAGTACAATTAATAGCCAGTTTTTTGGAATTCCTATTTTAGCATTAGGAGCCATTGCATTATTAGCAACCTTATTCTATTGGTGGAGAGATGTGATTACAGAGGCTAAATTCCATACCAAGCATGATTTTAGCATAGCAATGTATTTATTTATTTTCACAGAGGTGGTATTTTTTGCAGTATTTTTTTGTTCATTTTTTAAAGCTTGGTTTGATCCAGTATTTTTATTTGAAGCATTTTCTCCAGTAAAAAAAGTTCAATGGCCTCCTGAAGGAATTTTACCTCCTGATCCATGGTCATTGCCGTTTATGAATACATTAACGTTGTTGCTATCAGGTACGGCTATTACTGCATCACATCATTATTTACGCGAGAATGATTTAAAGAATGCAACTAACATGTTACTTATAACAATATCACTAGGTATATTTTTTATAATAGTGCAAGCTATTGAATATTATGAAGCAAATTTTTCTCTGCGGGAAACAGGGGAAAAATTAATTTATACATCTAATTTCTATATGATTACTGGGATGCATTGTATGCATGTTATTATTGGAATAGTGTTTCTAGTGGTATGCTTGCTCAGAATATTACGAGGACATTTTACGTCTCAAAATCATCTATGTTTTGAGTTTGCAGCTTGGTACTGGCATTTTGTAGATGTAGTTTGGCTTTTTCTGTTTGTTTTCGTTTATTGGTTAAGTGTTTAATGACTAGGATAATAGGATTAGATCCTGGAATAAGTAATACTGGATGGGCAGTTATTACTATAAATGGGAAATCTGATATTGAGTTTTTAAATAGTGGCACAATATCAACTAATAAGAGTCAAAATACAGGTGAACGTTTGCGTGTTATTTTTGAGCAATTAAAAGAATTATTATCTTTTTATTCTCCAGATATGGCAGCAATAGAAAAAATTTTTGTTAATAAAAATCCTAAAACTTCTCTTACTTTAGGTTATGCAAGGGGCATAGTAATTTTGATGCTAAGTATAGCAAAAGTGCCTATAAGTGAATATGACGCTAACTATATAAAGAAAAGTATCACAGGTAGTGGACATGCTGATAAAAGCCAGATTATATTTATGGTAAAACAAATAACTAAGAATATAGATGTAAAATGCCACCATGCTGCAGATGCTTTAGCTACGGCTATTTGTCATGCGTATTCTATGGTTTATAGACATAACATTACATATTATAATAATGTACAAACTCCATATGATGTATAACACTTTCTATTTTTTTGATTTCTTCTTGTTTCACTCTGATATATTCGTCAATCTGTTCATTAGTAAATACATCTCCTCGTAATAAAAATTCTCTATTTTTATCTAGTGCCTCTAATGCTTCACTGAATGAGCGAGCTGGTTGTTCTTCTGTAATATTAGTTTTATTTTGTATACCATCTAGACCGGCCATTAATATGGCAGCAACGCATAAATAAGGATTTGCTACTGCGTCAGGGAAAGAGAAATTGAGTTGGGGAGAAAGGGCAAGTGGTTTTTTATAACTATTTACAGTGGGATTAGAGTAAGCATTTATTGTCTTTATATGTTTCATAATGCCACCTATGTAATAGGAATAAATGTCGGATAGATTTTTATTGTTTTTAAATAGTGAATAACTCAAAGATAAATTATTATGATTATCTTGTACTATAGGATTGGGCATAAAAGTTGCTATTTTCCCATAAGAATGGGCCACATTGCGTATTATATGTTTAGATTTCTGGATATTATCTATGCTTTTTAAAAGGTTGTTATATCCAACCTTTATTATACTTTGAAAAGATGATATTCTCTTGTGATAAAGTGGGTTTTCTATATTACTTTCCTGCATCATTAACAATATTTCTGATCTTAAGTCAGATAACGGGTCTAAATTTGAATGGAGAACAGAATTACTATTTTTCTTTATGCTTAAATAATCTTGTACGGGTCTTAATTTTACATGTAGATCATTATCAAATTTTACCTCGTCAAAAATAGAAAACTGTATTTTAAAACTGGACTGTATATTGTCTATAATTTCTGTAGAAAGTAGGTGGTTATATGCTTTTTTGGCTATCAAACGTGTACCATGATTGCATAATATTACAGCTGTTGAATGTACACAAAATGGGTCTAAAAATATTGTATTTAGATCTGGAGATAATTCTATATCATTAACTATTTTATCATTAATTACTTTATCATCAGCACTGTATGTAATACTGGAAGATTCTCCAGTAAGAACTGTGAAACGAAAATCTATAAATTTTACAGAATTTTGCTCTAAAAATTTTATTAAATCTATCATCATATGAAAGTTATTATAATATGATGATAGATCAATTTTCATTTGATTAAAACAAATAAAAACTGTATTAATACTCTCAGGAGTCGTATGATCCCGTAGCTCAGTTGGTAGAGCACTTGACTTTTAATCAAGGTGTCGCGCGTTCGAATCGCGCCGGGATCACTCAGGATGTCAACAATGTTAAAAAAGCAAGATCGAATATTTACTAATCTTAACGGTAAGGGTAGTCCTTTGCTGTCTGATGCAAAGAAACGCGGATCTTGGAAAGGGACTAAAAAATTACTGGATTTAGGTTCAGACAAGATTATTGATGAAGTAAAGAAGTCTGGTTTAAGGGGTAGGGGTGGTGCAGGGTTTTTGACTGGTTTAAAGTGGAGCTTTATGCCTAGGCAGAGCTCTAATTCATATTTAGTGATAAATGCAGATGAGTCAGAACCAGGCACGTGTAAAGATAGGGATATTTTACGCTATGAACCACATAAATTATTAGAAGGAATATTATTGGCTAGCAAAGCCATTAATGCATCCACTGCATATATTTATATTAGAGGTGAATTTTATCGTGAGTATTTGGTTTTAAAGAAAGCATTAGAAGAAGCTTATGGAGAAGGTTTAATAGGAGAAAATGCTTGTAGATCAGGTTATAATCTGAACATATTTGTCCATAGAGGTGCAGGGGCATATATATGTGGAGAGGAAACAGCCCAGCTTGAATCTATAGAAGGCAAAAAAGGATTTCCTCGTATTAAGCCACCATTTCCTGCAAATATTGGGCTTTTTGGTTGCCCAACAACTATTAATAATGTTGAAACTATAGCAATGATTCCTGATATTCTTAATCGTGGGGGCGAATGGTTTGCGTCTCTTGGTAAGCCAAATAATACTGGCACAAAAATATTTTGTATTTCAGGGCATGTAAATAATCCGTGTAATGTAGAGGAAGAGCTCGGTATCCCATTACGTGAATTGATTGAAAAATATGCAGGAGGAGTGAGGGGTGGCTGGGATAATTTGTGTGCTGTGATACCAGGTGGAGCTTCGGTTCCACTTATTCCAAAATCAATCTGTGATACTGTAGAAATGGACTTTGACTCATTAAAAGAAGTATCTTCTGCTCTGGGTACTGCTGCTGTAATAGTAATGGATAAGTCAACGGATGTTATAGCTGCAATAGAAAGGTTATCACACTTTTTTATGCATGAATCTTGTGGACAATGTACACCGTGCCGCGAGGGTACTGGGTGGATATATAGGATTATGAAAAGAATGGTTACAGGAAATATCACATCTGATGAAATAGATAAACTACTTAGCCTTACGACGCAGATAGAAGGACATACTATATGTGCTCTTGGAGATGCTGCTGCTTGGCCTGTGCAGGGACTCATTAGGCATTTTCGTCACGTTATTGAGAACAGAATTTAGATAGGTAAGGGTCCATGATGGCATTTTCTTCTCAGAATATTATCGTATTAATTATGATATTGTCTGTAACAATTGCTGATATGTCGACTGATTTATATTCAGTAGCATTGTCACATATGGCAGATTATTTTCATGTAGATGGAAATGTTGTGCAATTTACTATGACTTTGAATTTAGTAGGGATTGCCTTATCTGGCTTAATCTATGGCTCGCTATCAGATTATTATGGTAGGCGTCCAATTATGTTAATTGGCATGGCAATTTTTTCGATTGCTAGCATTATATGTTGTGTAGCAGACAGTATAATAGTTTTGATTTTAGCTCGGTTTCTTCAAGGAGTAGGGTCAGGTGTTGCGGGTGTGATAGGATATGCAGCGATAAGGGATATGTATTCAGGTATTGAATACTTAAAGATAATTTCAAAATTAAATATGGTAGTGGCCGTTTCACCTTGTGTTGCCCCAGTGATAGGCAGCTATATTATAAAATGGGGTTACCATTGGCGTTTTTTATTTTTAATTATATCTTTAGCATCTACTACAATGTTTCTCTTGATTTATTTTAAATTAAAAGAAACATTAGTGGTTTACAATAGTAGAACTAGTATAGATCGTGCTATTGTGCGTATTTTTAAGCAGTATTTTCTTTTGTTTAGGAACTATCGTTTTCTTGGGTTTTCCACAATTCAAGGATTAACATTTATGTGGATTTGGGCATATGTGGCAAATCAGCCATTTATATTTAAACATATGGGAGTAAAGGTTGAATATTTTGGATACCTCATTTCAATTATGGTTGTATCTTATGTGTTAGGTACTTTAATTAACAGAAAATATATTTCAAAAATAGGGGTAAATAAAATGTTAATTATAGGGCTTGTATTGCCAATAATAGATAGTTTCTTGCTAATATACTTTTATTCTATTGGTCAGCTAAACATTTATATTTTGGAGGCAGCTTGGATCTTGGGTAATATAGGTATTGCATTTACAATAAGCAATAACGTAACCCTTGCTTTTGGAGAAATAAATGACATAGGGCTTGGTAGTGCATTTATTTCTTTCTGTATTATGGCGTTTGGTGCATTGGGAATATATATAGTAGGAGAATTCTTCCATTATAATGTTTTGATGAATCTGTGGTTGACAGTTATATGTTCTATTGCTGCTATTGTAGTATATGGTTTATTACACATAACCAAAGCTACTAGAAATTGAGTAAAAGCGTACAGTTTCATTTTTATATAAAATAATATAAATGCAGCTCAATTTTAATATCTTATTTTCAGATTTATACTCTCGCTCTGGTACCATTAAACTGGATCAAACATTTCTCAGTTATCTTCAATCATATGATAAAGATTTATTGAATTTGTTAGTTGAGAGTAGAGAAAGTAAAGTTAACAACAGTCAGTTGATAATAAATTTGTCATATTTTCTGGACGAGTTTATAGTAAAACTTTTTAATATAGAAAAAGAAGTAGCTGAATTAAAAAAGAGACACAGTAATTTTGCTGTAGTATATAAGTGCAAAAAATTTTTTATTCAGCGCTACGCGCTTAAGAAGTATGCAAATTCAATAATAAATATTGAGTATGTTATTAATAGGTTAAATTGCCTATTTGCCTTGCCTATAACAGAACAAAAATTTGCTGAACAGGTTATGGATTGGTTTGAAAATAAGGAGAATTATCCAGATGAAGTAGAGCTTGCTGCACAATATGCAGTTTGGAGAGTAAAAAATAAAAGCAGTATATTATTTAGTATACATAAAAAAATTAATGATGTTTCGTTTTGTGAAAAAGAAGTTGAAAAGGTAAAAGTACTTTATTCAGATGAGATAGAGAGACGATATGGATTTGATTTAACTAGTAAAAAACCCAGTTTAAATGAGGCATTAAATAATACTTATTATTGTATATTTTGTCATAAGCAAAATAAAGATAGTTGCTCAAAAGGGCTGATGGAAAGTGATAATTCTTTTCAAAAATCTCCTCTGAAAGTTGAATTGCACGGGTGTCCATTAGAACAAAAAATATCAGAAATGAATTTAGTTAAAAGTGAAGGCTATAGCATAGCAAGCCTTGCAATTATTATGATAGATAATCCATTATGTGCTGCAACAGGAAACAGGATATGTAATGACTGTATGAATTCATGCATATATCAAAAGCAAGAACCTGTAAATGTTCCAATGATTGAAACTAGAATTCTGAATGATGTGCTTAGTTTGCCATATGGATTTGAAGTATATTCCCTACTAAGTCGTTGGAATCCTTTAAATTTTCAACGTCCATTTCCCAAAGAGGCAACTGGAAAAAATATCTTGGTTGTTGGACTTGGTCCAGCAGGTTTTACGTTATCCCATAATTTATTAAACGATGGACATAATGTTATTGCTATTGATGGATTAAAAATTGAACCTTTGTTGGATGATTTTCAGCCAATTAAGTATTTTAAATATGAAAAATTAAGTGAACGTATAGCTACTGGATTTGGTGGAGTTGCAGAATATGGCATTACTTCTAGATGGGATAAAAATTATTTAAAAATCATTAGATTATTACTAGAAAGACGTAATAATTTTGCCATTTATGGAGGCGTATGTTTCGGTGGCACAATTACTGTAGATGATGCATTTGATTTAGGATTTGATCATATCGCTCTAGCGCTTGGTTCAGGTAAGCCTAAGATGATAAAAATAAAAAATATGTTAGCTAATATGGCATCTGATTTTTTAATGTCGTTGCAACTTACTGGGGCTCTTAGGCATGATTCCATAGCAAATTTGCAAGTTCGTATGCCTATGGTGATTATAGGTGGTGGACTGACTGCGGTTGATGCTGCAACAGAGGCATTGGCATATTATCCTATGCAAGTTGAGAAATTTCTTTCACGATATGAAAAATTAGTTACTCAATATGGAATAAATTATGTTGAAAAAGATTGGACGAAGGAAGAAGCGGAAATAGCTACTGAGTTTATATTACATGCAAAATTAATCAGAAAAGAACATGAAATTGCCAAACACTCAAAAAGAAAGCCAAAAATATTAGAATTAATGCAAAGCTGGGGAGGGGTCAAAATTATTTATAGAAGGGGATTAAAGGATGCGCCGAGTTACAGGTTAAATAAAGAAGAGGTGAAACATGCGTTGTCAGAAGGGGTATATTTTATTGAAAATTTAGAACCTATTGAAATTATTGCTGATAGCTATAATAATGCTGAAAGGCTAAAATTAAAGGACAGTATCTCTGGTGAAATAAAATATATAAAAGCACGTTCTATTTTTGTAGCAGCTGGTTCCGAACCAAATACTGTTATTGCAGATGAAGATAAGAAATATTTCAGATTAAAGAATAATTATTTTATCCATGTAAATTCATTAGGACAAGATGTAGAACAAATTTTCTCTCCTAAAATGCAAAATAAAGATAGAATATTAGTATATAAGAAGGGTGATAAGGCTATCAGCTTTTTTGGTGACATGCATCCTGCGTATAGAGGTAGTGTAGTTAAGGCTATGGCTAGCGCTAAAAATGGTTATCCGATAATTTCACAACTTTTGAGTACACGAAAGTCACAGAATAATCTAGGGTTTTTTGATAAAATCAAAGCTCAATTTACTGCAAAAGTTATAAAAGTTCAGTATTTAACAGACAAAGTCATAGAAATAATTATCAAAGCTCCACTTGCTGCAAAAAACTTTCGACCTGGACAGTTTTTTAAACTACAAAATTTTGAATCTAGTAGCAATTTTGCAATGGAATGTATAGCTGTTACTGGTGCTGAAGTTAATAAAGAAGAAGGTATAATTTCTACTATCGTTCTTGAAACTGGTGGATCTACTAATCTATGTAGATTGTTACGAGAAGATGAACTAGTGGCCCTAATGGGTCCTACTGGAAGCCCTACTGAGCTATGAAATATATTCGCAATTGAAGATTATGATAAGGTTATAGCGCTTCTTGCAATAGTCAGAAGATCTTATATGAAATCAGAACCAACAGCAACAGCTTGACAAAGAGATCTGAATATAGGAATGTTCTTTCTGGTACTGTTTTTCCAATACAGCCTTTTTGCTGCTGTTGTTCTACCTTTTCTTCTTATCCAAAGCCAGCATTGCTTTTTTTCCTGGATCGTAATTATATCCTCCTGGCATTTTTTCTGATTTTTTTCCTTAGGAGCTGTTCACAATCTTTTTCTCTATCTTCATTCGGCTTTTTATCCCATTTCTTGAAATAGTCATAATAACTCTTTTGNCNACATCCGNTACTGNTAGTCACTTTTTCAGCACTCTGCAAAATAACTCCCAGTTTTCTTGGCTTCGTCTTNTTTCNTGNACTTTCTAAAATTGGCCNAATCTTTTCGAATTTTTCACGATCTTGGGTATATGTTTCTCATAATTCACCTTATCTCAACTACATTTAATCTTACTATATTTATAGATCGCGTACAGGCTCTTAGAATACCCATATCCCCTAAATGCAAAAGTACACATAAAGTGATATGGGCGCAATTTTAGCATTTCTTATCATAATCCATGTAATGTAATATTGTCACCAGTACAAGAATCTTAGCCATACCAGGAATAATAAATGGAAGTAGTCCTACCTTAATTGCCTGCCCTATTCCTATTCCTACAGATAGCCACCCAACTCCACATACATATATTACAACGGTTCCTACCAAACAACTTAAAATATTCCGTACAAATAATCTAGATTCAAATAACTTATTAATATAACTCATAGCTATAACCGCAGCCATAAACCCTATATAATATCCACAACCTGGTCCACCAAGCAAAACTTGATAACCACTAGAGAACCTTGCAAAAACAGGAACTCCACAAATACCCAATAACAAATAAACACAGACAGAACTCACAGCAACTCTACGATCAAATTTTAGACCAATAACCATTACAGCTACGCTTTGTAATGTAATCGGTATAGGATTCAATGGTATGGTAATTTGTGACATTAAAAATAAAAGTGCTACACAAAATAATACTTCAACTATGTGAGTGATTTTTTGACAAACTACCATAATTTCTCTCCTTATCATAATAAATTATATCAACTCTATATTACAAGGTATATAGTTCCATTACACCATGTACCGTATTTCTTTTACTGTGTTCTACTTCACAAAAAGATTTCAGAACATAAATTATATAACCATTCTTTATTTTCCACATGATCTTTTAAACTCTTATAAACAAACTTGTTGTAATGATTTATCCGATTGATTTCATCATTTGTCAACATTACAATATCTATTAAACGTTTATCATATGGTACACAAGTTAATTGTTTGAAACATAAAAAGCCATTTTCTTGTTCATCAATATACATAAGATTTTCTATTCTAATTCCATAGTTACCTGGAATATAATAGCCAGGCTCATTAGAAACTACCATGCCTGGCATTAATCCTACTTTATTTCCTTGTGATATTGCCTGTGGACCTTCATGTACAGATAAATAACTACCTACACCATGCCCCGTACCATGCATATAGTCCATGCCAAATTTCCATAAGTGCTGACGTGCGAATATATCCAGTGCTCTACCAGCGGTACCATATGGGAAAATTGCATTAGCCAAAGCAATATGAGCTTTCAAGACTATTGTATAGTGTGTTATTTGTTCTTGCGTAGGAACTCCAATAGCAACTGTCCTTGTTATATCAGTTGTACCATTGAGATATTGCCCTCCAGAATCAATTAGGTATAAGCCATTTTTTGCTATTATTTTGTTTGTCCTGTCGCTTGCACGATAATGAATTATTGCAGCATTTTCATTAAATGCGGAAATTGTAGGAAAACTTGGTTGTTTAAATAAATCTTGTTCCTTTCTATATCTTAGAATCTGTTTTTCTGCATCGAGTTCTGATATTCCACTATCTAAATTACTTTCTAGCCAGTATAAAAAATTTGTAACTGCAATTGCATCCTTAATGTGTACATCGATCATTCCTTCTATTTCAATTTCATTTTTTATTGCCTTGCTAAGTATGCATCTATCTTCTTTTTCGATTATTTTCTTATCATCTATTAAATTTACTATACTGATTGGAGTTGTTTCTGGATCTATAATTATTGAGTTTAATTCATGTAATGTATCTTTTAATTTATCAATGCTAAAAACATTAATATGATTTCCTAATTCTAAGCCTAGCTCTTCTCCATAAATAAATAAATCTACATGACCATCTTGATATAATATAGCTCTGCATAATACATGTGGAGTGTATAACGTGCTTTCATTTCTTATATTTAATAACCAAGAAATTGAATCTAAATTAGTTAACAGCATTGCATTTCCATCGTTGATAGTTTTAGCTATCCTACTACACTTGCTACGGCTATTTTCACCTGAATATTCAATTGGATGTAAAACTATTTTTTGACCATCTGGTTTCTGCGGCTTATCTAAACATTTCACTAAATCACATATACTATGGTACTTTCTAATGTTATTTATGGTAAAATAGTTTGAATAGTAACCTAATTTTGTAGTGGGTAACAGGTTTTCCTTTATCCAATCATACGCTTGTAGTGTGTATATATCAAAATAGTTATGGTCAAGTTGATTATAAGCTTGTGTGATATAACGTCCATCAGTAAAAAATGGGCACTTACCCTCTTTGGTAATAATTAGCAGTCCATTTGTACCTGTAAAACCACATATATCCTTTAAACCATCCGAATACTCACGTAAAAATTCGTCCGTGTTGGATAACATAAAAGCATCAACGTTTATTATGTGCATAAAAGACCGAAATTCTTCAACTTTTAACATATAAATGCTTTAATATAATGGTATTATACTTTATACAATAAAATGTGAAACAAATTTATTGGTTATTGTTCGTCAATGTTATAATCCTCTTTGCTATTGGAATAGCTATACAATATTCTTCTGCAGGAGGAAAGTGGTCACCATTTGCAACACATCAATTAATTGTATTCTCTGCTTTTTTTCCATTAATTATTGTAATGTTGTTTGTGGATATAGAGCTCTATTCTTATTTGATTTATATGGTATCACTTATTCTTCTATTAATAGCACACTCTTTAGGTTCTCCAGCATCTCATACAACACGATGGATAAAGGTAGGAAAAATAAATTTACAGCCTTCAGAATATGCAAAAATAGGGTTAATATTGGGACTTGCTCGTTATTTTGCTAAGCAAAGCATATATAAAATTGGAGAATTTAAAAATTTACTTAAAGCGTTCCTTATGATTATTTTACCTGTTGCTTTAGTATTAAAACAACCTAACTTAGGTACTGCTATAATCATGTTATATGTAGGTGGGGCAATTATATTTACTGCAATAATTAAAAGATCCCATCTCATTATCTGTTTTGTGTCAAGTATTCTTACACTGCCTTCTATCTGGCCATTTTTACAGAGTTATCATAAACGCAGAATTTTGTCATTCTTACAACCTCTAGCAGATCCCATGGGTATAGGGTATAATACGCAACAATCTAAAATATCTATTGGTTCAGGTGGATTATTGGGGAAAGGATTTATCAAGGGTAGTCAAACTCAACTTGGATTTTTACCTGAAAAACATACAGATTTTGCTTTTGCAGTATTAAGCGAAGAATGGGGATTTATAGGGAGCATTATTTTAATTCTGCTATACACTTCACTGTTAATTATAGTATTACGTATTGCATTAAGAGTAAAAGATTATTTTTTTAAATTAGTATCAATAGGGATTTTTGCTTTTTTCAGTATCCATTTTTTTATCAACATAGGTATGACAATAGGATTACTGCCAATCATAGGTGATCCATTGCCATTTTTATCTTACGGAGGAAGCGTTACATCAACAAGTTTAATATGTGTAGGATTATTGTTTAAGGCTCTCTTAAATGAATCACGACCTTTTCACTTCAAATTTAAAATGTTGACAATTAAATCTTAATTGCTTATAGCTTTAATATTATGTAAATTATTTAGGTAAGTACAATGAATGCTGTTTCTAGTCTAAGGAGTTCTATACAAATGAATGACGTTTCTAATCTAAAGGATTTTATACATTTTATGCCGTATAGTGCATTGATAGGTGGAGCTTTAGGCTGTGGTCTGAGTTTTACAGCTATACCTATTTTAGCAGCTCATGCATGCATTGCTGCTTTAATAACTACAGCACTCGGTATTTTTTTATATAAACGCAGCAGATCTTCTGATCAGAATAGATATTTAAAATTACTAGGAATATGTGCTACAAGCATGATAATTACAGGAATGCTTATGTTTATCAACCCTCTACTTTCTGGTGTAACGGCAACAATGCTTGGTAAGTTTATAGATCCTTCACTCTCTGTTATCACAGCAATAAGTTTAATTGCAGCAGTTACAGGACTCGTATCGCCTTTATGCACAGGTTTGTCCGTTAAAACATTGAATCATATGTGGAAAGCAAAGTATCATATCTTAGTATGTGCAGTCTTTGGTACGGCATTAAGTTTGGTGGTAGTATTTCCATCAATAGCATTAATAGCAGGTATCACGGCAATACACAGCTGTGTCTTGCTGTGTAGTATAATGAATGACCCTGTGTATGAGAAACTCTCAGAAGATGGCCAGAAGCTATGCACAACTGTTGCAGCTGCAGCTGTTGCAGACGTACTAATTGCTACTGCTATACATTGTTTATTTCCTATTTTATTTCCTAACCTAATGTTAGAGTCATCATGGCAGAAAGTTTTAGCTTATGCAGCAATAATGACAGTAACGGTGAGTGTAGTTGAATTATTGGGTAGATCAGTAGTTGAGTTCTGGGATACATCAGTAAGTGAACATTTGGTTGAATCAGTAAGTGAACCTTTGGTTAAAAAACAGTCAACAGGAATGGATAATCTGTACACTTCAACATAATGGATTATTATACTGATGTTGTATAGATTGATTGAGGTAGATATGCAAGATGCTACAGATTTTTATCATATGATGAGTTTTATGCAGGGTCAGTGCATTAAGGTGTAAGTTTTGGCCTAAGTTTTACAACATTCAGTAGTCCACGGAGTGATTGTAGCTGCAATAACTCTAGTATTCTTTATTTATTTATATAGAAGAAATGACAGTTTTCGTATTAAACTTTCTTCGTATTAAACTTTCAAACATCCTACAAAATGCTTTACCACGCTCCTCAAAGTTTTTCCATTGATCAAATGAGGCACATGCAGGAGACAACAGTATCGTGATTTCCTCTTTACTCTTAAAAGCTTCACTAGTGGCTAAGTTAAATGCATTTTCTAGATTACCACACTTTATAAAATCTACCTTATTTCTAAGAATATTTGCAAAATCTTCACTAGAATCGCCAATTAAGAATGCTTTTTTGATTTTTGCAAAATATTTATTTAACGATTTGATACCTTCAGATTTACTTTTTCCACCCACTATCCAATATATGTTTTGGTAAGATAAAATTGCCTTTTCACTTGATTCAGCATTAGTAGCTTTGCTATCATTTATAAAGAATACATTCTTTATTTTCCCTAGCATTTCATTACGATGCTTTAGCCCAGTAAAAGATCTGACTCCATTAACAAAAGTTAAATCATCCACTCCAAATAGCTGAGATACAGCATATGCAGCTGCTATATTTTCTGAATTAGAAATTAAATTTATATTTGCATTGCTAATTTTATTGAATATTGCATGATTGATAAATGATTGACCTGATATTGGAATTTTATTTCCAGCAAATTTACCAAATATCTCAGCTGTAATTTTATTATCGCACCCAATTACTGCAACCATACTACTTCTTATTAATTTTGATTTAACTTCTACATAATTTTCTATACATCCATGTCTATCCATATGATCTGGTGTAATATTCAACAATATAGCAATATCAACTCTTATCTGCTCAATTAACTCTAATTGAGCACTAGAAATTTCAATGACATAAATCTCCTTATTCGCATCTAAATCTAAAACAGGAATACCTATATTTCCTCCAACTGCAACCCTCCTACCTGCAAGCTCTAATATATGTCCTATTAATGACGTAGTAGTAGATTTACCATTCGTTCCAGTTATGCCTATAACTTTTTGTTGCGAAGTGAGAGCTTCACAAAATAGCAAAATATCTGATTTTAGTTCACATTTTGCTAATGTTGTTACCCAATGAGTTTTAGGATCTAAACCAGGACTTAAAATCAATGAATTAATTTTGTTCCAATCATATAGAGATGGATGGATAAAATTAGATTGCTTATATACTGCTTTCGCTTTTAAAATCTGCTCTTCCTGATCATCCCATCCATATACTACTGCACCACTATTTAATAAAGCATTAATAACGGACATACCTGTGCTACCAAGGCCAAAAACTGCAACCTCTTTACTTCTGTATTGATTTAAATCAATCACTATGCTCTAATGAGCATCCCACTTTACAGTACTTAAATCTATTCCTTCTTTTACCATTTCAAAAAGTGGGCTCATGTCACGTAACCTTCCAACATTCTTGGTAATCAATTCTACTGCATAAAGAATTTCTTCCTTAGTAGTAAACCGACCAATGCCAAATCTTATTGATGAATGTTCAAGATCATGGCCATGATTTAATGCACGTATTACATAAGACGGCTCAAGAGACGCAGATGTACATGCAGATCCTGAACTTACAGCTAAATCTTTGATTGCCATTATAAGGGATTCACCCTCAACATAAGGGAAACTGATATTCAAATTACCAGGAATTCTATTCTCATAATCACCATTCAACACGGTATCAGGAAAAACTTGTTTAACGCTATTATATAGAATATCTCTTAATTCTCGTATTTTTTCAGCTTCTTCCACCATTTCTTCTGCAGCAATATGTGTGGCCTTACCAAATCCAACAGCAAGTGGTGTAGGAACAGTACCAGAGCGCATTCCTCTTTCCTGCCCCCCTCCACTAATCAATGGTGTTAGCCTTACACGAGGATTTTTCCTTCGTACGTATAAAGCACCTATTCCCATTGGACCATAAATCTTATGACCAGAAATACTCATTAAATCAATATGCATTTTATTTACATCCATTGGAATTTTCCCAAATGCTTGCGCTGCATCAGTATGGAAAAATATATCATGCTTTCTACATATCTTACCTATAGCTTCTATAGGCTGAATAACTCCTATTTCATTGTTTACAGCCATCACTGAAACTAAAATTGTTTTATCAGTTATTTCACCTTCAAGCTCTGATAAATCTATTATGCCATCTTGCTTAACAGATAAATATGTTACTTTAAATCCTTCACTTTCTAGATTTCTACAAGAATCCAATACACACTTATGTTCTGTACATACTGTAATTATATGGTTGCCCTTATTCCTATAAAAGTGCGAAACACCCTTAAGAGCTGTATTATTCGATTCAGTTGCACCAGAAGTAAAAATTATTTCTTTACTATCTGCATTAATCAGATTTGCAATATATTTCCTTGCTTTCTCCACTGCTTCTTCAGCATTCCAACCAAACGTATGACTGCGCGAATGTGGATTGCCAAAATTATCAAAATAAGGAAGCATAGCTTCCAGTACGCGAGGATCTACCTTAGTGGTAGACTGATAATCAAGGAATATAGGTAGCTTTAAGACCATAAATTTTGACAATTATAAAAACTTTTCTAAAGTATAGACTTACAAAAGTTAAGTATCAATATATTATTTCAAATAAAGAAAACTCTTTATTTTACTGCCATTATACTTCTTTCTACAATCATCTGAGACATTTTCATTATACTCCCAAAATCTTACCACATATTTCTTTATAAGAGCCTGTACGCGATCTATAAATATGGTGAAATGAGTATAGTTGAAGTAAGGTGAACTATGAGAAACATATACCCAAGATCATGAAAAATTCGAAAAGACTAGGGTGTGTCGTCATGAGATCTTGGCCCACATTAACAAAGCTTTAAGGGAAAGGCCAGCCATATACGATCGTGCATTTTTAGCATATCTGGTGGCTATTCCTCGCCATTCTTTAACTTTCGAAACTCATGGAAGGAGCTCAAAATTATAAAAAGCAGCAATGAGATTAAACCTCAGGGCAAGTTGAAATTATAGTACAGCCATAAATATAGCCCTTTCATTAAAAATCCGAATGGAATAGAGGAAAAATTGTCAGCAGCATTATTTAAAAAACAGTATAGCTCCTCCTATAATGGAAGAGCTATACTTTAACTTTCAGCTTTCTTTATCTTTTCTCAGAAAACCATTCGCCATAAGCCCACTGCAAACTGTATTTATATAATCTCTATACAACAGCTGCTCAATGTGCACAAGCGCTTAATTTTACTTCACTTAGCCAAGTGGGCATCTTGAGATGCGTGAGGGCTTAATTCTGTTTCACTGAGCCGATTGGACACCGCATTGACTAATGTACCAACAACTATTGCAGATAGTATCGTTATTCCAATTATTGCTAGTGTGGATAGCATAGTAAAATGAATCAACACTATTGGCAGTTGCTACTGCTGCTACTGCAACTACAATAAATGTAGCTATTGCTGCTTTTGTATTATGGTTGACAGGTAATTCCTTATCTTTTGTATTATGGTTGACAGGTAATTCCTTATCTTTTGTATTAACAGTAGATGAAACTTTATTCAATAGCTTAATAACTTCTGCATTCCTATACTCATTATACCAAGCCGCGTAGTGTAATGCGATCATACCATTTTTATCTTTTCTCTTAATAATAGACGGATCTTTATCAATCAACATCTGAACACCTTTTGCATTCCCACACTTAATCGCGTCGAATAATGTGATCATACCATTCTCTCCTATAATTACTCTTGCTTACATAAAAACTAATATACTTTTATTATAAGATACAATCATGTAAAGATCAAACATAAAGGGATATCGCAGTTGCAGATGTATCAGCTAAGTTTCATGCTCTACAAAAACTCTATTGAGTTAAACCCATAGCATGCTTAATAAAACGTTTTTTTAGTACACTAGAATTGTCAACTAACGTCATCCCTAAATTTCTTGCCGCCTTAAGTAAGAAAATTTTATTGGAAAATATCCTGTTCATTCCATCAGTCATAGCAGCCATAGTAATATTATCAAAAAACCTGTCACATGAAATCTGTTTTAACAAATAATTACTACCAATATCTACCCCTTTTGCATGTGCCATCGTTATATGATGGATAGTACTATCCACATCTCTTATACCTAAATTTAATCCTTGACCTGCCACTGGATGGATTGAATGTGCTGCATCACCAATAAACAAAATTCTATTTTTATATAAATTTTTTGCAAAGACAAAGCTGAGAGGATATGATTTTACTTCGCCTTCCAAATTAATTTTACCTAAGTACAAACCAAATTTTTTCTCAAGTTCTATAGTAAATCCTTCTCTAGGCAAATTCATAAGCATTTGCACAATTTCAGATTTTTCTGTCCATACTATTCCAGAACGATATCCTCCTTTCATTGGCAATATTGCAAATGGACCATTAGAAAGGAACCTTTCAACTGCAAGGTTCTCATGATGTAATTCATGTGTAACATTGCATACTATACTATGTTGTGTATAATTAAATTTCACCATTGGTACAGAAAATAACTCTGGTAATCTAGAGTGTTTGCCTTCAGCACAAATCAATAGAGGTGATACTAATTCCTGACCATTATCAAGAATTATTTCAACATATCCTGTATTACACGAGATTGTTTTATATGAACATGGGAAATATAAATTTAATTTATTGAGAAAATTGTCATTTATAGCATCACGGATAATTGAATTATCGATTACATAGCCCATTGGTTGATCGCTAACAGTTCTATAGTTATAGTGCACACTGCTCTTATCTAATACACATATATCAAGTATAGGTTCAGCATCCTTATCCATAAATTGCCAAATGCCAAACTTTTCTAGTATTTTCTTCGAACCTTGAGCAATAGCAAATGCTCTATTGTCATTAATTTCAGATGGTAAAATATTTTTCTCAATTACTGCAACAGATATAGAATGACTACTTAGTCCAATTGCAGTAATAAGACCAATCAATCCTCCACCTGAAATAATCACATCATAATTCATTTGATTTTGTCTAATATGCATTCCACTATATAGTCAACATTAATTTTAAAATGGTCATACAGCACTTTATACGGAGCCGATTCTCCAAAACCTTTCATACCAATAAATATTCCATTTAAACCTATATACTTATGCCACCCTACTTCACTTCCTGCTTCAATTGCAACTTTTATGCTATCATTAGCTAATAGGGTTGATCGATATTGATTATCTTGTTCATCAAAGATTTTCCAACAAGGCATAGAAACTATTCTTGTATTTATGCCCATTTCCTGCAATTTTTTATGTGCATCTACTGCTATACTTACTTCTGATCCCGTAGCAAATATTGTAGCATCCAGTTTTCCAGAGCTTTCACATAAGATATATGCACCAAATTTTGACAGATTTTCAGATCTTACATTAAATTTACGTATGTAATTTACATTTTGTCTTGAAAGTGCAAATAACGAGGGAGCATCCTTCTTCTCAAGCGCAATGATGATACATTCCAAAGTTTCGGTTGCATCAGCTGGTCTAAAAACATATAGGTTTGGAATGGCACGTAGAGATGCTAAATGCTCTACTGGTTGATGAGTTGGACCATCTTCACCGACACCAATAGAGTCATGTGTCATAATGTATATAACTTGCTGTTCCATTAACGCTGAAAGGCGTATGGCTGGACGGCAATAATCTGAAAATACTAAAAAAGTTCCTCCATAAGGAATGATACCACCATGTAACGCCATGCCATTCATATATGCTGCCATAGCATGCTCTCTAATACCATAATGGATATAAGAACCACTATAATTGCTGCTATTAATTACCTGCATGTGTTGATATTTTGTACAATTAGATCCTGTAAGATCTGCAGATCCGCCTATTAATTCAGGCATAAGCTTTGTTAAAGATTCCATTATTCTACCAAATGAAGAACGTGTAGCCTCATCAGGTGTAGATTCATAAATTTGCTTTTTTAAACTATCTATAACGCTATTGAAATTAGCAGGTAAGCATTTAGTAATTCTTCTTTGTAACTCAGTATCTTGTACCTTATCATAATTTTGTTTTGCCCTTTCTGTTATCTTTTTCCATTCATTTTTTATATGCTCAGGTATACAAAAAGGCTCATAATTCCAATTTAACTTCTTCCTCATCTTCTCTATATCTTCTGCTGAGAGAGCACCGCTATGCGCAGAAGATGTGCCAGCACGATTTGAAAATTTTCCTATGATAGTTTTACAGCAAATCAGAGAAGGACTGTCGGATTTGTGTGCTTGTTCTATAGCGAGTGAAATATCATTAAAATGATGTCCGTCAATTTTATTAACGTTCCATCCATATGCTAAGAAACGTTCTTCTATGTCATCAGAACATGCAAGGCTAGTTTTACCATCTATCGTAATACTGTTATCATCAAAAAAAACCACTAGTTTATTAAGTTTAAGATGTCCAGCTAATGATGCAGCTTCATGGCTTATTCCTTCCATCAAGCACCCATCCCCAACCATTACGTAGGTATAATGATTAACTTCAAAACGTTCTCTAAGTATCGCTTCGGCAAGTGCCATGCCAACTGCACATGCAAAACCTTGCCCTAACGGGCCAGTTGTTGCTTCTACTCCATCTGTAATGCCATATTCTGGATGTCCAGGGGTTTTTGATCTTAATTGTCTAAAATTCTTTAATGCATCGATATCTATATAACCTATAAGATATAGAATTGAATACAACAACATTGAACCATGACCGTTTGACAAGACAAAACGATCTCTATTGATCCACTTTTTATCATCACAATTATAATTTATAAATTTAGCAAATAGTACAGTGGCAACATCAGCCATACCTAATGGCATACCAGGATGCCCTGAATTAGCCTTACATATCGCATCTATTGATAAGAACCGTATGGCATTTGCCATAGATTGATATAAATGATTCATTTTATTTATTATTAAAGTTTTCAATGTTCATTATAAAGCATCGCTTAAGCAAAAACAAGTTGACACATAACACGAAAGTACCTAATAATCTACAATTAAGTAAGTGGATTTATGACAAATATCATCAACAGAAAGTATAGGGCTAGCCGTAGGCTTGGCATAAACTTATGGGGCAGAGCAAAAGACCCAGTAAACAAGAGGAAATATCCCCCTGGTCAGCACGGTACTCTAGGATTTAAAAAATTATCTGACTTTGGCAAGCAATTTGCTGCGCATAAAAAGTTTAAGTTTTATTATGCAATTTCGAGTAAACAATTAAGGTCGATCTTTATGGCTGCGTATGCTATGAAAGGTTATACTACTGACAATTTTATAGGGTTATTAGAATCTAGGCTCAGCTCTGTATTATATCACTCTTGCCTAGTACCAACAATTTACTCATCAAGACAGTTGATATCTCACAAGCACGTTATGGTAAATGATAAGGTTGTCAATATCTCTAGCTATAGGGTAAAGCCAGGAGATGTAATAAAGATAAAAGAAAGAGCTGCAAAAATTCCAATAGTAGAAGTAGCAGCACAAACACAAGAACGTAGGTTGCCAGATTATTTGGAAGTGCAACGTGAAGAACGTTCAGTAAAGTATTTAAGGATGCCTAAATATTCTGAAGTGCCTTATCCAAATGATATGGGGGTACATTTAGTAATAGAGTTTTATTCTAGATAGTGGTAGTAAATGCCCGTGTGGCGGAATTGGCAGACGCAGCGGACTTAAAATCCGTGGGGTAAAACCTTGGGAGTTCAAGTCTCCCCGTGGGCACCATTTTGTTGAATTTTATTTTATGCAGTGGCTTGATATAGAAGATATAGCAGAATCTTTAGAGGAAAAATTTCCTGATGAGAACGTAATGTGTTTGAGGTTTACAGACCTTAAAAGAAAAGTTATGGAACTAGAAAATTTTGATGATGATGAAAAGCGTTGTAATGAAAAAATACTCGAGGCTATCCAAGCAGCTTGGCTTGAATTAAAGATATAGCCTTTCGCTCTGAGATTCTTCGGAGATTTTAGCGTAAGATTAGGTTTACATAAACTAAATATAAGCAGAGCAATTATCCAGTAATTTTCTCCATAATTTATACTATAATAAATAGCTTCTATAAATAATATCAAATGACAATTTTAGACGCTTTTGTTACAATAAAGGCTTTCTATAATACAAAAATGACAGTCTTAAGTGTAAGAGAAGCCCTATGCATAGCGATGCGGGAGGAAATGCTGCGTGATTCTGATGTGTTTATTATGGGTGAAGAAGTTGCAGAATATGATGGTGCTTACAAAGTTACCAAAGGGTTGTTGAAAGAATTTGGCAAAAGAAGGGTCATCGATACCCCAATTACTGAACATGGATTTACTGGTCTCGCTATTGGAGCTGCATTTGCTGGCTTGAAACCTATAGTGGAATTTATGACTTTCAATTTTTCCATGCAGGCTATTGATCAAATTATCAATTCAGCTGCAAAAACTAACTATATGTCAGGAGGACAACTCGGTTGTCCAATAGTGTTTCGTGGGCCAAATGGTGCTGCAGCTAGAGTTGCTGCACAGCATTCACAATGTCTTGCATCATGGTATGCTCATGTACCTGGATTAAAGGTCATAGCACCTTATTTTGCTTCCGATTGTAGAGGCTTATTGAAATCTGCTATACGCGACTTAAATCCAGTAATTTTTCTTGAAAATGAAATAGTGTACGGACATGAACATGAGGTACCTGATTATCAGTTAGCAGATAAGGATTATTCATTAGAAATAGGCAAAGCAGCTATTTTGAGAGAAGGTAAAGATGTCACTATCACCGCTTTTTCCATACAAATACTGCATGCGTTAAATGCTGCAGAATTACTTTCAAAAGAGGGTATTGAAGCTGAAGTGATAGATTTAAGAACTCTTAGGCCGTTAGATATTAACACTATTACGAGTTCTGTCAAAAAAACTAATAGATTAGTTAATGTTGAAGAAGGATGGCCATTTGCCGGAATAGGTTCTGCAATTTCTGCAATAATTATGGAGCATAATTTTGATGATCTTGATGCTCCAGTTATGCGTGTTACAGGTAAAGATGTTCCACTACCATATGCTGCAAATCTAGAAAGGGAAGCGTTACCACAAGTAAGTGATATTATTAAGGCTGTACATCAGGTATGCTTTAGGCAAAACTATAGTACAGGACAAATTTTTTTGTAAAAAAGCACCACATTTTAAACAACCATTTTAGTCAGTCTTCATTATCCTTTTTTCTGCGAATTAATTCTAATTGGATTTGATGATTGACATTATCAATATAATTAGCTAGCTGATTACATTCATCATCATTGTAATATTCACCAGGTTCTTTTTTTTCGCGAAATAATTCTTTTAACTCAGACAATTCATCATTATCACCTAATACAACATTTCTTTCTAAATCGCTAATATCTGATAATAATAAACTAATGGCAAGTAGATCTGTAGTATCAATTTTCGACATGTTATTGATGTCATCAAAAATACTCAACATTTTACCTCGTTCTAATGCAACTTTTTCATCTTGTGCATAAATCTCAGATAATAATTCCTTGTCATCTATAAGCTTTTCACTAAAGGCTTCATTAAGCTTAGCAAAATCAGCGTCATCTCGTTTAATATTGTCCAATAACATATCCATTCTTGCTCTACGTGCATTTAACACATCATGATAACTACTCAACTGTATATTACCGTCATCATCACGTCTCAGGTCATAATATTCAAATCCCTTAAAATTCCTTTTCATAATACTTAAATCTCACTAACATTCCTTTGTATTTTCTATTTTTCATCCTCTCTTTTTCTCTCTCTATCTATTCCTTTTCTACGTACTGCATCTGCTTTTACAGCACCAAGAGTTTCAGCACGAAGTTTCATCATAAAATCCGCCCTGTGCATAAGGGCCATATAAAACACGTTTTTAACATGTTTATCGTCAGGTCCATCTTTAGGAATCTTATACCTATAAGCACCTCTACTGTCTAAAACGTGCATATCATGTTGCAAGCCAAATTTTACAGCATCTTTAAAAGCATAACCCATATGAGTATCAATAACACGACCCATATCATCCATTTTTACATCATAACCCAAAGCATAACCCAAATGAGCTCCTACAGACATCCTATAATAATCTAAATATTTATCATATTTATTATTTGAGGAAAGATATGCCTCATCAATGCCAAATATTTTAAAAAGCTTTTTCTCAAAAACTTTAACATTATGTTGTGGAGTAGTGATCATTTGTGTTGTTAAAGCTGCAGCCTTAACTACCTTGCGTGATCCCTCAATACCTGTTTCTAACACTCCACCAATCCTTGGCACTCTTCCTACAAGCTTTGCTGTTCCACCAGCAAATTTATCAGGAAACTCTTTCACAACCCCAATACCAGCACTAATACGCGTGCCAACGAAATGTTGTATCAATCCAACAGGTGTTCTTATTAGATTTATCAACTTAGAACCATTACCACCATATACAAAAGATGATATATCACTTACACTAAAGCCACCACCTGCAAGGTTTGAACTTAAGCTTTGTACTATACTACGCATAGAATATATTAAAAACGACATTAGTACTAATACAAATACATATAACAGCTTAATTACACCACCCGCCTGTATCTCGGATATTCTATCACTCTCAATAATTGGATTATAATACGGATAATCTACATATCGCTCTTCTTCTATACTATATTCAGGTGGGATGTGTATTGTCTTTTTACCACCAGTAAATTTGAATTTACCACCTTCCATACTTAATTTTTTTGCCTCCTGATTAGATATTAGATCAGGTACAGACGACGACAAATAAGGTACAAAAACCTGTCCCATAGTCCAAGCAGAGGTATTTAAAAGACACATACTGCCTATCACAGGGACGCCTTGCGGGATACAGAGTAATAACCACTGGTTATAGCATACAGTAAAACCTAATTGTTTATAAAAAGTATCAATTATCATAGAATAAAATAATGCCAATAAAGCATACATCATTACGGCTTTTAAACAGAGAGAGATCAAAAAATTTAACCAACCCTGAAAAAGCTCCTTTAGTGGTGAAAATAAAATTGAGAGTAGGAACAACGGCATGATTGCTATAAGGAAAGCGATTCCTACAAAACCAGTAAGAAAAATAACAAACATATATATACATAATATCAAATATATAATTATTGCTAAAAAGATAAGTAATACAAAAAATATACTAGATGGTAATTGCGATAAAAACAGTGCTACTATTTTTCTCACAGTTGCATAAGATGTAAATGTCCAGAACATATCATCCATGAAATCAAACGTCTCAGCATTTCTAGAGTTACCCAAAACAGGTGAAATTATTTTTATAAACAACTCAAGTCCATGAATAAATAGAGCAAAAAAATGATCATAAAAAAATTTAAAACTATCAGGAGATAAGAGCGTTACCACTAATGCAATCTTCATTATTCTGAAAATAAAATCGTGGTATATATCCCGAACCATACCAAAGATATAAAGCAGAACAGATATTACTATAAATAGACAAAGTGAGGAAATTGTAAGATTCTTAAATCTTTTACCTTTATGAATGATATTATCAAACATTTCCTGAGCAACACTTTTATAATTCGTATCATTAGTGTCATTATTAATTAATAATAGTCTTTTTAAAAAGCCATATATATCGTTAAAAGCATGTGAGCTATTAGCACTAGCTCCACTTAAAACTTCTAGAGAATAGCCTCCAATATTATCAAAGTAGTAATTATCTAATATCTTTACATATATTTCCATCTTTTCAGATAAATCTAGCTTTTGCATCGTATCAGTACATCCATTATTTTCATCACTGCTAGATTTGCTAAGATGAAAGATACCATCTTTCATATTCTTACCACCTATATGTATGGTAGGATATTTAGGAGTACGCATAGATTCAAGTGTGTCATTAGGATCAGAACCACCTGCTTTCTTAAATAAAAGGTATGCACCTTTACCATTAGTAAACCAGCATGGTATCTTACCACTCTCCTCATCTATATCATCACAGTCGTTTTCTTGCTTTACCGTACACGTATGATCCCATTCAGGTAATGATTTTTTATGATCATCTTTTTTTATTCCCTTATATCTTATCTGTTCCAATTCTTCCAAACTTAAAATATCATGCTTTGACTCTTTAGTATTATTTTTATTCCATGCTGTCCATGAACCCCGCACTCGTATTACTAAATCTTTTCCATTAGTTACTAATCCTGTATTTTGCCATTTCACAACTTGATCACTATGAAAATTACCACTCGACCCATCTTTTCCGCTATTGGACATGAATGCTTTCTGATCCTTATAAGAATAACCAGCTTTTACTGTAATAGGTTTTGGGCCAAAATAATCAGGAGCTATACACCTTGGAAAAGGCATATCAGATGCATATACACAACTTCCTATAAGTATACAGAACAATAACCAAACCCAATTTTTACTTAGCATGCTAAATTTCTTTTATCATCAAATCCTACTTTACATACATTGTTAATTAGTTAATATCCTACCCAGAGTTTCCGTCTTGCTTCCCATTCCAATTTTTTACATTTTCTCTTGCAGATCCTCCTCCACCAGAAACATCTTTTTTATTGCTAAAATTCATTCTAGTACCAGTCCGTCCAGCACGTTCAAGCAACGTATCTGATGTTTCTTTCCTGATATGTGCTATCCTTGCTTGTGTATTTTGATCAAGACCAACAGTACTTAGCATAGCTTGTGATGCACTACGAGCAATCTTAGGTACTACACTGCTCACCCCTAACGCACGGAACACTCCTTCTGCTATCGTTTCTGATACCCCAACAAAACTCTCTATTACATTAGCAAGAATAAAATATATCAATGCTTGAATAATATCTATAGGCAACGACCCAAGAGTTGCTCCCATATCACCTGTTGCATCTACACTAACATTAGGATCATACCCGGAAGGCCATATCGCCTTGATAATGCAGGGCTCTCCAGGTATGTTAAGCTTAAATAAACACTCATAGCACGCTGAAAAATTCGTAATATTATAAAAAATTGGATAAAGAAGTTTGCTTAATAATGATAAAAGAGAAAATGCAATAACAGGTTGTAAAGAAACACCAGCCATAAACTGTATCCAGCCAGTAAACAATTTACTAGTTGTTTGAAATAAAATAAACACCATAAACAAAGGTGCTAATGTAAGTAAAAATCCTACCAGTACTGTAGCTATTATATATCTTACTATAGCAATCACCATACACTTTAGAAAAATAACACTAGCCCATATTATTCCAAGAAATGCAATAAATCCAAAAGGACCAGCCAGCGCTAATGACAAAAACTTTAACCATGTTTCAGTTGAAAATAACACACCCACAGTCTCATCCAAAAACCCAAAATTTCCTCCACTTTCCCGCTTACCATAACCAGCAAAACCATCTATAAGCTTAGCACTGCCATCTATAAATAAAACGTATAAACTTTCTCCGAAAAACTTCCAGCTACTTTCACTGACTGCAAGAACCACACAAGCTATCTTAACAATCCTGATAATAAAATCATTCATACCTACTTGCATTGTACCTAGCATATATCCTACAACAGAAAATACAATATATAAAGTCAGTACAGCTCTTATTGAGTATAGTAACCCTTTTGCAATTCCTCTATACGTCCCTGTAATAACCTCTGTTTTTATAATTGTTGTTTTTATATATCTTAATATATTATTTACAATGCTTGATACATAATTATTCATCCGTCTTCCTACCGACATACTGACTGTATACTTATTATGTGTATCACCACTTATCAAGTCATCCCGTACTATATTTCTAACATCAATACCAAAATATATTTTTTTATTTTCACTATTCGTTAACTTTGATTTATTTATAGCATATATAATATTACCATTCTTTTCTTCGCCATCTTTGAATAAAATACCATCATTATTAAGTTTTCCACCTAGATGATACAACATCTTTTCATCACTCAGAGAATTTTGATCGATCTTCTGTGGTGGATTATTACCTATATAAAGGTATAATTTTTCACCTTTCGTAAAATTGCATGATTTACGTGTTTTCACATAATATCCACCCCTATAACGGTCATACCTATCCTTTTCCTTACCTGCAACAGCCAACATTACAGAACCTACTTTGCTAACAGTATATTCATTATCCAGTTGCACAGAAAACTTTGTGAAGTCATTATCCTCGATTAATGCACACTTTCCATTATTCTTTTCAGGAAAACATTGCACACCTTGAGAACCAAGAAGAAGTCCTTCTGGAGTGTTGGAACTAACTATTTTTGCAACAAGAGACTCGGCCCATGAACTATCTTTTTCGTTTGTATAAATAATATCTGTTTTACTTTGCATGCTTTTCTCAAGCTCATCAAGGTAATAATACATATTGCATCTATTCTTTTCTTTCTCATACTTTTTATACCTTATAGAAGAAAAACAATCTGAGCCAATTCCACTCTGGTTATAACATATCTTATTTTCAAAACAATTGAGTTCATACACACTGTATTTCTTCATCATTTCTATTTCCTCAGTACATTTTTGCTTTTCTGATATATCTGATATATTAGAGCATAAAGCTGTTTTATCATGAATAGCTTTATCTGCAGTAAAGTACTGTAACTCTGTTAATTTTTTTCTAGAACAACTGCGTAAATCTAACAGAACACCAGAATCATTAAATTTACTATGCTCAAAATCACGATACACTTTATTATCATATGGTGTGTAGCCGTTACCCACTAAAACATCATAAGATTTTCCATTTAGAGAACCTAGAGATTGAACCCGAGAATTTGTCTCCTTTCCTTCTGAATCTGGACAGTTAAATTTACCCATACATATCTCAGCATTACTCTTACCCTGAATCTCATCCAGAGTAATTTTTGGATTTTTTGGATCAAAAAGTCCTTTGTCATTAGAGCAATCTATCTTTATTTGTCTAGGTATTAAACTAAAGCTTAATTTATCACCAGCATTTACTTTGATTCCAGTATCTACATAACGTCTTGGATTATTTTGTATATTCTTTTTATTGTCTAGTCTCTTTCTTACATTACATACTTTATCTAACTCACCTGACTTATTTAACTTATGACCAAGACTATAATCTGCATTCTCAATATTTTCTGCACCACTATAGTCTGGTTCTGTACCATCATTACAAAATCTAGCAGGAACTAACGTCTTGAATTCGTTATTATGAGGACAAAGATTGATGCCTCCATCAACAGTAAATCTTACTTTAGTAGCCTCATCTCCGTCTTTATGTTCTTCTTTGCTAATTACTTCACCTGAATCAACCCAATATATCTCAAGATCACCACTAGGTTTACGTACTGGAATTTCTATGTTTACGCCAGTAATCTCATTGTTTAACCCAGAATCAATACAATCATCCACTCCTACTGCATATCCTGTTACTAAGAAACATAACGTAAATAGCCACAGTTTGATTATATTACTCATCCTGCATCTTATCCTTGATTACTACTAATCGGTCTACGCATCTGTCTACTCACATGCTCTCTAGGTTGGCCCCCTCCATGACTATCACTTAATCCCATAGTATCTAGCACACCTGCTTTCAAACTTTCACCAGGCCCCTCTATTGGCATTGCAGTGCTACTCAATAATGACTGAGAGATAGTAAAAGAAAAGTCAACCATAAATTTCAGAGAGTGTGCTAAAATAATAAAGGCCATAATAGCACAGATATCAGGGAAATAATCAGCGACATAACCATGAACGAGACATATAGAAAATATATTAAGAGGGCTAATACTCAATATACATTGAGTACAAGCTGTAAAATTAAACATTGAATATACAACATAACGCATAGCACTCATTATTAATTGCATAACAATTATCAGTATTACTGGCTGTAACCCAAATGTTGCCATACCACTTATCCATAGGGTAAACATTTTTCTCGTGTATTTAAACAAAATGCATACAATAAAGAAAGGTGCTAAAGTTATCAATAAAGCAATCATCGCACCATATGTAGCAAAAGAAAAAAATGCATCAAATAAACATTTTACTATCAATACTGTTCCCCATATTATTAAACAGAACAATACAATACCGAGCGGACCAGAAAATATTAAAGATATAATTAACTGCCATGACCTCCATGAAAGAAACCTATCCAATGATTCATCGAAAACCGTAAAAATTCCTCTCTCAGGTTCATTACCATCATTCACTATGCCCATAAGCTGAGATGGAGCATTTTCGAAGAAATAAAATAAATTATTATAAAAAAAGTTCCAACTACCACTACTTAATAATTGCGCAACAATTCCTACCCTCACACATATCATTAAAAATTCATAGACAGAAATATTAGATAACCCAAAAAAATAGCATAAAGTGTATGCCACTATAAATAAGACCAGCAATGATACTATTATAGGCTTAATACCTTCTGTCAGTTGCTCATAAATCTTCCTTACATGTGACTTTTCAGTTGTAGATTGCGATGTAAGAGAAAATTTCTCTTTTACTTTATTGATAAAAAAGTTATATATCGAGCTTATAATTGCTTTAGGTGGTCTAGTGATTGTTAGGTTAATATTAAATTCACCTTCATTATCCTCATAATCACATCCATAATTCTTTATTCCGTAATATATTTTACCTTTTAGCGACGTAGAGTTTGTAGAATCACTGCTCCCATGCAATGTTTTTAATACTGTATCAATGTTTTCAACATTTACTTGTATATCTGTATCAAGACCAGGAGAATGTTCTGGCATCTTATCATCATCAGCTATATGTATATATAAATCCCTTTTCAAATCTCCATTGTTTATAACTGAGACCATAATATTATATCCACCATAACTATTTTGAGGTAAATCAAAACTCATGGAGTCACCTCTGTTATAAACTGGGTCACCTGTATTATTTTTTTTATTAATTTCGTAAGCATGATTAGTAAGTATTCCATTACTACCTTTGCCAAAACTTTCACTACCTAATCTCACAGACAAACCTTGAATAGAAGTGTCGTGCTTTCCTTGCAACAAATCATTGATTGACTTTACGATATATTCCTTTCGCGTGTTCTTAATTAAGCCTTGAACCGACCGAATGTCTATAGATTCAGTGATTACACACGGAGATTTGCTAATGGATGAACCACATATTCTTCCTAACATAAGATTCAAAATATATGTACTTATTTCATTGTATTCATTTTCATTGTATTTGTATTCATTCTTATCTCCGTTCGTAACTTCATTTTTGTGAATAACTTTCAATTGTTCCTCACCCTTCTCTATATCCTCTTTTTTTGTATTGATACCCCAATATTCTTTACCACGCAACCATACTTCTGCATCATCTTTTTTATTCACTATATGTTTATTTGGACATATTTCATCTTCACAATCCCACTTATTTAACACCTTCGCAAAATACTCTTGCGATCCTTCATCACATTGTTTATCAATAGTTTTATACTCTTTTGTACCATCTTGTTTTATACACATTTTACTTCCAACCACACTAAACATTATTTGATCTCCAGCATAGAGTGGAAATGGTAATTTATGCTCATTTGTTCCTGCTTTTACTGTAAACGTTGCATTACGTTTACTTTTACAAAAGTTCACACTATCAGATAATAACTCGATCTTCTCAATTTTTTCTCCAGGTGATACTAAAATACCAGAATCCACCCATTTTTGTTTTGCAGACACCACTGTTGATTCCTGACGTATTCCTATATTCATTGGATGTATGCAAGATGACCCATAGCTCATAATAGGTAAAAACAACATGATTGACAAAAACCTTAACATACTCTTCATTTATTATTTGATCGACTCAGATGAATCACCAGCACCAGATAGACCACCATCTCTAGATTTACTACTAGAACCACCGCTATGTAAATCCTTCATATAACTGCCGAACTTACCAGCTGCTGCCATTGCATCTCCAGCAGCAATTTTACCCCATGATATAGCTGTGTTCACCATTGCACCAGGAGTACCACCATTGCCTAATGCTGCCCTGTGATTACCAGCTAGTTCAGCTGCAATCTGAGGAAGCGCGTTCAAGAAATGATAGAATAGGAATAACACTAATGCTAGTTTCAAAAATTCTATTACCATGTTTTGCTGAGCATCAGATACAAAGAGTAGTGTCTTATGCTTCACCCAGCCACCAACCAAGCTATGCTCTTCAAAGTCATACTCTTGTAACGCACATGCAAGAGGCAGCGTACCAGATGAATCCTTATAATTTGCACAAGCATTCTCGTCTTTTAATTCAAACCAGCTTTGGTTTGTACCTACTATATCCATCTCTTTAAACTTCAGCTCTTTAAAAAATACCTTATCACATGCTATAAACATGAAAGATAAAAAGGCAAAAAGCAAAACAGGGTATAAACTATAAGTAATTAATTCCTTCACCCATGCATCAAAATATCCTTTTGTAACATGAAACAACACCATAGGAATAAACAACGGAGCCATGATAAATACCACAGTAAATGCAAATAAAGACAGTATATACACATAACACATCCACAGCACCACCATCATCATCAATATGGCCATGAAAAGAGCAGCTATAGCAATAAGAATCTGTGCACCTGCAAACAGTGTACCAAAAATCCCACCAACAACCAGCACTACAGGAGCAGCGCCAACAGCAAATAGACCAGCGCCTGCAGCTACACCAGCAGCACTAAGCTTTCCAACAGTGCCACTTAATGGTGCACCAAAATAAAAAAGTATTCTACAATCAAGCTTATCCCAAGAAGCAAGGTAAGAGAAACGTTCTTCATATTTGCTATATGGATAATTACATATATTATTCTCAGTTTGAGATGATGCATTGATTACGATATCTTGTAAACCCTGCGAAAATTTTATCAAATAGTCATAATATGTTAAAAGAGCATCACTACTTGTAAAATACATTACAATGGCAAATTTAAGTATTAATACATACATTTCTTGAGGGCTACGTACCCCACCAGATATTACCTTCAGAGAGAATAAAACTAATGCCAAAACTAATGCAGATATTACAGCATTCTTTAATGTGTTTCGAGCTTTCACTAAAAAAGTAGGCTTTGCATTACTATCCTTGTTTCCAGAGACTAGATACCCCAATGATTCTTGTATACACTCTACTACCATAGATGTTATAGGCATGGGAGCACGTGAATGACTTGCTGTACGATCATAGCAAGCCTTCGATATCTCTGGGCCACTCTTATTCAGACATGGTGAATTATCATAACCATCAAATAAGTATCCATTTTCCTCCATATTTCCAATAACATTCCTATAATTCGCACCTTTAAGCTCAATTGAGTACCCATCATCTAAATGCTTAGCGTTTGTCAGTGTCTTACTAAGGTCCTGTGAATCTTCCTGTCCTTTTATTTTCTTAAGAACATTCTCATCATTAAGCTGACCATATGTTACCACACCATCTATACCTTTTTTCTTAAACTTTGCTATGGACTCTCTACACATAGGAGCAATATGACCGGGAGGTGCTTGTATACACCCTATATTTACATTAGTAGGATATACATTGGTCAAAACGCCCCTTACCTTATCTAATACAACACATAACTTATTTCCTCTCTGAACTGCCTTAAAGGTTGTACCGTGTATGTCTTTAGTCTGTCCTACTCTAAGACTTTCACACTTTAAATCACCATCAACTAATTGCCAAGGGCGTTCCATTATATTACCATCCGTACCTCCTACACGTACATTGTTAATTTCCTTTTCCCTTGGAGTAAACTGTTCATCTTTTATTCCTCCTATAATATAGCCAAATGATAGAGGATTTCTATGACAAACCCTGATATACTCACTATATCGCACACTATTTTTGGGCCACAAGTAACCTGTATCACCAGAGTCTTCGCTTGCTAGCTCAGTTGCAGTACTTAAAATATTCCTTGCTATACTCTGTGCACTTTGTTTCTCATCACTATTCTGTACAACCTCCAAACATTTGAAATATTCATCTTCCGTTTTATAATTTGTGTTAACACACTCTTTATACTTTTCATCTTTGAGCTTAAAATCTAGCAATTTACCATCATGGTTATGTTTAACAGGGTGCTGAACAAAACTATGTACACATGCAACCCATCCACCAATAGCTGCCCACACAGTCATTACTGCAGCTATCATTCCAGCAACAGCAATTGCTGTCAATAGACCAGCTGTTATAGTACCTGCAACAGCTATCAGTACTCCTACCACCAATGCACCAACTACGGTTGCTATTAAAACACTAACTGCTACTGTTTTAAACACGCTACATTGTGGATAAGAAGCATGGCTAAAAATTGTTGTAGAATTCATATTACTAATAACCATGCTGGTATCATCTGCTAAAGCAGAATATGAAAGCAGGAAATCCAGATTCAATAAAAATATTGCTATTAGTAATAATGATACTTTAGTCTTAAACATTTTTTACCTTCTGATAAAATATAGGTAGCCAAACTTTCGGGTTATCTCCTACCTCGTTCAATATGTCATGCAATAATGCAACACTCTCCGCACGTCCAGATAATATACTCATTATATCATCCAAATCTTTTAGATCTATCTTTGCTACTACAGCATTAGTGCCTTGCTTAACCAAAAAATATCTAGTACTAGGGTCAGTATGCTTAATTAATATATGCTCACGTTCGGTCAACATAAAAACATCTCTGTAAACACTGGTAGCCTTCAGATTGGGTAAAAAGATCTGCGTTGCTGTTTGCTGTACAAGCGTATCACTAATAGCACTTTTGCTTGCATCTTCAACACTCTGAGTAGCAAAAATTACAAATGCATTAGATTTTCTTAATACCTTTAACCAATCTTTGATTTTAGGAGCAAAAACTGGATTATCTATTAACGCCCATGCTTCATCAAGTACTATCATAGATGGAGTACCATCTAAAGACATATTAATTCTATGAAATAAATAAAGTAATACCGGCCCAAGTGCAACAGGGTCCTTAAGTAAATGAGACATTTCAAAACCAAATCCTCTTGCTTGTGAAAAATCTAATAAATCTTTTTCATTATCAAATATTGCCGCATGAGAACCATCACCATGCCACATTGATATTGAGCCTGCCAGTGTATCTGGACCTACAAGCCCTAAAAAAGGAACTAGATTACTTAATATCCTATCTTCCTTCTTTAACTTAAAATTTCCTTCGATCGCATCATTAATACGCGCAATATCTTCAGAAGTAAACCTTGTATTATATACAGAAATTAGAGATTTAATCCACTCCATTAAAAATGTTCTATTATCAGAAGTATCATCAAGTTGTAAAGGATTAAAATTCGTTTTAGTCCTTGGTTCAATCATAGTATAAGAGCAGCCTAGTGCTCTAAGAAAAATTTCTGCACCATGATCTTTATCGAAAAAGAATATTCTTGGAGCAAACTTCATTGCTTGAGCACATAGAAAATTCATTAAAACAGTTTTTCCTGCACCTGTAGGACCAATGATCATTGTATGTCCCACATCTCTTACATGAAAATTAAAAAAGAATGGAGTCCTAGAGGTAGTATCAAAAACTGTTACAGCATCTCCCCAATGATTATTAAACTTAGTTCCTATAGGATAATTATGTTGCGATGCAAACCCAGCTAAATTCAAGCTACTTATAGTAGCTTGCCTTACAATATAATCAAAATTTCCTGGAAGCTGCGCCCAGAATGCTGGTTCTAGATTAATCCTTTCTCGTATGGGATAAATACCACAATTAGAAAGTTCAGCTTCCACTAGAGATAAAGCATTATCTAATGCCTTAGGGCTTTTTTCTATGCATAAAACCGTCAGATGATGTTTACCAAACGTCACTTTACCACTAGTTGCATCATCAAGTGCCTGAGAAATTTCTGCTATCTGTGAAATAGCTTTATCAGAAGATTGTATCATCCTATTTTGCTGTATTTGCATCCTAGTAATTGCTGATTGTCTGTTTATAAACTGAAAAGATTGTGTAATAATAAATTCATAAGGAAGCTGCAAGAATGAATCAAGCATTCCTGCATAAGTATTATTCCCATATTCCTTAATACTAATTATTCCAGCGTATTTACTCTCATTATGAGTCACAATTTGTATCATTTTATGACCAAAAAACAACCTGTGTACCGGTAAATAACGTGATATTTCGTTTCCTACTGGAAAAAGCGTATTAGTAATAAAGCCACAATTTACAATTCTTGATAAAAATTCCGTTATTTCACAGAACGACCCATCAGGGGTGCGTTTAATGCCAAGAACCCTCGGTGCATAATTTCTCAAGCTAGTTGTTATACGATTAGTTATTTCATCTAGATCTTCGTATATAGCACGCATATCACTTGCCCAAGCATTTTTTGATCCTGCTCGTCCAAATTTCTTTAGCATATGTGAGAAAATTTCTATCCCTTTTGGATCTACCCTACGAATAACTGAGATGTATAAATCATTAATAAAGGACTGTCTGGTAGCATGTTTTGCTTTCCATCTTTTATTTACACAATTAGCAAAAAAATTCGGCACATCTTGGCTTGCAAATTCATCAGAAAAAATGTTCTTTTTCCGTCTAATAGTATGGAAATATAAACTAAAAGTTGTAGATGATATACTTCTTAACATCTGATTTCTGATATTATTTTGTATCGTTAGATCCTCATCATCTGCAGTTTCAAATGCAAAACCATTCAACTTTATTACTTTAATCAGGTCATTTTTTTTTGTTATTAGGGTTGTACTATTCCAGTAGCAAGAATAAGGCACAAACTCAGCTGCATGTAATTCCTTATCTAAGACAGATTGTGCTTTCGACCTAATAGCCCTTAATCTCAGCATTTTACAATTCAAGTAACATCATAAGAATTAGCTCCATGGTAAAAACGATTCAAGCATCTTGAGCACTTCTGTAATTTCACAAAAAATAATTCAATGAATAGCGGCTCTTTTGCAGAAGCAATATAAGCAAGTCCTTGTATCACTGGACAAAGGAAGAAAAGTACCCTGAAATCATTAGTGTTAATAAAAACTAGCATACAAATCAAAAAATTTACTGTCGTAAATGTATAACTCACACCAAAAAGCATAGCTGGCCTAGTTAAACCTTTGAATAATTGATCTGTTTTTATACTACCTGTTGACATACCATTTATAAAAAATCCTTATATGATATTATATATTATATTAAAAATTAGTTGAAACGAGTAGTATTTTTAGTAAGATATGGTAAGTAAAATTTTTAATCATGAGTTGGCCATTTCAAGAAGCAGAAAAAATATTACAAACATTTCCGAATAACAAGGAAATAATATTTGAAACTGGGTATGGACCTTCAGGTCTACCACATATTGGCACTTTTGGAGAAGTTTTCCGTACTACAGTTGTAGTAAATGCATTAAAGAAAATAGCTCCTGGAATCAAAACAAAGATAATTGCAGTATCGGATGATATGGATGGTTTACGTAAAATACCAGATAATGTCCCCAACCAAGAAATGCTCAGAGAACATTTAAACAAGCCATTGACCATGATACCTGATCCATTTGGTACACATGAAAGCTACGGGCACCATATGAATTCATTATTATGCAAATTTCTTGATCTATTTGAATTTAAATATGAATTTAAAAGTGCTACAGAATGCTATAAATCTGGCATATATGACGAGAATCTCTTACTCTTGCTTAAAAATTACGATAGAGTGATGGAGGTAATGCTTCCATCCTTTCGAGCAGAAAGGCAACAGACCTATAGTCCGTTTTTGCCTGTATGCCCTAAAACATCTCATGTGCTACAAGTTCCTATTACTGGAATAAATATAGAAAAGGGCACGATCACTTATAACGATCTAGATGGCGATATAGTCGAAGTTCCTGTAACCAGGGGAATGTGTAAACTACAGTGGAAACCCGATTGGGGAATGAGATGGTCCGCATTTAAGGTAAATTACGAAGCTCACGGAAAAGACCTTACACCATCAGCTATACTTTCAAGTAAAATCTGTGAAATTCTTGGAGAAAAACCACCCATTCTCTTTTGCTATGAGTTTTTCTTAGATAAAGAAGGTAAAAAAATATCAAAATCAAAAGGGAACGGCATTTCTATTGAAGAATGGTTAACATATGCACCAATGGAAAGCCTAGCGTTATATATTTTTCAAAGCCCAAAAAAAGCAAAACGTCTATATTTTGATGTTATACCAAAATCAACAGACGAATATTTAGAGTTAGTAAAGAATTATCATGCCGTTCAAGCAACAGAGCCTGAACACAATCCTGTATGGCACATTCATCAAGGAAAAGTTCCACAAGTAGAAACTGCTGGTATAAATTTTACTTTGCTTTTAAATCTTGCAGCAACTTGTAATGCTGAAAACAAAGAAATTTTATGGGGCTTTCTCTCCACTTATGCACCAGATTTAACACCAAAAAATAATAAAGTACTAGACAAATTTGCAGACTTTGCAGTAAAATACTATCATGATTTTATAAAACCAATCAAATCATACAAAACCCCTAACGCAAAAGAAAAAGATGCATTACTTGATTTAAGAGATATGTTAAAATCTTTATTGAAAACAGCTACTGCTGAAGAAATACAGTTTGAAGTATTTTCTATAGGAAAAAGGCACGATTATAATAATTTGCGCGACTGGTTTCAGCTATTATATGAAACATTACTTGGCCAGAAAACTGGACCTAGAATGGGGTCTTTTATTAAGCTATATGGTATAAGCAACACAATATCTCTCATAGAAAGCAGAATATAACATGCTTTTATCTCCCTTCTTTCTTTACATTTCCTCACATGGAACTTAGACTATAATAACTTACATACAGAAATATATATGGTAAAAGATGAAAAATCAAAAACGATATTTGAAGTAGAAGGTACAGTAATCGCATTATTGCCTGCTGCAGAATTTAGGGTCAGATTAAGTAACGAGCATGAAATTATTTGTCATGTTTCAGGTAAAGTCAGAAGAAGTAAAATACGTATAATTATTGGAGACAGGGTACTGATAGAAATGAGCATCTATGACAGAAATGCTAAAAAGGGTCGCATCATTAGAAGATTAAAAAAATGCATAAGCAGCAGCTGATTCTTGCTTCATCATCAGAAAGACGTATCTCTCTTTTTAAACAGATGCACTTTGAACCTGATCTAATCATACCTGCAGATATTAATGAAACACCTTTAAAAAGAGAATTACCAAAAAATTATGCGATAAGAATGGCCAAAAATAAAGCTGAAACAGTACAGAGTCTATATCCCAACCATTTTATATTCAGTGCTGACACAGTTGTTGCATGTGGAAGAAAGATATTACCTAAAGCTGAAAACGTTGAAACAGCAGAAAAATGTATGCGCTTATTATCAGGAAGAAGACATAGAGTATATACCACTATCTGCTTACTAACTCCTAACATCCCTAAGCGACACTTGAAAACTGTAGTTTCCACAATAAAATTTAAGCGCCTTACAGAAGCAGAAATTCACCACTATTTAATGTCAGAAGAATGGCAAAATAAAGCTGGTGGATGCAACATACAAGGATTTGCAGGAGTATTCGTGCTATTCTTACGCGGTTCCTATTCTGCTGCAATAGGACTACCACTACATGAAACCTATTGTTTACTCAACCATTATTTTAATAGCGATTACTGACAGGGCAAAGTAAATTCTGATATTCCTGCATATGCTTTTTCCAGCACAGGCTCAATCATTACATCATATAATTTTTCACTAATAGCAGGTGCTATTGCACCTACTGCCGTACATGCTAAAGTTGTTGAAATGTATCCTGATATTAAAGTAGGAAACATTAAACTTATAGCTACAGCAATAGTATATCCCACTGCCACACTAGTAACAAAATGCACTACCTTTTCCGTATCGAAAGATTTATCCTCTTTCGCATCATCGACAGACTTATTATCACCCGTAGGATCAGATATCAATCCACTAAGCAACATAAATGATATTGGTGATACAGCAGCACAGGTAGAGCTCACCAAAAATGAAGCACCTAACCCATAGCAAATAGTTCCACATATACCTCCTGCAACCAAGTATGTCCCTAGTTTTTGCATTGTTTCGTATTTGTTTTCTACAAGACCAGTGATAATTGGTACTAATATACCTGTAGCCATCCCTTGCAGCAGTGATAGTGGTATTATAAAATCCATTAGTGCAGCAACACAGATTCCAGATATTATACCAATAATACACATACGTTTCCAATCAACCTCCTTTTTTTTCTCTTCATTCGCTTCATTACTAAGAATACAACCAATAACCATTACAAGAGTAATGAGCGCAGCCACAACCCCATATACAATTAAAGGCGTGCCGCCACCACTTAAACACCACCTTGCCAGACCACCTACTATTGCAGTAGCCAATAAAAGACGGCGAAATTCCTCAAGCTCTGACTTTCGATTATTATGACTATCTTGATCAGATTGAATGGAATCAAATCCAGTGGGTTGTCTACCAGGATCTACCTTTTCATCAACTTTACCAGGTAGAACAGATTCATTAGGTCGAACAGACATGCGAACCGTATTATCACTAGAAGAGCTAGAAGAGCTAGAAGAGCTAGAAGAGCTAGAAGAGCTAGAAGAGCTAGAAGAGCTAGAAGAGCTAGAGGAAGGAGGATTGCCGACACTAGAATCTTTTTCAGTGGGTGCTCCACCCGGACCTCCATTTCCACCAACTTTACCAGGTAGAACAGAAACTTGAGCCGTATCACTAGAAGAGCTAGAGGAAGGATTATTGCCAGAATCACCTTGGTTTACAACAAAAGAACGAGAGGAAGGACGACCGAAACCACCTGATGTTTGTGTAGGTGCAGTCCAACTACTAGAAAAACGAGTGGCACCAACATCTAAGTTCATATTTCTAACCATAAATATACCCTCCAAAAATTGTCTTTTAAAGGTAGCATAAATTACCTATGTTAGTCAATTAATTTTCAAATATAGAATTATTTTTATTTCTGTGAAAGACTTTATTAGCCCATTTAGCTTGAACTGTTCTTGCATCTTTCACCATAGTTTTATTGCTATATTCCTTGATTTCATTATCTAATTTTCTCATTATCAACAGATTTAGGTAGCTCCGTTTCCATTGATTTGTATAAAGAAAAATTTTATTTAAATCCTGAGTACGAATTAAATATTCTTTATCTTGAGGATACATTTCTTGTGCCCAAGCAAAAAGTTCAAAAAAGCGTGCAAATAATTCAGAAGCTCGTAACTTTATACTGTCATAAGCTTTTATTTCTTTGAATATCACCTGATTGATTAATTTCTGTGCAAGTAGATTAGATTGTGCAAAATTTTGGCTCATATCCTGATAAACTTTATGGATAAAATCTTCTTCTAAGCTCAAACCAAGCTCATTTTCCACCATGTGCGCAAGCTCATGTACTATGATATATGGATTCAATTTTCTTAACACTATTACATATCTTTTTATCCCTGAATATTGCACAGTTTTGCACAATCCTTCTTCCATAGAATATATCATTGGAGAAATTTCAAATGATAATCTATCTTGTTTTATTAAAGATAAAGTTAAATTAAGTATATTTCTAAATTTTTCAAATTGGTAAAGATAATCTATATAACCTATAATATCTTCGCTATTACCAACCTTAGTAGACTTTTTGACTAAACCCCTAATTATAGAGCTCATAATTATAGACCTCATAAGTAATATAGCTTGCTATAAATTTTCTTTTCATCAAGAATATAGCAGATAAAAACAAACCAAATGTTTACAAAGCAGATAAAAACAAATCAAGTATCTATAAAAATGCATGGTCTTGGCAATAAATTTATCATTATAGATTCACGTTTATTGCAGCAAAACCACAGCAGCATAGCTGACTATCAGGATTATGATCAAATGATAATCCTTACTAGTTCTAGTGTGGCTGATTGTTTTATGCATGTCTATAACATTGACGGTAGTAGAGCTGAAGTATCTGGAAATGCAGCTCGTTGTGTTGGATACTTCATGATGTTAGAAAATGGCAATGAATATACAACTATTGAGCTAATTAATGGGAGAATTTTGGAATGCTTTAAAGTGAGCGATAGGTACATCAGAGTAAACATGGGTAAGCCACTATTTCAATGGCATGAAATCCCTTTATCCACTGAATATGATACTTTATACTTACCTATAGAGGTTGAAGAGCTAAAAAATCCGTCTGCCGTTAATATCTCTAATCCACATATAGTTTTCTTTGTTGACAATATAAATATTATACCTTTGCAAAGCTTAGGTCCACGATTAGAAAACCATTCATTATTTCCTAACAGAACTAACGTCAGTATTGCACAAATAGAGAAATCAGGAGAAATTAGCCTAAAAGTATGGGAAAGAGGTACAGGTATTACTTCTGCATGTGGCAGTGCATCGTGTGCAGCTCTTGTAACATCTATACTACGTGGGTATATAGACAATAAAGAAACTTTTATTAATCTATCTGGTGGCCAGTTATTAGTCGAATGGAAAGACGATATATTTATTACTGGTGCTGTTGAATTTCTTGAGTAGCTGAACTCTTACTAGTGACAACTACCGTACCAGCAATTTTGTCATGCCAAGTTTGACGTTGCCTATCAAAGTTTGCGTATATGTAGTTTAAGGATAGCGGAATTACAAACAATAAAATTAATATAACTGGTAACCCAGATTGTTGTATTCCTTCTACACGCATTACCAATACTAATACAAGTATCGATAAAATCAATATCACAGTTAAAGCAAAAAATCTCTTGATTGCCTGTTTCAATGTAATTTTGCCAAATGTGCTTGCATCCACCACCTTTAACCGTAATAATAGTTTACCAGGTGTTGTATTAAACTTTAACCACGTATATGGTACAATATATAATATTGTTATGCACTGAACTACCAGCATAATAATCATTAATATAGTAGATCTATTACCGATAATTTTTTCTTCTACACTCAAAGGGATTTTCATTGAAAATTTTACTGCAACTTTAGTTAATGTTTCTGGAGTAGCTATAAGGTAATGAGCTATAAAACTGAAGAAAAACCTCTCAATGTATAAGATAATACAAATTATTATCAGATCCAATAATATTGAGAAATAACGTCTTGGCCCAGCTATATAACATACTCCTCTTATATCTGCTTTTTCATTGAAGATCAAACTTGCAGAAAAAAATATAGAAATTAAATTTTTAAAAAATCTATACAACATAACGGTATCAGCATTGGCAATATAAAGTGCCTCTGGCCGGACTTGAACCAGCATGCTTTTACAAGCAACAGATTTTGAGTCTGCCGTGTCTACCATTCCACCACAGAGGCTTAAACTTAATACTATAAGTAATGAACAATTAGTCAAATTTTATAGTATAGACATAAAGATATTGTCTATATTTTCTTGATTTACCTTGCAATCTTTAACCTTTATAATAAGGTTAAGTTGTATTATATTTATATCTCTTTTGCTATAATTCCTTGCTTTTTATATTATGGACACCTTAAGCTCAATTTTATATAATGTAAATTATATATTTTAATAATGTAATGGCAATCCCAGATATAGATAAGGAATCTTTTCTGCATATAGCTGCGCGGACAGGACACAAAGATGATGTAAAGCATTTATTAGATAATGGAGCAAATATCGACGCTACTAATGATAATGGATCTACAGCTCTACATTGGGCTGCAGGTGAAGGGCATGTAGATGTTGTAAAACTTCTATTGGATAGAGGAGCAAGTATCGATATTGCTGATGAAGATAGTCACACTGCTCTTTATTGGGCTGCATCTCAGGGACATAAGGATGTTGTTGAATTTTTGTTAGGGAGAGGAGCAAATGTTAATACTATTGCCAATGATGGGGTTACCCCTCTCTGTATAACTGCATTTATAGGATATGTAGATGTTGTTGAGCTTTTATTAAACAGAGGAGCAAGTATTGATACTGTTAACGACAAAGATGGTTACACTGCTCTACACTGGGCTATATATGGAGGATATGTAGACGTTGTTGAACTTTTATTAGATAATGGAGCAAAGATTGATGATGCTGCAAATAATGATGGTGGATTTACAGTTCTACATTGGGCTGCACGTGTAGGGCATGTAGATGTTGTGGAACTTTTGTTAAATAGAGGAGCAAAGATTGATGCTACAGATGATGATGGATCTACAGCTCTATATTGTGCTGCAGGTGCAGGACATGTAGATGTTGTAAAACTTTTATTAGATAAAGGAGCAAATGATGATGGATTAATAGCTTTTCATCAAGCTGCATATGAGGGACATGTAGATGTTGTTGAACTTTTATTAAGTAGAGGAGCAAAGATTGATGCTACAGATGAGGATGGATCTACAGCTCTACATTGGGCTGCAGGTGAGGGACATGTAGATGTTGTAAAACTTCTATTAGATAGAGGGGCAAATATTGATGCTGCAGATGGTCATAATGGATTGACAGCTCTTCATTGGGCTGCATATAAAGGACATGTAGATGTTGTAAAACTTTTATTAGATAAAGAAGCAAAGATTGATGCTACAGGTAATGATGGATCAACAGCTCTTTATTTGGCTGCAGATGAAGGACATGAAGATATTGTTAAACTTTTGTTAGATAGAGGAGCAAGTAATATATAGACGATATATAGAGTTGATGTAGTTAAAATTAAGAAAATATTGAATTTCTGTGTTCTTACTCAAGTTAAAAAATTATATTGATAGTTAAAATATATAATGAATAAATTAGTCCACTTATTGAATAAAGAAGACGAGATATGTAAATTACCGCATAATATTGAAGCTGAACAGATGTTGATTGGCGCAATGATACGTGATAATAGAATCTGTGATGCAGTGGAAGATATAATAACAGCTGAAAATTTCTATGATCCGTTACACCAAAGCATATTCATCCAAATTTCTAAAACAAGAAAGCATGGTATTGTCGCCAATGAGCTAAGCTTGAAGATGTTTTTTGAAAATAATCAAGCTTTCAATGACTGTGGAGGAGTTGAATATCTGACAAAACTTGCAGCGAAAGCAAGTATTGCTCTAGATATATACAGTTTAACCAGAATAATTCGTGATGCATACTTAAGAAGATGCTTGATTAAATTAGGACAGGAGATAATTAATGATGGTTACAGTTGTGATGTAGAGAGCTCTGCACAAGTACAGATTGAACAAGCGATGACAAAATTGTTTAATTTAGCAGTGAAGAAGCAGGATGATAAGAGGTATATAAAGCTCGAAAGCGCCATACAAGATGTAGTTGAAAAAATTAGCTTATTAAAGCAAAATCCCGATGCATTTGGTATATCAACAGGGTTTCAAGATCTCAACCATCTTTTAGGTGGCTTACAAAAATCTGATTTATTAGTTTTAGCTGCAAGACCATCTATGGGTAAAACAGCTATGGCACTAAATATTGCCCTAAATGCCTGTAAAGTTTTACACACAAATTTTAACGGACAGAATCACGTGGCATTTTTCTCGCTCGAAATGTCAGCAGAGCAATTAACTGCAAGGCTACTTACTATAGAATCTGGAATCAGTTACCACAAAGCCTTAACAGGTAGAATCAGTAACTTTGAATTACAGGAATTCATTAACACAAGCGCTACATTGTCTGCATTACCTTTTATAATAGATGACACCCCTGCACTGTCAATCAATGCACTACGTACACGCATACGTCTATTGTATCAACTATATAACATAGAAGTAGTATTTATTGACTATCTTCAACTAATTAGAGGTACTACCAAGAGAAGCAATGAAAATAGAGTACAAGAAATATCAGAAGTAACACAAGGGCTAAAGGCAATAGCAAAAGAATTGAATATCCCTGTAGTAGCATTGTCACAACTTTCTCGTTCTGTTGAGCAAAGGGATGATAAAAAACCTCAGCTTGCAGATTTACGTGATTCAGGAAGTATAGAACAAGACGCAGATATAGTAATGTTTCTATATAGAGAAGAGTATTATGAGCTAAGGAAACAACCAAATGAAGGTAGCAATAAACATAGAGAGTGGCAGGAAAAAATGGAGAAAATCAGTAATATTGCAGAGCTGATTATTGCAAAACAAAGAAATGGGCCCATAGGTAGTATCAAATTATATTTTGATTCTAATCGTGGTGTATTTAAAGATTATACTGAAAGGTACAGTTAACAACTATTGCAGCTTATACTGATTTATGATAAACTTCAGGGTCTATGTGGTATTAAAATTTATGAAGCGTTTATTATTCATTGTATTATTATTTTTACATGGTGGTATTATATCTGCAAAGCAGGAACCACGTTCAATATCTGGAGATGAACATATTAAAGTGATTAATTATAACCCACAGGCTATACACAAGTACACAGGTTTTTATGGATATCAATCTAGTATACTTTTTGAAGAAGGGGAAGTAATACAGAGCATTACAATGGGTGACACAACTGGTTGGCAGATTGTACCTCAAGGTAATAGGTTATTTATAAAACCAATAGATGATATTGCTGATACTAATGCAACGATTATCACCAGTAGGAGAGTCTATTACTTTGAATTACATGCTGAAGAAGCAACTGGACTAGATGACCCAAAATTAGCATACGAGGTAAGGTTCCTCTATCCTTTATTTAATAATGATGGGTTATATAGTAAAGGTGGAGATGTATTTGCACACATTAATACATCTGATAGCATTCCAGATTTAACCGACATCGAAATTATAAAACAGGGTATTAACTTTAACTATTCTGTATCGCATGTTCAAGGCAGCGAAACTATAGTACCTATTAAAGCATTTGACGACGGAAAATTTACCTATTTACAATTTCGCAAACATACTGAATTTCCTGCAGTCTTTCTTGTCAACCATAAAGGATTCGAGTCTGTAATAAACTTTCGTATAGAGGGTGATTTTCTAATCGTTGAAAGAATAGGTTCAGTCTTTACTTTAAGGAGTGGTTCAAACGTCGCATGTTTGTTTAATGAAGATATACCTTTTAAAAAGAGCAAAAAGAAACGTCGTTAACCATTAAGCTTCTAGCTTCTGGTACTTTAATGTTTAATTGCAAAAATAAATATTTATTTAAAAAGTATCCAGTAATCTTTAATCCAGACTGAAATTCAGAATAGGGATAATTCTCTTGTATATTATTGTTGTATACATCATAAAGAATTTGCGGAAAAGACAGTAATTTATCCGCATAAGAAATTCCTATAGCTGTTGATACTGCTCTTCCCGTCTTTGGAGAGATAAACTGTAAATTCTCTTTTGTACCTGTTACAGCACATTTTGATAAATCTAGTTTAAACCCCAATTGTGTTAGTAGTAAAAGCTCTAAACTAAGATAATACCCTTGCCAAATTTTATTCTCTTCTTTCATTATATTGATAAAATGTAGAAAGTGATCATAAAACAGAGTGTAAGGTTCTCCTTCTGGAAGCACCTTTTCTAAAATAGAAGTGAAAGAAATAATCGCAATATTTTTTAATCTATCATGAAAAAAATGGTATGAAGGAGACTCTATCAATTCACATTTAAAAAATCCTAAATTTTCTGGTAGTCTTGCATTCCATTCTACATCTAGTAAATTACTTATTTGAAACTTATTGTTCATTAATTTTACTAATCCCCTACGCTTGCCATGATTTTTTGTAAATAAGGAAATAATTAAACTTCTGTCTCCATATTTTTTAGTTGCGATAATGATACCTTCATCTTGCCATTTCATAAAAATCTTTACAACATTGAATACATAATGTTAACTGATTAAAAATATTATCGCATTATATGAGTAGCAATTTAAACCTAGAACAATTAAATCCAGAACAACAGTCAGCTACAACTAACGTTGACGGACCATTATTGATACTTGCTGGAGCAGGTACTGGAAAAACTAAAACTATTGTTTCTAGGATAGCACATATTATTAATAATAACTATGCTTTGCCTGAACAAATATTGGCGGTAACATTCACAAATAAAGCAGCTAATGAAATGGGTTCCAGAGTATTTAGGCTTGCTAATGTAAATGTACCATGGCTTGGCACCTTCCATTCTATTGCAGCAAAAATTTTACGTAAGCACGCAGAACTGGTAGGCCTGAACCTTAACTTTGTTATTATAGGTATTGATGATCAACTGCAGATCATAAAGAGTATCATGAATGACATGAATATATTTACGGAAAAATATAATACAGTTATGAATGCAATACAGAAATGGAAAGAAAAGTCTACTCAAATTCAATCAGAGGTTGTATTAGAAATATATGAGAAATATCAAGAAAGGATTAGATTTCTTAATTCCGTTGATTTTGGCGATCTACTATTATACAACATAGAAATTTTTAGCAAATATACTGACATATTATCTCATTACCAAAGTAAATTTAAGTATATAATGGTAGATGAATACCAAGATACAAACACAATACAGTATCTATGGCTCAAGTATCTTGCACAAACACATTCGAATATTTGCTGTGTTGGCGATGATGATCAATCAATATATAGTTGGCGTGGTGCAGATGTTGAAAATATCTTAAGATTTGCAGACGATTTTAAAAATGCAAAGACCGTAAAGTTAGAGCGTAATTACCGTTCAACATTCCACATACTTTCAGCTGCGTCATATATAATCAATAATAATAAAGCTAGATTAGGCAAGAGCTTATGGACTGAAAGTACTGATGGAAATAAGATTAATCTGGTAAAATTATGGGATAGTAATACCGAAGCAAGATATATCAGTGAGCAAATATTAAAACTTAATCAGTACAAATTTAGCGAGATTGCAGTTTTAGTAAGAGCTACCTTTCAAACTAGAGTACTCGAGGAATATTTTATAAAATATGCAATCTCTTATAAAATTATAAGTGGCATGAAGTTTTATGAACGTCAGGAAATTAAAGATATAATTGCATATTTAAGACTTATTATAAATAATAGCGATGACCTTGCACTTGAACGCATTATAAATCGTCCAAAAAGAGGGATAGGTACTACAACTCTAAAAAAAATCTACACGATTGCTCGAGATAATAAGGTATCATTTTTTGAAGCAATACAAGCATTAATTAATAATGGCCAAATAACAGAGAGAATTAAATTATCATTAAACGATTTTATTAATAAAATTAAATTTTGGAAAGAAGTAATCAGTACAAAAACACTCCACAGTTTTGTTAAAAGTATTGCAGCAGAATCAGGGTACATTGAAATGCTTGAGGAAGAGGGGATAACTGGTCTAGCACGCATAGAAAACGTAAAAGAACTTATTTCATCCATGAAGAACTTTGAAAATGTTACAGTCTTTTTAGAACATATCAGTCTAGTAATGGAAGCAGATAATATTAAAGATGGAGACAACGTATATGTGATGACATTACATGCAGCTAAAGGATTAGAATTTCCATGCGTATTTTTACCAGGCTGGGAAGAAGGTCTATTCCCACATCAGAGATCTTTTGATGATAGAAGCGGCAAGGCATTAGAAGAGGAAAGAAGGCTTGCATATGTAGGAATCACAAGAGCAAAAGAAATGTTAACTGTTTCATACGTGGATAGAAGAGAAATCAATAATCAATGGCAGACAATGAGTGTGTCTAGGTTTATTAAAGAATTACCAAAAGAAAATGTGGCAATAATAAGAAATAGTACCGTCTACTACTGATTCTAACATTCTCCTCCATAGCAAATTGAAGGCTTGATTTATGTTGAACATTCCCTCTTTATCACAAAACAATTAAGTTCTCCAGTTTCTCTCTTATTTCCTTATACATTTTAATTTTGTCTCTATATTTTGATGTAAGCTTAAAAACAAATGGTAATCCTATAATAGTCATACTTAACACTAAAACAAGCAGTACATGTCTTCTTTTATATTTATTATGTTTCTCAGAAAAGTAAAAATTTAAAAACCTATAAAAACTTTTCTGGCTTTCTTGAAATTGCTGTTTAATAAGCAGATCTATAGGAGTATAGTTGTTATTACATTTTACATTAATATTTGCACCATTTACAATCAATAGTTGTGCTATATTAAAATTATAATTCTGAATGGCTATATGTAATGCAGTGTAACCATGCGAGTCACGAATATTTATATTCACTTTAGAATCTAACAATATTTTGATAACTTCTATATGCCCTTTTTTAGCTGCTAGATGTATAGAAGCTTTACCACACTTGGTAAGAGAGTTTACATTTACCTTAAATTTTAATAGTAGCTTTACTGCTTCAAGATTACCATTATAACTTGCCTTGTGCATACCATGATCCTTTGCTTTAACTCCCTTAGATACTAGATATTCCATCATTTTTTCATTGCCGTTTTCTATAACGCAATCTAGTGGATCAAAGCCTAGCTTATTTTTGACCATAATAAATTCTATAAATTTCGTATTGCTTAATCTCTTCCCAATAAGCTTAACAACTTGCATGTGATTATTATATGCTGCTAAAAACAATAGGGTATTATCTTCTGTATCTTTTGCATATACGTTTGCACCTCTTTTCATCAGATATTCTAGAATTTCCATTCTACTTTCACAATGTGCAGCATATTCAAATACTAGTGCAAATAACGGTGTATGTGAATTGTTGTTATAAGACTCAAGATTTGCACCTCGATCGATTAAAATTTGCACACTTTTTTTAGATCCATATAATGCAGCCATATGTATAGGGGTATGTCCTTCTACAAGATTATGTACATTAATTTTTGCACCATTTTCTATTAATAATTCCATCATTTCTATATCGTCTTGTAGCACAGCAAGATGTAAAGGTGTTAGTCCATTTTGGTCTTTAGAATTAATAGTTAATTTGCTAATTAGAAGCTTTGCAATTTTTTTATGTCTATGTATAACGGCATAGTGCAACGGATTTCTATCATCTTTATCTACTGCATTGAAGTCTGCTTCATGTTCTAATAAAGATTTTACTCCTTTGAAATCCCCTTCTATCGTAAGTTCATGCAATAAGGTAATTCCATTATCATTCTTTGAATTAATGTTAAAGCCACTTTCTATTAATTGACTTATGTCTTCTTTGTTACTCAAGTTCTACTACCTCAATAATGTGTAATAGTACTACTGTTTAATTAAATTTGAGATTTTAAACTTTTAAACGAAAATCTGAATAACTATAAATCGTTGTTTGTTTTTTATTGCTATTTATTTTTATAAAAAAAATTTTCGATAATTTCCTGGAATTTATGAACATGTCATGGAATTTTACCTC
>JAIXMJ010000010.1 GCA_022836975.1 Wolbachia sp.
AACCCACCTGCATAGCCATTCTTACGATAATTTGTACTACCACAATATTTACATTCCATATCTTTTGACATTTTAAAATATACATTATATACCTATCTACTGAAATTAGCAATCCCAAAAAGAAAACATATAATTGGAAAAAAGTATACCCAGATGATTGAGAGTATAAATGCAACTTTTCGCCACTATTTATGCAGATTTCGACGAAAAACTAAAGGTTATTCAAAGTCTAAAACTATGGTACATATTACTCTTGCCCTCTTTGCATTCAGAAAATCTATCTTATGTTAGCAATCCCCAAAATACTTCACAGTGCTTTGCAGAGGATCTGATGAGTCCAAGAGAACTGGGAGTTATTTTGCGGTGTGCTGAAAAGTGGCTGTCAGTGGCGAATACTACCAAAAGAGTTTCCAAAATGGCGCAATTGTTACGACTATTTCAAGAAATGGAGTAAAAAGCCGAACGAAGATAGAGAAAGTATTCTAATGGCGAGGAATAGCCACCAGGTATGCTAAAAATGCACGATCGTATATGGCTGCCCTTTCACTTAAAGCTTTGTTAATGTGGGCTAAAATCTCATGACGACATACCCTAGTTTCAAAAGAGATCTAATAGAGTTTTTGCAGAACATGAAACTTTAGCTGATACATCTGCAACTGTGATATTCCTGTATATTTGACTTTTGCATTAAGGCACAATATAATAAATATGTCTTAATTTTATGTAAAGGAGTAATTATGGGATATTTTGATAGATTAACTGACCTTGATAGATTAACTGAAGATATGTATACGGCATGGTTATCCTACGGAGTTAAGTGTGGGGATAAAGAAGCTGTTAATGCAGAAGATACGGAATCACCTGTCAACCATAATAAAAAAGCAGCAATAGCTACTGAGTGTGTGGATGCAGAAAAAGATAAAGATGATGATGGTAAAGATTCATCTATTGTTAATAAAAAAGATAAATATGGTAAGATCGCATTACACTACGCAGGTAAGTGTAAGAATGCAGAAGTTGTTCAAATGTTGATTGATCAAGATCCATCTACTGTTAAGGTAAAAGATAAATATGGTAGGATCCCATTGTATTACGCGTCTATGTATGGGAGTGCAGAAGTTGTTCAGAAGTTGATTGATCAAGATCCATCTACTGTTGGTATAAAAGGTAAATGTGGTAAGCTCCCATTACACTACGCGTCTATGTGTGGGAATGCAGAAGTTGTTCAGATGTTGATTAATAAAAATCCATCTACTGTTAATACAAAAGGTAAGAATGGCCGTACTCCATTGTGTTATGCTATTCATGTTCAAAGTAAAGAAACAATAGAAGTTCTGATAAATAATGGTGCAGATGCAAAGAGTGTAGCGGATATATGTGGGGATGCAGAAGATCCATCTACATTGGATAATGCTGTTAGAGCTCAAAATACAGAAACAGGAGAAGTTCTGATAAAGAATGAGAATGGTGCAGATGTAAAGAGTGTAGCGGATATATGTGGGGATGCAGAAGATCCATCTACATTGGGTAATGCTGTTAGAGCTCAAAATACAGAAACAGGAGAAGTTCTGATAAAGAATGGTGCAGAGAATGGTGCAGATGCAAAGAGTGTAGCGGATATATGTGGGGATGCAGAAGCTGTTAGTACACAAGATACAGATGGTAGGGTCAAATTATATGACGATGTTAAGTATGGGAATGAAGAAGCTGTTAATACAGCAGCAATAGCTACATTTATTCTAGTTGCAGTAGCAACTCCATTAGTGTTGAGTCATTTTACTATGCTATCTACACCAGCAATTATTGGAATAACGATACTATCTGCAGTAGCTTCTGCAATAGCTGTTGGTACATTAGTCAATAAGGTATCCGATTGGCTCAGTGAACCAGAATTAAACCCTCACGCATCTCAAGCTCAAGATGCCAACTTGGCTAAATGAAGTAAAATTAAGCGCTTGTGCATATTGAGCAGCTGTTATATAGAGATTATATAAATACAGTTTGCAGTGAGCTTATGGCGAATGGTTTTCTGAAAAAAGATAAAGAAAGCTGAAAGTTAAAGTATAGCTCTTTCTATAATGGAGGAGCCATACTTTTTTCTTAGAGCCTGTACGCGATCTATGAATATAGTAAGATTAAGTGTAGTTGAGATAAAAGCTTGTACGCGATCTATGAATATGGTATAAGAAAAGTGTAGTTGAGATAAGGTAAATTATGAGAAACATATACCCAAGTGATATAGATCGTAAAAAATTTGAAAAGATCAGGCCAATTTTAGAAAGTGCACGAAAGAAGACGAAGCCAAGAAAACTGGATTTGTATGAGTTATTTTGCGGTGTGCTGTATGTATTAAAAAGTGGCTGTCAGTGGCGAATGCTACCAAAAGAGTTTCCAAAATGGCGCAATTGTTACGACTATTTCAAGAAATGGGGTAAAAAACCGAATGAGGATAGAGAAAATGTTCTGGTTAAAAAAAGATTGTGAACAGGCTCTAAGGTATTAAAAATCATTTGCCACACACCTGCTCTTGCCCACCTCATGAACCTTTTGTGTACACTCGACCATTTTCCATATTCTGCAGGTAAGGCTCTCCATGGCGCTCCTGTCCTTCCTATCCATATTACTGAAGCTACGAATTTTCTGTTATCCTTTCCTCTTCTGCCACTATCTCCTTCTTTCCCAGGTAATTTATCTTTTATTCTTTCACACTGCTCATCTTTCAGATCATATAACATCTTTCCCTCTCAAAAAATACTATTTTAACTCTAATCTTATTTAATGTCGACACTACCATATGAGTTTCAATACAAAAACAAGATGAGACCCTCTGCAAAGCTACAACAAAATAAATGAAAAGAAATAAATAAGGGAGTAGAATATTATTTTTAAAATAAAAATATGGCATGAATTACAAAGAAGTAGTAAAAAGACCGCATGATAGCTGGTCTCGTGAATCTAAAACATGGTTTTTAGCTAATTCTACTTTTGGACTACTCCATACTCAAAATACTTCGCAGTGCTTCGCAGCGGATCTATAGAAATACCATTATAATTTTATTTATTTTAATATAACTTCATTACTCCACGAACCTCGAGAAAAAAATTAAGTAATTACCAACAATCACACAGACAAACTCTTAGCTTTCCAATTAAAACATAGATAAAACTATAAGATATGCTTAACCTAGATTAAGCATATCTATTACCAGTGAAACTAAGTGGCTAAAAAATTTTTAACCACTACTTAATAAAAACCTGAAGAATCAGAGGAATTGTTGTTACCAAATTTTACCCTTCCCCTATTAAAACGAGAATGAGCAACCCTTTTAAAACCGGAAGGCTTTCTTGCTTCCTCTTTTCTCTCTGCATTATAAAGCTCACCCTCAAAAAACTCTCCTGTTTCTTGGTCAACCCTACGTCTTGATAACTTTGGACATCCACCTTTTTCAAAATCAATAACTAAAGCTTTAAAAATGTCACCATGTTTCAGTATATCTTCTATAGATGCTATGTGCTTATTCGCTACTTCGCTTATATGCATTTTTGCTTTTTTGCCGTTTATAAGCTCTAACTCTACAATAGATTTATCTATTTTTACCACTTTAACCTCAACTATGGCACCCTGCTCAAGCTCTGTTATTGAATCAATAAGCATATTCTTTGCAGTTTGTGCATCGTCACTGTTTATAGCAAAAATAGAAACTTTACCATCATCCCCTATATCAATCTTAACGTTACTTTTCTCACATACATTACGGATATTTTTTCCTTTAGTACCTATAGCAGCAGAAATCTTATCTCTATCTATACAAAATGATAACATTCTTGGTGCATGCTCCTTTACATCCTTGCTATGCTCTGAAATCACAGCATTCATCTTCTCTAAGATATGTAATCTACCAACCCGTGCTTGTTTTAAAGATTTTTCAACAATCTCAAAACTTATACCAGGAATTTTCATATCCATTTGCAGCGCCGTAATACCAACACTAGTTCCCGCAACTTTAAAATCCATATCCCCTAAGTAATCTTCATCACCTAATATATCAGAAAGTATTACATAATCATCATCCTCTTTAATCAGACCCATAGCAATACCTGCAACTGGAGCTCTAATAGGTACACCTGTATCCATCAAAGCAAGGGATGTACCACAAACTGTTGCCATAGAGGAAGAACCATCAGATTCCATAATCTCAGACACCGCCCTAATTGTATAAGGAAATTCTGATTTATCAGGCAAAACAGGGTGAATCGCTTTCCACGCAAGCTTTCCATGACCAATTTCTCTCCTACCAGGTGCACGTGCAATAGATGTTTCTCCAACAGCAAATGAAGGAAAATTATAATGTAACATAAAATGCTCTCTGCGATCTCCTTCAATATCATCAACAATCTGCTCATCCTGTGTGGCACCCAACGCAGTAACTACTAATGCTTGCGTATTGCCTCGAGTAAATAAAGCAGAACCATGAGTTTTAAATAGAACATCAACCTCAATCTCTATTTGACGTATCTCATCGTGCTTACGACCATCTATTCTTACACCCCTACCCTGAATCATTTTACGTACTAAAGAACGCTCAAAGTTTTTGACTGCATATATAATAAAATTTTCATCTTTGCCAGCTTCTCTCAAATCAGCAATAACTTTATTCCTTATAGCCTCCAACGCCTTAACTCGTTCTTGTTTTACTATTTTTGCATATGCTTCCTCAAAAAACTGACTACTTTTTTGCAGTTCATCTGTAATATCTGATACATCTAGTGGCACAAAATTCTCACTCCTACTGCTAGTAGCTTTATTAGCAAATTCTCTTATAAACTTGATGACAGGCTGAATATGTGTATGACCAAACTTTATAGCATTTAAGACAACATCTTCTGAAAGTTCTTTTATTTCCGACTCAACCATAAAAACAGAATGCTCATCACCGGATACAAGCAAATCTAGACTATTTGACTTAATCTCTTGAACCGTAGGGTTAAGTATATAACTACCATCTTCACTGCAACCAACCATAACTCCAGCTATCACCGACTGAAATGGTATCCCAGAAATTGCAAGAGCAGCAACAGCACCAATTAATGCTGGTATTTCTGGAGGATTAACTACATCATACGTCAACAAGTTACAAATAATACTAATTTCACTATGAAAGTAATAAGGAAATAATGGCCTTATACTTCTATCTATCAGCCTTGAAATTAAAGTTTCTCTTTCAGATGGCTTGCCCTCTCTTTTAAAGAATCCACCAGGAATTCTACCTATGGAATAGCTTTTTGCAACAAATTGCACATTTAAAGCAAGGAAATCAAGACTTTCCTCTTTGTTTTTAATCACAACAGTTACTAGTACAGATGTATCTCCATAGCTAACCACTACGGAACCATTGGCCTGACGTGCCATCTTGCCAGTTTCTAAAGATAAAGTACGACCGCCCCATTCTATGGATTCATTTATAATTTTAAACATATTAATTCCTCAATTATTTTCTAATACCTAATTTTTCTACTAACTCTCGATAAGCTTCATTACCAAATCTACACCTTATGTAATTTAAATGCTTGCGCCTCCTACCTATTAATACAAGTAACCCACGTTTAGAGTGATGATCATGTTTATGTATTTTAAAATGCTCCGTTAAATTATTAACCCTTTCAGTTAAAATTGCACACTGTACAAAAGATGAACCTGTATCATTTTCTTTAACCGCATATGCATTGATTAAACTTTTTTTCTTTCCGGATGTTATCGACATCGCAAAACTCCATATTAAAAATTAAAAACACGAATAGGCTGAATATAGCCACAAATAAAACTACAAATTGCTATAGGCAACTTGCCTACTGTTGTATAACAAGTATCATAATTCTTTAAATTATACAAGTGATTTAATATAATGCTTTGACCATTACTGATCTTTCTTGAATCATCTTTGGAAATCTCAATTCTAGGCATCTTATCCAGGATTGACACAACTGAGATTATTTCAGATTCTTCTCTCAGTTCTGTAATTTTTACGGACTCATTTTCCTTAAAATTCCCCACCATCACTCTTCTTAATTTTATTATATATCCAAAACAGTTTAATGCAATACCCATGTCTCTCGCAATTGATCTAACATATACACCATTACCACACTGCATAAAAAAGTCTGCGCTATTATTAACAGCATCTATAGAAAGCAGCTTTAAATAATGTATATCCACTGGGCGTGGTTTTATTTCTACATCTTGACTGGCTCTTGCTAATTTATATGCTCTTACTCCATTAATCTTTATTGCAGAAAATTTCGGTGGAGTTTGCATAACTTGACCTATGAAACTCTTTATTAAGTGATTTATTTGATAATACTCAGGTTTAACAGAGCTCGTTCTAACTGTTTCACCATATATATCATCTGTACTTCTTTGCTCACCCCACTTCACTGTAAAATTATATGCCTTTAATTTACAAGATAGATATGGTATAGTTTTAGTTGCTTCACCAAGAGCAACTGGAAGAACTCCAGAAGCTAAAGGGTCCAATGTCCCTACATGGCCAGCTTTCTTCACATTAAAAATCTTTTTGATTTGATTAACTGTTTGTGTAGAACTAAGTCCAATCGGTTTATCTATATTAAGCCAACCATGACACATTTATACAGCTAGAGAATTAATTGACGATAAGATTGTGTCTGTATTTTTAACATTTGATTAGGCAATATTATTAATGAACTACTTAACAAACAGTTATCGTGACTCACCTTAATACCATCCACAAGCTCACCATCCGTTATTCCAGTTGCAATAAAAATTGACTCACCTTTTACCATATCTTTTATTCTATATACCTTTTCTAAATCATCAATATTTAGACTTTTTGCTCTATTTTTCAACTGTTCACTATCAAATATTAATTTTCCTTCCATATACCCACCTATTGAGTTTAGTGCAGCTGCAGCAAGCACTCCTTCTGGTGCTCCCCCTATTCCAATATACATATCAGAACTACCATTCAACAACGAAACTACAGCAGAAACATCACCATCATCAATTAGCTTAACTTTTGCCCCAGACTTTCTAATCCGCAATACTAATTCATTATGCCTATCACGCTTTAATGTAGTTACTGCAAGATCACTTATCTGACATCTCTTAACTTGTGCTAAGTTATCTAAATTCTTTTCTACACTATTCTTCAATGAGATAATACCATCAGCAACATCTCTACCTACTGCTATCTTCTCCATATAAACATCCGGTGCATGCAAGAAATTTCCTTCTGCTGTTGCTGCAAGAACAGACATAGCCCCACGTTTATATTCAGCACAAATAGTAGTGCCTTCTAGCGGATCAACTGCAATGTCAATTTTACAACCAGTCCCAGTACCTACTTTTTCCCCAACATACAACATAGGCGCTGCATCTCTTTCACCTTCACCAATTGCAATTGTACCATCTATCTCCATACAACCTAAAGTAGCACGCATTGCATCTACTGCGGCTTGGTCTGCCATTTTTTCATTTCCTAGTCCTACAAACTTATATGCAGCAACTGCAGCAGATTCTGTTACTTTAACTAATCCATATACTAAATCTTTTATCATTTAAGCTAGAAATTACTGCTATAAATTTAAAACTATTCCTTCAAAAATACAACTACTTGATTTCGTTTTACAGACTGTGTAACAAAACTCTTTTTCCATGATAAAAATCTCTATAAAATCAAGTGATCAGAAATTATAAGATAATGTTAATCAAATTACAATATGCATTAAACAGAATTTTATTGCTATTAATTTTAGTATTGCCATTTCATTTACAGGCCTATCAATTCAGGACAAAAGCAAAACAAGCAGCAATATTAGATCTTGATTCAGATTCATTTATATTTGAACATAATGCCGACGAACAAATGGTTCCTGCCTCTATGAGCAAATTAATGACTTTATACGTAACTTTCGATCATTTAAAAGCAGGGATAATAAACATGGAAGATAAATTTCAAGTAAGCAGAAAAGCCTGGGAAAGAAAAGGATCTTCAATGTACCTTAGAGAAGGGCAATACGTTACAATAAAGGAGTTATTGCTAGGCATTATCGTAGCATCTGGTAATGACGCCTCTATAACATTAGCAGAAGGTATTTCAGGATCAGAAGAAAACTTTGTGGACGAAATGAACAATACAGCTAAAGAGCTTGGTCTAAGCAATAGCCACTTCGCAAATGCAAGTGGGTGGCCAGACCAAAATCACTTTATGAGCGCAAAAGATATAGCAATATTATCAAAGAGAATTTTTACCGATTTTCCAGAATATTACGAATTTTTTTCCACACATAGCTTAACATATAATGGTATTACACAACAGAATAAAAACTCTCTACTCTTTCATGACATTGGAATTGATGGATTAAAAACTGGTTACACAAGTGCGGATAACTATGGAATAGCTGTATCAGCAAAACAGAACAATCGAAGGATTTTCGCTGTTGTAAACGGTTTAAATAGTGCAACAGAACGTATACAGGAAGCAAAGAAGTTAGTGTTATATTCTTTTAATCACTTTAATACTGAAAAAGTCTTTGCTAAAAACAGTATTATTGAAGAAACAAATGTATTATATGGAAAAGCTAGAAAAATAGGTATGACTGTAAAAGATGATCTAGTGATAACATATAATAACAAATTATGTAATAAAATCAGGATTGAGTATAAAGATATGATACCTGCACCTATAAAAAAAGATCAGGAAATTGGCAAGATATATATAAAAATACCAGGGATTACAGAAAAAATCATACCGCTTTATGCAATACGTGACGTGAGAAAATTAAATAATTTAGAAAAATTTCTGAGAATATTATTCTAATTTCATAATCACACAGAAAAATGGGCATTCTCTTAGAAGCTGTTCACAATCTTTTTAACAATAGAACAAAGAAAGCTAAAACGACCATTTGAAGACTAGCATGAGATCCTCTGCGAAGTATTTTGAGTATGGAGTAGTCCAAAAGTAGAATTAACTAAAAACCATGTTTTAGATTCACGAGACCAGCTATTATGCGGTCTTTTTACTACTTCTTTGTAATTCATTGCCATATTTTTATTTTAAAAATAATATTCTACTCCCTCATTTATTTCTTCCCACTTATTTTTTTGTAGCTTTGCAGAGGGTCTCTTGTATTAACCAGTATCTTCGGAAAGATTTTTCTTGCTTTAAACCATTTTTACAGCAGATCTGATATTAGCTGTAATAATGCATACGGCAAACATTGCATATCTACTGCAATATGGCACTTTATTCTTACATCTTTTTCTTCCGCAATATCAGTATTTTTTATGCAGAAACTTGTTTTGGTCAACGGACACCTCTGCAACCATAACCAGAACACTTTCTCTATCTTCATTCGTTTTTTTACTCCATCTCTTGGAATAGTTGTAACAATTGCACCATTTTGGAAACTAGACCCTCTGCAAAGCTACAACAAAATAAATGAAAAGAAATAAATAAGGGAGTAGAATATTATTTTTAAAATAAAAATATGGCAATGAATTACAAAGAAGTAGTAAAAAGACCGCATGATAGCTGGTCTCGTGAATCTAAAACATGGTTTTTAGCTAATTCTACTTTTGGACTACTCCATACTCAAAATACTTCGCAGTGCTTTGCAGAGGATCTACAGATGAAATACAAGTGATACTATATAGAAAATGTAGTTTATTGAAACTTATAATCAAAAGAAACTTGTAGAATAGAATCTGTCAGGTTAGATCAGGCCGATATTGCAAGTTTTTTGGATAAATATTGATGCAGCTATTGATTTTGTTTTCCAAAATCGGAGAAAGCTTTGGCTATAGCAATCATTCACTCACTTAAAATATCAAATTATTTCATGGCCTTGTTATAATCTTTAACAACGACACTTCTGATATAGTGGTTGACATGGTGATTTGTATAAGGTATAATTAAGCATTTTATTCAAGAGTATGTCTAGTGGCACTGTAAATAAAGTCATATTGGTTGGGAACTTAGGTAAAGACCCTGAGATTCGAACCACACAAAATGGCAAGGAAATGGCTAGTTTTTCTATGGCTACATCTGAAAGTTGGACTGATAAGCTTTCTGGTGTACGTTCTGAAAAAACAGAGTGGCATAATATCGTAGTTTTTAGTGATGGGTTAGTAAAAATTATTAAAGATTTTGCCCGTAAGGGAAGCAAAGTATATATTGAAGGTTCCTTAAGAACGAGAAAATGGATAGACCAAGGTGGTAATGAAAAATATACTACAGAAGTTGTGCTGTATAACTTTAATAGTGCATTTACATTACTGGATTCACGTATGGACAAGCAAAGTGTAACAGCTGATGAAGTAATTAAAGAGGGAAGCAAATATGATGAAAATATGCAAATTGATGATGAGATACCATTTTAAATCTCTTGACTTAAGTTGATTTTTAATATTTAAGGGTTATATGTAATTCATTTTATTTAAGGAGGTAAAAATGAGTTTGGGACCTTGGCAATTATTTCTAGTCCTAGTAATTATTTTAGTGCTTTTTGGTGCTGGCAGGTTACCACAGGTTATGGGTGATTTAGGAAAAGGCATTAAAAATCTTAAGCAAGAGCTTAAGGATTCTGAAAAGTTATCATCTAATGAGCCAGATCGTTAGCTTTATACTTCTCATTTGTAATGCATGTTCATGTGTTACAAATGGTTGTTGAATTGTAGTAATAATTATGATAATGATAATGAGATCATTTAATTTAGGGTTTGTGTGTCAAAAAATGATAAATCACCTAAGCTAGCTTCTGATGTTCTGCAAGAAATTGCTAGTGGGGTTGGTGATGACAAAGTTACCTTGTTTGAGATTAAAGCAGCTTTACATGAACGTGGTTTTGGCATATTAATAATTATTTTTGCCCTGCCTTTATCTATACCGATTCCTGTACCACCAGGTTATACTACTGTACTTGCTATACCTTTAATTCTATTTTCGTTACAGCTTTTATTTAATTTCGATTCTCCATGGATGCCTCAATGGTTCGAAAAACAGTCTTTTCAACGTTCAACTTTAGCCTTAATAGTAGAAAAAACGTCTCCTCTATTAAGAAAAGTGGAGAGGTTGATGAAACCAAGAATGTCTTTTATTTTTTACGGTCCTGGTGAGAAGGTTCTGGCATTTATAATGCTACTTTGTGCAATATCGATAGCAATTCCATTGCCTCTTACTAACTTTATTCCTGCTATTGGTACCACTCTAATTTCACTAGGTATTATGAGCAAAGATGGCTTACTTTCTATATTAGGTATGTTGGTTTCATTATGTGGACTTACCCTTACTCTTGTAATAATGATAGCAGGTCCTAAGCTTATATTTGGAGCGTTTTCTTTTTTAAAACGTTTCCTTTTCTAAAAGCTTCATATGATCCATCTTTTTAATACTTTAACTAAAACAAAAGAACCATTTAAACCTATAAATGAAAATCATGTAACAATGTATGTATGCGGACCAACTGTTTATGATTTTGCACATATAGGCAATGCGCGATCTGTTATCGTATATGATATATTATTCCGGTTATTTAAATTATGTTATAGTAAAGTGACTTATGTGCGTAATATTACTGATATTGACGATAAAATAATTAACACAGCATACAAAAATAATAAAAGTATGCAAGATACAACTTCTTATTATACTCGAGCTTTTCATGACGACATGAAAAATCTCAACTGTTTAGATCCAACTTACGAACCACGAGCAACAGAAAATATAGAGTATATTATAAAATTAATTAATAAGCTTATAGAATCTGGTCATGCTTATTATTCTAATAATCATATTTATTTTGATATAGAATCCTATCACGAATATGGTTTATTGTCTGGTAAAAAAATTAGCCAGCTAAACCATGGTAGTAGAGTAGAAGTTGATAAGAATAAAAGGCATCCTGGAGACTTCGTATTATGGAAGCCTGCTGATGATATTGATTATAAGCTCGCAAGCCACTGGCAAAGTCCATGGGGAGAAGGAAGACCTGGATGGCATATAGAATGTTCTGCAATGACGTATTCCTGCCTTGGCCAAGATTTTGATATACACGGAGGGGGTATAGATTTGCAATTTCCACACCATGAAAATGAAATTGCACAAAGTAAATCAGCATTTCCTGGATCAACATTTGCACGTTATTGGATACACAATGGTTTTCTAACGATAAATAAAGAAAAAATGAGTAAATCTTTATTTAATATAGTTAGTGCTAGAGATTTATTAAATAACGGTATTAAAGGCGAAGTAATACGTTATGCATTACTCAGGACACATTATCGCAAACCTTTGGACTGGACAGAAGACATAATTACTGAATCGCAAGAGAATTTAAATAAATTCTATAGGGTATTGAATGGTATAGAATTAAGAGAAAGTGATAACACTGAAATTTCTAAAGTTTTTGTTGATGCTTTAAAAAATGATCTCAATGTTCCTGAAGCACTTTCTATATTACATGAAATGGTCACAGAAATTAATAAGACCAATAATGCTGATCAAAAACTAAAATTGACTAAAGCCTTTGTTAAAAACGCCCAGTTAATTGGTTTAGTACAATCAAGTTATGAAGAATGGTTTACTGTTGACCAAGAAATAGAAAAATTAATAAATATGAGACAAGTAGCAAAATTTAACAAAGATTATGCTACAGCTGATAAAATAAGAGAACAATTAAAACAGCTTGGAATTTCTATTTCTGATAATAAGGATGGCACAACCACATGGTGAAAAAATACTTTTCTTTACTACTAGATAATTTTTTATCTTCATTAATATTACCTGTACATCAAGGTTTTGTATTCAAGGCAATGCTATACTTTAAAGATCACTACAGTATAGCACCTATATTATTTTATGGAGTCACTGGATCATGTTTGGGAGGAATAGCAAATTGGTTTTTAGGAAGGGCAATACTCTATACAAGAGAAATAATAAACCGGTTGTTATATAGCAGCACTACACCCTATACAGAAAATTTATATTATCCAGACCGTAACAGTAAACACAAAATACTACATATACTTATTATCTGTGCTGTAGCGTTATTTTCTTGGATCCCTGGATTAGGCAGTCTGATTCAGGTCATTGTAGGTTACTTAAAGTTAAATATTTATATTTTTACTCTTATGATTTTCTTATCATATTTTATTCAATCATTATATTTCGTTTTAACTACTTGAGCATTTTTATAAATACAAGAATAGTTATAGTATAGAAACCATTCTTGTATTGGTAGTTCAAATCTAATATTTACTCACAAATACATTGCAAGTAAACTAATAGAGAATATGAAAATTATACCTAGTAAAATTAATAATTTTTTAAATCAACCTTGTACTCTAAATGGCGCATTGATTTATGGTAATGATAGTAGCAAAATAGATTTTTATGCAAAAAAGCTGATCGCTAACCTATCAGGGCATTCACTACATATCATGGATTTCACTATTGTTAATAAGTCGCCAGAGTTACTACTCTCTGAATTAGTAAATATTTCCATATTTCATAAGAAAAAGCTAATTAAGTTAGTAAATATATCTAGTAGTATATCCAAAGAATTAATGCAATTTATAGACAATAACGTATGTAATAACTATATTGTTATGGTGGCAGGTGAACTTCCATATAATTCTACAACCAGAAATTACATGGAACACTCGAAGCTTTTTGGTATAATCTCATGCTATAAAGATAATGATAGCCATTTACACAAAATCATATCAGACTTTCTAGAACAAAATTGTGTAACATATACAAAAGATTTAATAGATCATTTGCAACACTATTTTAACAACAGTAAAGCACCTATATGTGCGGAACTTGAAAAATTACTACTATACCTGGGTACAAAAAAAGAACTTAATCTTGCTGATATTACAGAATGCTTTTCAACTCTTGGTAATAGTTATACAACACTCGATAACTTATGTACCGCTGTAGCGAACAAAGATATGGCTAGTTTTATTAAAATATCAGATGTTTTGATCAACAACGAAAATTTCTCACCAGTAGCAATTATCCGCATTTTATCTAATTATTTCCTGCGTCTTCAAACAGTTTTATCATTAATAGATAACGGAATGGATGAACACAATGCCATCAACCAACTTAAACCTCCATTGTTTTTTAAACAGTTACAAAATTTTAAATGTCATCTAAAATCACTAAGCTATTCAGAACTTGAAACGATTTTAGAATGCTTAATAAACTCAGAAATAACATGCAAAAAGATTAATCTAGATAGCAAAATGCTTTTTCAACACATGATCTTTTCCTTATTTATCTCTCAAGATTCCACTGAAGTTTTTATGAATTAATTCAATAAGAGTATCAGATGCTTTTTGAACTTCTGCTTCAATTAAAGTATGTAGAGCAGAACAGAAAGTCACTGATAGTGCTACGGAAATTTTACCTTGGTCTACCTTATCACCATGGTAAAGATCAAATAAGTTTACCTCTGTAACAAGCTTTGAGCTTTTCCTTACTGCATCAATTAGACTACCTACTTCTATATTCTCATCTACTATAAATGCAAAATCACGCTTTACACTTTGGTATTTATAATCTACAAATTTCTCCTGCTGAACAGGTAAATTTGTAATATTGTCCAGATCTATTTCAAAAGCCACTACTTTTTTCTTAATAGAAAAAAAATCTAATATTGCAGGATGTAGTTCTCCAAAATGACCTATTACTTTCTTTTTAAAGAGAAAAATACCTGATTTACCAGAATGATAATACTTATTCTCTGTTCTATCTATATCACAAGTTACATTTAAAAACTTTAATACTGAAATAAAATCAGCTTTTACATCAAAAACATCCACTTCTCTATCAAGACTATAGTGATTTCTTGGTAGGTTATTTCCTACTCTTACACCACTTAAAAAACGTCTGGATTGAGCTTGATCATTGTATATATGCCCAATTTCAAAAATTGCAAAATCAGATATGCCACGTGCAATATTATCAGAAACAATCTGTAACAAATTTGGTATAATCGACGGTCTCATTATATTAAAATGTTCATTCAATGGATTTTCTATTGCTAATAATTCATCTTTGATATATCCAAATTTCACTGCTACTGCACTATTCATAAATGACCAAGTTAATACCTCATAAAATCCTCTACTGGATATTAAAGTACGTATGTTGTCATCCAAATTCTCCACACTATCAGCTTGGCCAATCAATGGCTCCTCTTTTATCTTGTCATAGCCATATATCCTAACTATTTCCTCAACCAAATCAGGAGCTATAGCCACATCTGGTCTCCAACTCGGAACATACACTTGCCAGTTATACTCTGTTATTTTGTCAATACTGAATCCTAATCTTCTTAAAATATCATATGCCTCTTCAGGAGGTAGGATTACACTCCCAAGCTGCTCTACTTCCTGGTAATTAAAACTAATGGAAGTATTCCTATCCTGTATACTACCAGCAGAAACAATATCTGAAATTTCCCCACCACACATATCCAAAACCATTTTGACAATAATATTGAGGCTATTAATAACAAACTCTGGGTCAATAGATCTTGCAAATCTGTAACTTGAATCTGTGGAAATATTTAACTGCCGAGAAGATTGAGCTATAGACACTGGATTAAACCATGCAGATTCTACAAAAATATTGGAGGTTGTAATTGCACATTCGCTTTCTTTGCCTCCTATGGTTCCAGCAATTGCATGAATATTACTATCATCTGAGATAACAGTGATATCATTGCCCAATAAGTATTCTTTACCATTTAAAGCAGTAAACATCTCTTTATTAGCTTTCCTCACAATAAGACTTCCATGAATTTTATCTGCATCGTATACATGCATAGGCTGACCATAAGAAATCATAATATAGTTAACAACATCAACCACAGCAGAAATTGAACGTATTCCTATAGACTCTAACCTATCTTTTAACCATTTAGGACTACTTGTATTTTTTATATTTTTAATATACCTACCGCTTATAAAATTCTCTTTATCATCTACCTTTACGCTAATACGAGAGCCACTAGTATGTCCTGGGAGGTTTATTTCCGGGTAATTGCGTAATGTACCAATTCCAGTTGCAGATAGGTCCCTTGCTATTCCATAAATACTCAAACAATCCCCACGATTTGCAGTAATATTAATATCAATTACTGGATCACAATTAAAGAACTCGTCTCCTACTTTGTAATCATTAGTAAGCTCTATAATTCCTTCACTATTACATTTAGTCAACGCAAGTTCAGACGCAGAACAAAGCATACCTTCACTCAATATTCCGCGTATTTTTAATGGCTTAATTATAAAATCACTACCTGGCAACGTACTGCCTACAGAAGCAAGAACTGTTTTCATACCTTGTTTCACATTATTCGCTCCGCAGACTATCTGTACGATTTGATTACCGTTATTGACTTTACACACTTTTAGCTTATCAGCGTTTGGGTGCTGTATTGCTTCTAATACTGCTGCAACAACAAACCCATTTAACGTAGAGACACTCTCCACTTCTAGCCCTATGTGAGTCAACTTATCAACAATTTCTTCTAAACTAGCTTCAGTGTTAAGGTATTCCAATAACCAAGATAATGTAAATTTCATAAATTTTTACAGAGAATAAAAATTTATTGTAATGTAAAACACAATATTTTAAAAGTTCCAAGCATTTAAATATATGATGCATTTATGTTGAGAAACTGAGTTGATAGCTCTGCTCATAATAGTGAGCCTGTTGCTAGGTAGTGTCGACATTTATTTCAACCAAAGATAAATAGCAGCAATATGAACAAAAGATAAGAAAGTGATGGCTAATTTATCATAACGAGTAGCAACCCTACGAAAGTGCTTGAGT
>JAIXMJ010000100.1 GCA_022836975.1 Wolbachia sp.
GATTTGTAAAAAACGAAGGATGAATAATTTTTAAAAATAAAATAAAACTAATTCTGAATGTTTATGTATTTACATTTGATTTTAGTAATAATTTAAAGAGTAAAATGTCTTGCAAATTTAGAAAAGCATTGGCATAACGAATTTATGAACATCAGGAACGAAAAAAATACATTAGCATATAAAATAACTAACACTGTAAGCCTAAGCTGTGTTTAAGCAAACCATAATTTTTAATTAAATTACTTTTGTAATTTAAATTTTACTCATAACTTGATCTTGTAGATTTTAAATTTAAGTTTTACTCTCTTGTACTTGTAGGAGAATAACGAAATTTACAGACACGTGACTTTCGACCAATCATGGGCCGGAGGAGTTTGGTTGTGTAGCCATGCCACAATTAAAGCAGCCGAGATGAACGGTATTTTAACGGTACGTACGCATGTGCTATCGTACCGGCTCACCAACCAATATTCAAATACCCTATATCAATATGAATTTAAAACGCTTATGATCTGTCTTGATATGCTTGTCTTTTAAACCGCTTTCATCCAAGTGCAGAAAAACGTTACCATTCACACGTATTAGGTGCATCAANAATTCGCAAGTACAATATACAATTTCGACTCACTTATTGCATTATTAGCAGGGCCATTCCAATGACATGACAAGACAAGACAAAAATCAGCGAAAATCTTGTCCAGTCTAAATGGCTGTGTTTTCTGCAATATTTTGCCAAAGTTTCATGATATTTTCAGAGAATGATTATTTCAAACTTGCTTCTGTTTTAAGTGAGCAAGTTTTAAAGTTTTGCAATTAGATTTCTTTTAAAAAAGCATCATTTAAATAAAATAAAAAATAAATAAATGCTCTTTTAAATAAATATGGTAATGGCGATTTATATTTATATACTGTATATCTTTAAATCACTCTCTCATTTAAATCAGACCATAAAATTTTAACAGATCAAAGAAACCATTCGATTTGATCACCCTGTACAGTCAAAAGTTTAAAATAACAAAAAATCGTCACCAACACATTTATACAGATCTAAAACTAGCTAGGCTTTGGGGAACGGTGTGGCACAGCAGGTTTGTAGCATCACCCTTGCAATTGGAAGGTTCATGGATCGACCCTGCATGGAGCAGCCGTTTCCTTCTCAACAGTTGAGCTAGCTAGCAGTTGAGTGTGTGAGTGAGGAGAGTGAGTGAGGAGAGTGAGTGAGTGAGAAGAGTGAGTGAGAGAGATGTTCACTCTTCAGTTGCTCCATGTTCTCTTAACCACTGTCTCACTTCATTATTTGAAGTCACAGACAATACTGTCATGCCATAATTAGTTTTAGCATTAACATCAGCTCCTTTTTCTACCAACAACTTGACGGTGTCCAAGTGTCCATACTTAGCAGCATAGTGCAACACTGTCCATCCAAGATTATCTTTAGCTTGTAAGTCAGCTCCTTTTTCTACCAACCACTTCACAGTGTCCCAGTGTCCATCACTAGCAGCATAGTGCAACACTGTCGATCCGTTATTGAAGAAACCAGTAGCTTTAGCTTGTAAATCAGCTCCTTGCTCTACGAACCACTTGACAGTGTCCAAGTGACCACTCGAAGCAGCATAGTGCAACACTGTCTTTCCATCATTATTTTTAGCTTGTAAATCAGCTCCTTTTTCTACCAACCACTTGACAATGTCCAAGCTTCCATCCATAGCAGCATAGTGCAACACTATCTCTCCATTATTATCTTTAGCTTCTAAATCAGCTCCTTTTTCTTCTACCAACCACTTGACAGTGTCCCAGTGTCCATTCCTAGCAGCATAGTGCAACACTGTCAAGCCAGCTTTCGTTCTAGCATTAACATCAGCTCCTTTTTCTACCAGCCACTTGACAGTGTCCAAGTGACCATCCCCAGCAACACAGTGCAAAACTGTCTCTCCATGTTTGTCTTTAGCTTGTAAATCAGCTCCTTGCTCTATGAACTCCTTTACAAGTGTCCAGTTTCCATTTTTAGCAGCTCTGAACAACTTGTCATTGCTAATTGCAGGTTGAATTGTTCCTTGTTCTGGAATAATGAAAATAGAATAAATAATATAATATTCTAAACCTATAAAAAAACTTTTTTTATCCTTAAGTTGAATTTAAATATTTTTCAAAAGTTGTCATTAATTTGTTGCTGCAGATATTTAATTTGTAAAAAGTATTCTTTTTACATTTTCACATTCAGGTAATTGAATGTCTAATTTGTGTTACAAAGGCTCTCCAATTTGAGTCGTTTGTTTTAACCCTAGAACTACCAGGATTTTTTTATAACACTGACTACCACTGGGGTACTACCACCATATGGACCCCATTCTGCTAAATTTTTATTATAAAGCAATAACTATTATTGAGTGTTTTTATAATAAAAGTTTCATAATATTAAGTCAAACTTAATTATAACTGTTACACAACACAAGTTAATTTCAAATGCTGGCTACAAACAAAATGATGACATTTTCCACAAACATCTTGGCAATTTCCCATGGGCAGATGAAACAGCAGCCAGATCCAGTTGGTTTTTCAGTTGTCTCAGATGGTAAATTTTCAATTTGCTGTAATCTGCCAAATTGAATTAGTTCTTCAGCAAGCTGAATCAAAAATAATCGTCAGTTATGTGTCTTTCCTTTAGGATTAAG
>JAIXMJ010000101.1 GCA_022836975.1 Wolbachia sp.
GCAAATACACAACTGCCATCCTAGCGCCACTTGTTTGAAACTACCAACTGGTGGGTATCAGTGTCGATGTCGAGACGCCGGAACTACTGTAGTAGACAATGTGGCCTGTCCTGCTGTGGCCATTCCCATTCTTTTAAATAACATAAAAAAATAGTTCTAGGGTTAAAAATTTTCCTTTTTTCCCCTAAAGTTCAAATGTTGTGACAACTTTTGAAAAATATTTAAATTTGACTAAAACTTAAAGGTAAAAATTTTATAAGTTCTAATTCTATTTATATTATTCCAGAGCAAGAAACAATTCAACCTGCAATTAACACTGATGATATGCTCACAGCTGCTGAACATGGAAACTGGACACTTGTAAAGAAGTTGGTAGAGCAAGGAGCTGATTTACAAGCTAAAGATTATTTTGGATGGACAGTGTTGCACTTGGCTGCTAGCGATGGACACTTGGACACTGTCAAATGGTTGGTAGAAAAAGGAGCTGATTTACAAGCTAAAGATAACAATAACGCGACAGCATTGCACTTGGCTGCTAGGGATGGACACTTGGACACTGTCAAGTGGTTGGTAGAGAAAGGAGCTGATTTACAAGCTAAAGGTAACGATGGATGGACAGTGTTGCACTATGCTGCTGTGTATGGACAGTTGGACACTGTCAAGTGGTTGGTAGAACAAGGAGCTGATTTACAAGCTAAAGATAATACTGGATGGACAGCGTTGAACTGTGCTGCTATGAATGGGCACTGGGACACTGTCAAGTGGTTGGTAGAAAAAGGAGCTGATTTAAAAGTTAAAAATAATGATGGACCAGCAGTGTTGCACTATGCTGCTTCTTCTGGAAAATTGGACACTGTCAAGTGGTTGGTAGAAAAAGGAGCTGATGTTAATGCTAGAACAAATCGTGGCTCAACAGTATTGTCCTGGGCTTCAAATGATGAAGTGAAACAATGGTTAAGAGAACATGGAGCAACTGAAGAGTGAGCACTCTCACTCTCCTTACTCTCCTCACTCTCCTCACTCTCCTCACTCTCCTCACTCTCCTCACTCTCCTCACTCTCCTCACTCTCCTCACTCACACGCTCAACTGCTAGCTAGCTCAACTGTTGAGAAGGAAACGGCTGCTCCATGTGGGGGTCGATCCATGAACCTTCCAATTGCAAGGATGACGCACTCCCTGTTGTACCACACCGTTGTGCCACACCGTTCCCCCCAAGTCTAGCTAGTTTTTCATCTATATCAATGTGTCGGTGAATATTTTTCGTTATTTTAAACTTTTGTTAGTACAGGACGATCAAACTAAATGGTTTATTTAATCTGTTAAATTTTTACGGTCTGATTTAAACGAGAAAATGATTTAAAGATATATATAAATATAAATCGCCAATACCATATTTATTTTAAAAAAAGTTATTTATTTTTTATTTATTTTACTTATTTCATTTAAATGATACTTTTTAAAAAGAAATCTAATTGCAAAACATTAAAACCCATGCGCATGTGTTTCCTTTAAAAAACCACCCCTTATCTCTTCTTAGAAAATCTTTAGATAAATAATGTTTTGCATATGTAATAACTGGACCAAATATTACTTAAAGCATATACTGTATTATCTTTTTTTCAATTTTGCAATTTTACATCGTTTTCGACCGACGAACTGACTGGTGTTTTTTCCCTTGTGTTTTCCATACATTGATATTTATTAAAATATCCTGAGAATATTCATAATCTAGCAACGAAATTTTTATAAGTGGGTTTTTTTAAAGTTTCAGTTTTTTTTATATTAACGCAAAAAGTTTAAGTAATAAACGAAATATTGCTGTGGTGTGCAACTAAATGGCGGGCGGAAGGTAGCCACCATAAAAAAATATTTAGTCAAATTAATATTGCATACAAAAAAAGCTATGGATGGAAAACTAAAAAGTAGGGCTTTTTTTTAGAGGACAGTGCTATACAATATAAAGTTGTACTTCCGTATTTCTCCTTATTACTTCTATTTATATTTGTACTTTTATACTTTATGGACTTTAGGTAGCAGGTGGCCAGCGATGCAACCAGCCATACACAAAATTGTTTTTTATTTTTTCTGTAGATTGAACCTTTGGCCCGATTACTAAGCTTATGCTGATTATAAGATAATTCACGCTCATATAATTTTATTCTTCCTCAACATAAAAATCGTCTATAAAATTCACGATCTGGCCACCAGCTATCTAAATCCCTACTTTGTAATTGTTGTTGTATTTTTTATATTATCACCATTACTCAATTTTCTATTTAAATATATCGTCAACTTAGTGCCAAAAGGGCATAAGTACATATTTTTCACAAGTGGAGTTAAGTACATCACCATGTAGTACAGTATGAACTCTATTTACTGTCAAAATTGCGTAGCTGTATTTGAAATATTCACAGAGATATTTATATAGAGATATATCACAGAGATATAATATATAACATAGTGTTATAACTTAAAATTCGTTTTTCTCTAAAACGCAAAAGTAACACTTATGCCCTTTTGGCACTAAGGTGACGATATATATATATATATATAATAACTGCTGCAAATAAAAAACTAGGAAAATTTGTTTTTCTCAATTGCAATTTTTGAGCTACATCCAAACAAAACAGCATACAAAATTGAATAAATGCTCATAATTTTTTCTCTT
>JAIXMJ010000102.1 GCA_022836975.1 Wolbachia sp.
CAAATTTTTTACCTGGGTCAATTTTGACCCATCTCCAGCAGCAGTGTTAAAAATATCTCAGGCGTTCGAGTGATTGAAGAACTTTTAAGAAATTTGTACTCGATGGGGTTCTACTTTGTTTAAAAATTTTAACTTTCTATCTTTATGCAATGATTTTTACACAAAAAATCTTGGTCAATAATGTGTGGACAAAAAAGGTCAAAATTAAAAATTAAAAACGATTTGTATAAGTTTGTTTGAAGTTATTCGTAGTAGTTTGTCTAGCGAACTGTCTTCCTTTGTCTTTCTTTTAAAGTTTAAATTACAAAAGAATATTTCCTTTAGCTTAGTGATAAGTTTAAGCTTAAAAGCCACTCAGTATCTGCTTTTAAACCGCTTTCATCCAAGCGGAGAAAGACGTTACCGTTCACACGTGTTAGGTGCATGAACAATTCGCAAGTATAATATATTCAATTTCGACTTGCTTATTGCATTAGCAGCATTACCATTCCAATGTTCCCCATGACAAGACAAGCAAGACGAAAACCGATGAGAATCTTGTCCAGTCTAATTGGCCGTGTTTTCCACAATATTTTGCCAAACTTTTATGATATTTTCATAGTATGATTTTTTCAAACTCGCTTCTGTTTTAAGCAAGCAAGTTTTAAAGTTTTGCAATTAGATTTCTTTTAAAAAAGCATCGTTTAAATAAAATAAGTAAAATAAATAAAAAATAACTACTCTTTTAAATAAATATGGTATTGGCGATTTATATTTATATATATCTTTAAATCACTTTCTTGTTTAAATCAGACCATAAAAATTTAACAGATCAAATAAACCATTTAGTTTGATCGTTCTGTACTATCAAAAGTCTAAAATAACGAAAAATATTCACCAACACATTTATATAGATCAAAAACTAGCTAGGCTTTGGGGAACGGTGTGGCACAGCAGGTAGTATGTCACCCTTGCAATCGGAAGGTTCACGGATCGACCCGCATGGAGCAGCCGTTTCCTTCTCAACAGTTGAGCTAGCGAGTGAGGANAGTGAGGAGAGTGAGGAGAGTGAGGAGAGTGAGAGAGATGCTCACTCTTCAGTTGCTCCATGTTCTCTTAACCANTGTTTCACTTCATTTAAAGTCCAAACAATACTGTATTGCATTATATTGTATTCCATTATTGTATTGCAAAGTCCATAACGAACAGCCCAGTACAACGCTGTCCTTCCATCTTTATCTTTAGCTTGTAAATCAGCTCCTTGCTCTATCAACCACTTGACAGTGTCCAAGTGTCCATTCTTAGCAGCTGTGAGCATATCATCATTGCTAAATGCTCCATGTTCAATTAACCATTGTTTCACTTCATTCAAATTTGAAGTCAGGGACAATAGTGTCAATCCATCATAAGTTCTAGCATTAACATCAGCTCCTTTTTCTACCAACCACTTGACAGTGTCCAACTGTCCATTCTCTGCAGCAAGTGCAACATAGTCCATCTACCATTTTTAGCTTGTAAATCAGCTCCTCGTTCTACCAACCACTTGACAGTGTCCAAGTGTCCATTCATAGCAGCATAGCGCAATGCTGTCATTCCATAAATATCCTTAGCTTGTAAATCAGCTCCTTGCTCTATCGACTTCTTTACGAGTGTCCAGTTTCCATTCTTAGCAGCTATGAGCATATCATTATTGCTAATTGCTCCATGTTCTCTTAACCATTGTTTCACTTCATTATTAGCCCAGGACAACACTGTCCTGTCACGATTGTCTTTAGCATTAACATCAGCTCCTTTTTCTACCAACCACTTGACAATGTCCAAGTATCCAAAATGAGCAGCTGCATGCAACACTGTCTGTCCATCATCATCTTTAGCTTGTAAATCAGCTCCTTGCTCTATCAACCACTTGACAGTGTCCAACTGTCCACTCCTAGCAGCCCAGTGCAACACTGTCCTTCTGTCATCATCTTTAGCTTTAACATCAGCTCCTTGCTCTACCAACCACTTGACAGTGTCCCACTGTTCCTTCCTAGCAGCATAGTGCAACACTGTCTCTCCATTATCACTATTTTTAGCTTGTAAATCAGCTCCTTGCTGTATCAACTTCTTTACAAGTATCCAGTTTCCATCTTTAGCAGCTTTGAACATATCATCATTGTTAATTGCAGGTTGAACGGTTCCTTGTTCTGGAATAATGAAAATAGAATTAGAACCTATAAAACTTTTTTTACTTTTTTAGTTGAATTTAATTGAATTTTTCAAAAGTTGTCATTAATTTGTTGCTTATAAATTGAAAAAAGTATTCTTTTTACATTTTCACATGCCTATGGTAATTGAATGTCTAATTTGTGTTACAAAGGCTCTCCAATTTGAGTCGTTTGTTTTAACCCTAGGATTTTTTTTATAACACTGACTACCACTGATGTGGGTATGAACCCCATTATGTTATTTAAAGGAATATACCTGATTCTGCTAAATTTTTATTATGAAGCAAGAACTACTATTGAGTGTTTTTATAATAAAAGTAACAGTTTCATAATATTAAGTCAAACTTAATGAATATACAGTACTTGTTACACAACACAAGTTAATTTCAAATGCTGACTACAAACAAAATGATGACATTTTTCACAAACATCTCAGCATTTTCTATCAGTTTCCTGTAGGCAGA
>JAIXMJ010000103.1 GCA_022836975.1 Wolbachia sp.
CAGGTAATTTATCTTTTATTCTTTCCCATTGCTCATCTTTCAGATCGTATAACATCTTTCCCTCTCAAAAAATACTATTTTAACTCTAATCTTATTTAATGTCGACACTACCTAGTCTCTCAAATTCAGGTCTAATTTTCTCTACCACTTCTTGGAACTCTTCTGCTCTCATTCCAGTTAATTGCCTCAAAGTGTGCGGTCTTTTTACTACCTCTTTGTAATTCATTGCCATATTTTTATTTTAAAAATAATATTCTACTCCCTTATTTATTTCTTTTCACTTATTTTTTTGTAGCTTTGCAGAGGGTCTATGGCTTGCCTTTCTCTTAAAGCTTTGTTAATATGTGCTCAAATCTTATGACGACGTACCCCACAACATGCTCCAATGTAAATTATATTATTGTTACTATTAAGGGAAAGCCATAATGCTTTATTTGTGTTGTAAAAATGATTGCCTTAAATGTGCTTTACAACTGTTCAACAAACTATCATAATAAGTTACACATGTGTTAAGTAATAAGAGCTCTTTATTTTCTGGTAATCTACTAGCATTTTTAGCTGTTTGGTATGGTATTATGAGCTTAATCAATTCTAAAGTTTCAGGTATGTTTCTTGATCAAGTAGTTGATCATAATGTTACTTGGAAAAAAATCCAAGCTTGCTTATATAGTCTTTATGGAGAAGCAACGTATAATAGTTGGCTTAGTTCACTCAAATTTGTTAGTAGTAACAATGGAGAAGTGTTATTATCTGTATCTACAAGATTTATAAAGGAGTGGATTATAATTCATTATGTGGAAAAAATATTGTCGTTATGGCAAAGTGAAGATAATTACATACGCTCTGTTGATATTAAGGTAATTGAAGAAAAAGTTTCTTCTCCTTCCTATGCTATCTCAAGACATAAAGAGGAAAATCCTGGGTCACCATTAGATTCTAGATTTACTTTTGAAAACTTTGTGGTAGGTAAACCTAATGAGTTAGCATTTACAGCGGCAAAGCGTGTTGCGGAATCTGTGAATCCCATTCCTGGCAGCAATCCTTTATTTTTATACGGAGGAGTAGGGTTAGGTAAAACACATTTAATGCATGCTATAGCTTGGTATATAGTCAATACTCCGTCAGTTAAGAGAAAAGTTGTCTACTTATCCGCAGAAAAATTTATGTATCAATACATTACAGCATTGCGCAGCAAAGATATTATGTTGTTTAAAGAACAATTTAGATCAGTTGATGTATTAATGGTGGATGACGTACAGTTTATCAGTGGCAAAGATAGTACACAGGAGGAATTTTTTCATACTTTTAATGCTTTGATCGACCAAAACAAGCAACTGGTTATTTCTGCTGATAGATCACCAAGCGATCTTGATGGAGTGGAGGAGAGGATCAAATCCCGTTTAGGTTGGGGATTAGTTGCAGATATTAACGAAACAACTTTTGAATTAAGGCTGGGTATATTGCAATCTAAAGTAGAGCAGATGAATATATACATTCCTAAGGATGTTATGGAGTTTTTAGCAAGAAACATAAAATCCAATATTAGAGAATTGGAAGGTGCATTAAATAAAGTTGCCCATACTTCGTTAATTGGCAGGAGTATGACCGTGGAATCTGCTAGCGAAACTTTAATAGATCTTTTGAGGTCTAATCATAAGTCAATTTCAGTTGAAGAAATACAAAAGAAAGTAGCGGAGTTTTTTAATATAAGAGTTACTGATATGTATTCAAATAGAAGATTACGTAACCTTGTACGACCTAGACAGGTAGCAATGTATTTTGCTAAAAGGTTTACACAAAAAAGTTTGCTTGATATAGGAAGATGTTTTGGTGGCAGAGATCATGCTACTGTTATACATGCAGTAAAACAAGTGGAAAGCCTTATGGAGAACGATAAAAAGTTTGCTGATGATATGAATTTATTGACTAAAACATTAAAGTAGTTTTAAAGTTAAGCTAGACCACACATGAAAAAAAGGAAATTATGAATGTAGCCTCATATCTAATAGTCTGAAAAAATATATCAATATTATGTAGCAAACCATCTATGTGTAGTGTTTGATTTTAAACTGTTAGGAGAAAAAGTTTTGGTCCCTTATTTATAGCTCTTTCATTAAAAATCCGAGCAAGATAGTATGAGGAATGAGGGAGAGAAAAACGCCAGCAGACGATTTAAGAGTCTGTTGCTAGGTAGTGTCGACATTAAGTAAGATTAGAGTTAAAATAGTATTTTTTGAGAGGGAAAGATGTTATACGATCTGAAAGATGAGCAGTGTGAAAGAATAAAAGATAAATTACCTGGGAAAGAAGCAGATAGTGGCAGAAGAGGAAAGGATAACAGAAAATTCGTAGCTTCAGTAATATGGATAGGAAGGATTGGAGCGTCATGGAGAGCCTTACCTGCAGAATATGGAAAATGGTCGAGTGTACACAAAAGGTTCATAAGGTGGGCAAGAGCAGGTGTGTGGCAAATGATTTTTAATAGCTTAGCAGCAGACGAGGACACAGAATGGCTTAGAGCCTGTTCACAATCTTTTTTTAACCAGAACATTTTCTCTATCCTCATTCGGTTTTTTACCCCATTTCTTGAAATAGTCGTAACAATTGCGCCATTTTGGAAACTCTTTTGG
>JAIXMJ010000104.1 GCA_022836975.1 Wolbachia sp.
GATGTTCTGCTTGGTAGTTTGACAACCAAGCAAGCAGAACTGATATCTTTAGTTGCAGCACGTGATCAGAATGGGAAAACTGCTTTATACGTAGCAGTTAAGAAGGAACATGATGAGATTGTCAAACAGTTGTTGAATAATGTACGAAATTGCGAAGAGAATATTATTCAAAAACTTTTGTTAGCAACTATTTTTATGACAACTCAAGATATAAATGATCCTATTATAGGAAAATTGTTGACGCAATATATAGAAAAAGATTATGTAGAAATGAAACAGATCTCTGATACAATTAAAGAAAAGTGGTCATTAATTACTCCTTTTCTTACAGCTGTAGAGGAAGGAAATATTCAGCAAGTACAGACACAATGGGAAAACATAGGAGATGAGAATACCCAATATTACCTTGTTAATGTTAAAGGCAAGTATGACGAGCCAATACTGACTCTTGCTGCTGGAAGAAATCAATGGGAAGTATTCAAATTGTTAGTAGAAAAAGGAGCTGATGTTAATGCTAAAGATAGGTATGACGAGCCAATACTGCATCTGGTTGCTAAAAAAAATAAATGGGAAGTAGTCAAATTGTTAGTAGAAAAAGGAGCTGATGTTAATGCTATAGATAGGTATGACGAGGCGGCGTTGCACCTTGCTATTGAAAGGGGTGAAGAGGATATCGCTAAATGGCTGATAGAAAAAGATGCTGATGTTAATGCTAATTACAAGAATGTCCAAACGCCGCTACACAGGGCCGCTTATAAGAACGAATGGGCGGTAGTCAAGTTGTTGGTAAAAAAAGGAGCTGATGTTAATGCTAGAGACCAGAATGGTCGAACAGTGCTACACACGGCTGCAAATGCGGGTAACTTAGATGTTGTCAAATGGCTGGTAACTCCAGCTCCAGAAGGAGCTGGAGCTGATGTTAATGATAAAGATAAGTATGGCGAGACGGTGCTGCACATGGCTGCTGAAGGGGGGGAAATGGGATATCGCTAAATGGCTGGTAGAAAAAGGAGCTGATGTTAATGCTACAGGCAAGTGGAGCCAGACGGTGCTGCACAAGGCTGCTGAATCTGGTAATTTGGGATTAGTCAAATGGTTGGTAGAGAAGAAAGGTGCTGATGTTAATGCTGTTATCAAGGGTAATTGTCATGATGGTCACACGGTGTTGCACTATGTTGCTAAATCTGGTAATTTGGAATTAGTCAAATGGCTGGTAGAAGAGAAAGGTGCTGATGCTAAGGCTGCAACAAATGATGGCTGGACGGTGCTGCACAAGGCTACTGACTCTGGTAATTTGGAATTAGTCAAATGGCTGGTGAACGAGAAAGGCACTGATGTTAATGCTGTTATCAAGGGTGGTTTACTTGATGGTGCAACGGTGCTGCATCGTGCTGTTACATGTGGTAAATGGAATCTCCTCAAATGGTTGGTAACATCAGCTCCAGAAGGAGGAGGAGCTAATGTTGATGCTACAGATAGATTTGGTCAGACAGTACTGCACAGGGCTGCTTATGAGGGTAACTTAGATGCCGTCAAATGGCTGGTAGAAAAAGGAGCTAATGTTAATGCTAAAGACAATCGGGGCTGGACGGTGCTGCACAGGGCTGCTGAAGGAAATAATTGGGATATTGTCCAATGGTTGCTGGAACATGCAAAAGTTAATGTTGATGCTAAAGACAAAGATGGCAAGACAGTACTGCATTGGCTGCTAAAGAAGGACAGCGAGAAATAGTCAAATTGTTGGTAGAAAAAGGAGCTGATGTTAATGCTAAAGACAATGATGGTCAGACAGTACTACACAGGGCTGCTTATGAACGTAACTTAGATGTCGTCAAATGGCTAGTAGAGGAGAAAGGTGCTGATGTTAATGCTAAAGACAATAATGGTAAGACACCAGTGAACTTGTCGTATGGGAGTACTGCCAGATATCTCGAAAGATTTATGAAGATAGATATAAAAGATACCTGAAATATATTTTATTCTGTTTGATGTAACTGACAAATTGGGGCGCTAAGCATAAATCCCCGCCGATAAACCAGCATGCTCTTATGCCTTATATCTCTTAGCTTACAAGGTTACTTTTAAGATTATTTTGTAACTGTACAACTATATCCTCCATTTATTATAACATCTCATTATGCCATTTTAAAGTAAAAATAAATTTTTATGCACGATTAAATATTTTAACAAATAACATAAAAAATTAAAGTCATCATAAAAAATTATTTATACTCAAAAACGGCCAAATTTAAATTGAATTATTTAATACAATAGAAAATTATTTTAAATGATTTCCATCTTAAAATAGAACAAGAAAATTAGATGGAATGATCAGAGGCTGTGAAGTTAAAGAAGCTTTTTGGCAGATTTGCCAGGGAATGGATTAGAATTGTCAACAAGGGCGTATTCAAGAAATTTAAAATCTGTGGCAGAATAATGGAAAAGAACATAATGAACAAAAATTAAAAATCTTCGCTAATTTAAGAATAATTTAAAAAATTATAATAGAATTCATTAATTCTAACATAAAATTAATATATTATTGAAAATAAGAAGTAATAAAATTATAATTAAATGCTTTAAATCATAAC
>JAIXMJ010000105.1 GCA_022836975.1 Wolbachia sp.
AGGTTCATAACCATTAATAAACGATCTTCCATACACTGTTTGTTTGGCTTCCCACCTCGCGCTTTTTTCTTGATTACCTCCTTTATTAAAATTTCGACCTTTCTTTTGAATGTACTTCGTTTTATTCCTGTTAATCGACGAAATTCTTCGCTTTCTAACTTATTTATTTTTTCAAACTTCATTATTTCTACTCTTCTATTTTACTCTTTACTATTTTACAATCTTTGATGTAGTTATGCAAGAAGTCTATTAAAAAAAATTAACAGGATCAACATCTATGATTATGTTGATATTTTTCGATATATTTTTAATCCATGTTTTTAAATTTCTTTGCACAAATAAACTATTTCTATCATATATCTTTAATAGTATTCTATATCTATATTTACCATTTAAAAAGTTTATAGCTGCTGGTGATGGACCGAAAACTTCTAATTTATTGTTATATGGAATATTTTTAACTACTTCATTGGCTGTTTTATGTGTAGCAATGTGATTGTTTCCAGTGATAATTAAAGCTATTAATCTGCTAAATGGAGGCATATTAGATTTTTTTCGTGATTCAAGCTCAGTATCATAAAATAAGTCACGCTGATGGTATTGCAACGCATTTATAATCTTATGATCTGGATCACGAGTTTGTATTATAACCATGCCTCTTTCACTGAATCTACCAGATCTACCAGAAACTTGATGTAGTAATTGGTAGGTCTTTTCTGTTGCTCTTAAATCAGAATTTTCTAAACTGAGATCTGCATTTATTATGCCAACTAGAGATAATTTAGGAAAGTTATGCCCTTTAGCAATTATTTGTGTACCGATAATAACGTTTATTTCATCTTTTAATATTGAGTCAAGGATGCTGCCAACTGATTTTTGATCACTACTAATAGTTACAATTTTTACATTTGGTATCAACTGTACCATTTTTTCTAATAATCTCTCAATCCCTATACCATAAAGAAGCAATGACTCTTTGTTTTGACAATTAATACATTCTGTTGGAAATTCCATATGGTAAGCACAGTGATGACATAGAAGTAGATTTTTTTTCTTATGATAAGTTAACCATATACTACAATTTAAACAGGAAATTTTATGTCCACATTTTTTACATATTACCATTTGTGCATATCCCTTACGATTTAAGAAGAGCATAACCTGCTGTTTTTTTTCTATTGTCTTTCTAATATGTTCAAAAAGCTCACCTGAAATCCATTGTTTACTATTCTTCATGTCTACCACTTTAACTTGCGGTAAGTCTATACCGCTAAATCTCTTTGTTAAACGTACATGAATGTAGTTACCGTTCTTAACATTATAAATTGTTTCAAGTAGAGGAGTTGCAGATGATAAGATAATTGGTATATTTTCAATTTTTGCCAGAATTATAGCCATGTCTCTTGCATTATATATCGCACCTCCTTGTTCTTGCTTGAAAGATGTATCATGCTCTTCATCAACTATAATCAGTCTTAAATTTTTATAAGGTAAAAAAAGCGCTGACCTTGCTCCTATAATTATTTTTGCATTACCACTTACTATACTCAGCCAATTGCTCCTGCGAACTTTAGGCGTAAGATTAGCGTGCCACTCCGTTATATTTTCTGACATTTGTAAACGTATACGGTCAATTAACTGTGATGTTAAAATAATCTCAGGTAGAAGTATCAAAACTTGGCATGTACCTAGTTTATCAGTAGAATATAGCTTGGCTATTACAGAAAGATAAACTTCTGTTTTTCCAGATCCTGTTTCTCCATCAAGTAAAACCACTGAGTATTTATTTAGATGTTTTATAATTTTGTTGCTGGCTTCCTGTTGTTCAGCGTTTAATTGATAATTTATTTTTTCTAGCTTCTTTTGTTTCTGTGGCATGCTGATTAGTTTATCTATATTATTGACTTTCAATACACCACCCATAAGCATTTTTGCCATAATACCTAACGGTATTAAATTATACTGTGAAACCCATTCTGCCAGTGTTCTTAATTCAGTCTTGACACCATGTATATTAATTTTGCGTTCAACAGGTTTTAATGTCCATTCAGTATTATTATTATATTGCCATACTATGCCAACCAAGCGTTTTTTGCCAAACGGTACAATTATGTAATCCCCTAATGAAATTTGGATTTCTTCTTCTATCACATATGAAAATAATTGGTTGATTGGCAATGGTAATAATACATTAACTATTTGTGGCATCTGACATAATAAAATTATATTAGGCTTATATCAGGTAAATACATGATATTAATTTTGATATTAGGATAAACACTATAAATTATGTTTATCCATTATAATTTTACCAAGCTGTATGTGAAGAACATAATCTGCCTTTTCTGCAATAGAGTGGTCGTGAGTTGCTATAAGCATAGCACAATTATTTTTCTTGACATACTCAGAAAGTAATCGGAATACTTCTGAAGAAGTGAACGGATCTAAGTTTCCTGTTGGTTCGTCAGTAAGTAAAAGTTTAGGAGAATTTACAATGGCCCTTGCTATTGCAACTCTTTGTCTTTCTCCACCAGAAATTTCAGATATCATATTGCTAGATTTGTTTCCTAAATTAAGCCTGTCC
>JAIXMJ010000106.1 GCA_022836975.1 Wolbachia sp.
TTTTGAAAAAAGTTTACTTTTTTCCCCTAAAGTTCAAATGGTATGACAATTTTTGAAAAATACTTAAATTCGACTAAAACTTAAAGGTAAAAATTTTATAAGTTCTAATTCTATTTATATTATTCCAGAACAAGGAACAATTCAACCTGCAATTAACAATGATGATATGCTCACAGCTGCTGAAGATGGAAACTGGATACTTGTAAAGGAGTTGATAGAGGAAGGAGCTGATTTACAAGCTAAAGATAAAGATGGATCAACAGTATTGCACTATGCTGCTGCGAATGGACACTTGGACACTGTCAAGTGGTTGGTAGAAAAAGGAGCTGTTTTACAAGCTAAAAATAATGATGGAGAGACAGTGTTGCACTATGCTGCTCCTTCTGGAAACTTGGATACTGTCAAGTGGTTGGTAGAAAAAGGAGCTGATGTTAATGCTAGAACAGATGCTGGCAATACAGTATTGTACTATGCTTCAAATAATGAAGTGAAACAATGGTTAAGAGAACATGGAGCAATTACCGATGATGATATGCTCACAGCTGCTAAGAATGGAAACTGGACACTTGTCAAGTGGTTGATAGAGCGAGGAGCTGATTTACAAGCTAAAAATAATTATGGCTGGACAGTGTTGCACTATGCTGCTAGCAATGGACAATTGGACACTGTCAAGTGGTTGGCAGAAAAAGGAGCTGATGTTAAAGCTAAAACTAATGATGCTAGGACAGTGTTGCACGATGCTGCTTGGAATGGACACTTGGACATTGTCAAGTGGTTGGTAGAAAAAGGAGCTGATTTAAAAGCTAAAGATAATAATGGAAAGACAGTGTTGCACTATGCTGCTGAGAAAGGACACTTGGACACTGTCAAGTGGTTGGTAGAGCAAGGAGCTGATTTACAAGCTAAACATAATTATGGATGGACAGTGTTGCACTATGCTGCTGAGAATGGACACTTGGACACTGTCAAGTGGTTGGTAGAAAAAGGAGCTGATTTACAAGCTAAAACTACTGGTTTCTTCAATAATGGATGGACAATGTTGCACTTTGCTGCTTCTTCTGGAAGCTTGGACATTGTCAAGTGGTTGGTAGAAAAAGGAGCTGATGTTAATGCTAAAGACAATGACGGATTGACAGTGTTGCACTGGGCTGCTTTGAAAGGACACTTGGACACTGTCAAGTGGTTGGTAGAAAAAGGAGCTGATGTTAATGCTAAAGACAATGAAGGATGGACAGTGTTGCACTGGGCTGCTTTGAAAGGACACTGGGACACTGTCAAGTGGTTGGTAGAAAAAGGAGCTGATGTTAATGCTAAAGACAATGACGGATTGACAGTGTTGCACTGGGCTGCTTTGAAAGGACACTTGGACACTGTCAAGTGGTTGGTAGAAAAAGGAGCTGATGTTAATGCTAAAGAAAAATATTCTGGACAGACAGTATTGCATTCAGCCGCTGAGAATGGACACTTGGACACTGTCAAGTGGTTGGTAAAGCAAGGAGCTGATGTTAATGCTAAAGATGAAGCTGGTAACACAGGTGGCCACTTGGCTGCTATTGATGGGCACTGGGACACTGTCAAATGGTTGATAGAAAAAGGAGCTGATTTACAAGCTAAAGATGAATATGGATTGACAGTGTTGCACTATGCTGCTAGGAATGGACACTTGGACACTGTCAAGTGGGTGGTAGAAAAAGGAGCTGATGTTAATGCTAGAACTAACAATGGATGGACAGTGTTGCACTATGTTGCTATGGATGGGCACTGGGACACTGTCAAGTGGTTGGTAGAAAAAGGAGCTGATTTACGAGCTAAAGATAATGATGGATTGACAGTGTTGCACTGGGCTGCTAGGAATGGAAGCTTGGACACTGTCAAGTGGTTGGTAGAAAAAGGAGCTGATGTTAATGCTAAAGAAAAATATTCTGGACAGACAGTATTGCATTCAGCCGCTGAGAATGGACACTTGGACACTGTCAAGTGGTTGGTAGAAAAAGGAGCTAATTTACAAGCTAAAGATAACAAAGGAGGCACAGTGTTGCATGGAGCTGCTTCTTCTGGTAACTTGGACACTGTCAAGTGGTTGGTAGAAAAAGGAGCTGATGTTAATGCTAGAAAAATATTCTGGACAGACAGTATTGCATTCAGCCGCTGAGAATGGACACTTGGACACTGTCAAGTGGTTGGTAGAAAAAGGAGCTGACTTACAAGCTAAAGATAATGATGGATTGACAATGTTGCACTATGCTGCTATGAATGGACACTTGGACACCGTGTGGTTGGTAGAGAAACTAATGACAGTGTTGCACTATGCTACATACACTGGACACTTGGACACTGGACACTTGGCCACTGTCAAGTGGTTGGTAGAAAAAGGAGCTGATGTTAATGCTAAAGCCTATCATGACAGGACAGCATTATCCATGGCTTCAAATAATGAACTGAAACAGTGGTTAAGAGAACATGGAGCAACTGAATCAGAGACATTGAGAGAGAGATCACTCTCCTCACTTACTCACTTTCCTCACTCACTCACTCTCCTTACTCTCCTCACTCTCCTCACTCTCCTC
>JAIXMJ010000107.1 GCA_022836975.1 Wolbachia sp.
AGCAACCGTTTCCTAGGTCTCAACATCTAGCAGCTAGCAGTTGAGTAACGAGTAGTGATAGAGAGTAGTGATAGAGAGCCTTAGAAGTTCTGTTTGCTATACAGAAATAATCTTCTATACCATTCTTTCAAAAATTGCCCTGTTCAAACACTAGCACATACTTTCAACTTTCTAACTAATTCTGTGAACTTGTGATTTTTACCATAGTGTTCTTCATATATTGGCAATATGCTTTCTAATATATTTTTAGCAACTTGAAACTCATTCAAGCTAACATAGCATTTTGCAAGCAAGTACTTTGTAAAAGCAACTTGATAATTTACAAAGCCATAATAGCTTTCTTGAATTTTAACTGCCTGTTCAAGCAAAGATTTCATTAATATNAATTCATTTAATCCACTGTAAGTATTTGCTAAACTTCTAAGTGTTTTAGCAATTTCAAAATGATTTGACCCATAATGCTCTTCTTCAATGTTTAATGCTCTTTCCAACAATACTTTTGCTCTTTCATATTCACCTAAATCATTACATGCATTTGCTAAATCTCGAAATGTGTTATGCAGTCGAAAATTGTTATGACCATAATATTCTTCCATCACAATTAAGACATTTTCAAGCATTAATTTTTTTGTTTGGGGTTCACCTAAATCACCATAGGCACGTGCTAAATGTGCAAGTGTTATAGCCACAATAACGTGATCAGAGCCATAATGAAGTTCTAGTACTTTCAATGCCTCTTCCAGCACCACTTTCACAATTTGGGGATCACCTAAAGAATCATAGGCAACTGATAAATATGCAAGCGTTATAGCCACTTCAAAATGTTCAGGGCCATAATGGAGTTCTAAAATTTTCAATGCCCTTTCCAGCAACGTTTTCTGAGTTTGGGGATCACCTAAATCACCATAGGCATTTGCTAAATTTCCAAGCGTNTTAGCCACTTGAAAATGATCAGGACCATAATAGTGTTCTTGAATTTTCAAAGCCCTTTCCAGCAACTTTTTAATAGATTGAGGATCACGTAAAGAGCCATGAGCACTTGCTAAGTTTCCAAGTGTTAAAACCATTCCAAAGTGATCAGAGCCATAATGGAGTTCTTGAATTTTCAATGCCTTTTCCAGCAACGTTTTTGCAGGTTGGGGATCACTTAAAGAGCCATGGGCATTTGCTAAACTTCTATATGTTATAGCCACTTGAAAATGATCAGGGCCATAATGGAGTTCTTGAATTTTCAATGCCCTTTCCAACAGCATTTTCTTAGTTTGTGGATCACCTAAAGAGCCATAGGCACATGCTAAATTTACAAGAGTTATAGCCACTTCAAAATGATCAAGGCCATAATGGAGTTCTTCAATTTTCAATGCCCTTTCCAGCAACGTTTTCTGAGTTTGGGGATCACCTAAATCACCATTGGCCCATGCTAAACTTCCAAATGTTATAGCCACTTGAAAATGATCAGAGCCATAATGGAGTTCTTCAATTTTCAATGCCCTTTCCAGCAAAGTTTTCTGAGTTTGGGGATCACCTAAAGAGCTATAGGCAGATGCTAAATTTACAAGCGTTGTAGCCACTTGAAAATGATCAGGGCCATAATGGAGTTCTTGAATTTTCAATGCCCTTTCCAGCAGTGTTTTCTGAATTTGAGGATCACCTAAAGAGCCATGGGCATCTGATAAATTTACAAGCGCTGTAGCCACTTGAAAATGATCAGGGCCATAATGGAGTTCTAGAATTTTCAACGCCCTTTCAAGCAATGTTTTCTGAGTTTGGGGAACACCTAAAGAGCTATAGGCATTTGCTAAATTGTTAAGCGTTTTAGCAACTTGAAAATGATCAGGGCCATAATGGAGTTCTAGAATTCTCAATGCCCTTCCCAGCAATTTTTTCTGAGTTTGGGGATCACCTAAAGAGCTATAGGCATTTGCTAAATTGTTAAGCGTTGCAGCCACTTGAATATGATCAGGGCCATAATGGAGTTCTTGAATTTTCAACACCCTTTCCAGGAACGTTTTCTGAGTTTGGGGATCACCTAAAGAGCTATAGGCATCTGATAAATTGTTAAGTGTTGATGCCACTTCAAAATGATCACAGCCATAATGGAGTTCTTGAATTTTCAGTGCCCTTTCCAGCATCGTTTTCTGAGTTTGGGGATCACCTAAATTTCTGTGGGCATCTGCTAAATAAACAAGTGCANAAGCAACATCCAGATGGTCATTCCCTAAACGTTTTTCTTGAATGGATAACAGTTTTTGACATGCTTTTTTAGAAATTATTGGCTCACCTATATCAAAGCATGTATCAAAAATATTAATCAGTAATGCAGTGTAAGCATCAAAAACCTTTTCATTTTTCAATATATGCTGGTTTTCTAAATTTTCCAAGTGTTTAAATACTTCACTCATTATAGGCAANAGACCTCGTTTTACAGAAATTGTTTCATAATCTTTTTTACCATATGGTGGAAACTCTTTTATCAATAAGTCTGCTGCTCCCATTACAAAATCAGCGCTCTGATTTTGTTCGAGCAAATGTATACGTGTCACCTGTTGTACCAATGCATG
>JAIXMJ010000108.1 GCA_022836975.1 Wolbachia sp.
AAACAAATTTTTCAACTACAACATATATAACTAGGCACAAAGGAAAATTTTTCTGTCTGAATTTAAAAAAAAATAATCAAAAGGCTCATAACTATTATGCACTAAAGCTAAAACAAAAGAAACTTTTACATTTTAATCTATTCATCATTACCTCTATATAATATACATATATATACATATAGCCTAAGCCTAAGCCTAAGCCCTAAGCCTATAACCATAGATTTTATTACACCGATGGAACCCTCTCATCACGCTGATTTCAATGATATATAACACTTTGCTAGGAAAATTCATTAACACCGTGAAAATACGTATAAAAATTTTCGTATGTTAAAAGATACCAAAATATAGGTCACTGTATCTCGAAAACGGACTCGACGACCTATGCATTTTATTACATCAGTCGATTCCTCTCATCACGCTGATTTCAATGATATATAACACTTGGTACGGAAAATTGATTAATACCGTGAAAATGTGTATAAACGATTTCCCTATGTTAATGTGTAGCAAAATTCATTTGACGTTCACATAGAAAAACATTAAAAATAATTACAAAAAAATACAAAAATATATTAACATTATATATCGTTACCAAAATCACTAAAAAAACCAGAATTTTTTATAATGCAAGGCACTTTAATTATATAAATTAGTAAATGAAACCTAAAATAAATATAATATTAATAATTCCTTAAATATTCATCTAAACATATATGTTATATGGAAAGTTTTACTCAGCTCGCAACGCTGATTCGAATGATATATATATTTTCTATGTTTATCGTTATGCATGAAAACCTGTTCTTCACCCCTATTGCCTAAGCCTAAGCCTAAGCCTCATGCTCACTCTTCAGTTGCTCCATGTTCTCTTAACCATTGTTTCACTTCACTATTTGAAGTCATGGACAACACTGTCCTGCCATCATTGTCTTTAGCATTAACATCAGCTCCTTTTTCTACCAACCACTTGACAGTGTCGAACTGTCCTTTCTGAGCAGCATAGTGCAACACTGTTTCTCCATCATTATTTTTAGCTTGTAAATCAGCTCCTTTTTCTACCAACCACTTGACACTGTCCCAGTATTCAACACGAGCAGCAAAGTGCAACACTGTCCATCTATTATTAGTTTTAGCTTGTAAGTCAGCTCCTTTTTCTACCAACCACTTGATAATGGCAAAGTGTCCATTGTTTGCAGCATCATGCAACGCTGTATATCCAAAATTGTCTTTAGCATGTAAATCAGCTCCTTTTTCTAGCAACCACCTGACTGTGTCAAATTGTCCAGTGTCTGCAGCATCATGCAACACTGTCTCTCCAAGATCGTTTTTAGCTTGTAAATCAGCTCCTTGCTCTATCAACTCCTTTACAAGTGTCCAATTTCCATTTTTAGCAGCTGTGAGCATATTGTCATTGTTAATTGCAGGTTGAATTGTTCCTTGTTCTGAAATAATATAAATAGAATTAGAACTTATAAAATTTTTTACCTTTAAGTTTTAGTTGAATTTAGATATTTTTCAAAAGTTGTCAGAACATTCAATCTTTAGGGGGAAAAGTATCATGTTTTTCAAAATTTTCAAATGCTCCTTTTTAAAAGATTTTTTTTTGAGAAGTTTTTTTTACCCAGGGTTAAAGCAGGGTAAAAACTTCAGAAAAAAATGTTTCAGTCTTTTTGTCATTGCTGGAGAATGTCCAAGCAACAATGGAAGATGAGAGGTCAGCACAGCACAACTGGTCTAGGCATCTGCAAATTCGGGAGAGGAAAAACATTGTTTAGCTACCACTTAATGTACTTGTCACAGAGGACAATTTGAAAAAAAATAAGATGAAATTATATATTTGACTAGAAACGTTTACGGGATGGGGTTTATGCACTTTTTAATTGTTAATTGTTTCAACTAAATTCAATAATGATGCATCAAAATATTATCCTTAAAACCAAAATCAAATTCAACCAAAAAAGTCGTTTGATTACCTTTACTTATATCTTAAACTATTAATTAAAAAAACAACTTCACTCATCCTCATCAGACAAAAAATCATGTCATTATAACCATGAACCAAATTTTCACTAGACGAATTATATAAATTGCCAGCCACCTCCATAAACTTAATGAATGTGACATAACTGTTTTAGTGACAATATTTTGTAAACATATATTAAGCCATATAGCTCAGAAAAAGCTCCTTACGGCAGCCGTATCCACAGATGGCATACTTAGCATGATGCCAAGAACTTTCGATTGCGTTTGTGTGAGCAGTAGTTAATACGAGGGATGTGCCAGTATTCTGGCCAATATACTGGCCATTTTTCAAATTTACTGGTACCAGCCAATACCGGCCAGTATTCTGATATTTCTGCTTTTATGATAAAAAATGTTAAAATGTGTCATGACAATGTCTTTTTAGAGTGTTAAAATGTAACTGTGCTATAACAGTTATAAGNATACGTTTTCAAACATTTACCTGGCTTTACATTCTCAGCATTAATTAATGTTTAGAAG
>JAIXMJ010000109.1 GCA_022836975.1 Wolbachia sp.
ATTGAAGTTGGGTTTTTGCACGAAACCACACAATCAGCACATAAGCGTCTACCTGCGTAGATAATTTAATTGTGTCAAATCATAATATATTTTACTGTTTGATGCAAACTTATGTTTGTACAAATTTCTTATTATAATTTATATTACCTAAATTTTTAATTATCTGTGTCGTTTACTACAAAAAGATAGTTAACACCGAAGTTAGTTAATTTTTCTATATTCAACGTACAAAATATTTTTTTGGCTAGAATCCCTGTTTNAAAAATGTAAGGATTTGTTTTCAAGTTTTTTTATTGAACAACAATATTTAAATTAACAACAATTAAATTTTCATAAAAACTAAAAAAATAATATTGCAAAGATTGTAGGAAGTACATAGATACATTATTTACAATATTCATTAAAAATTTATAAAACATTAATATTCAAAAGTAAACGATAATGAAATAAAAATAAAAATTCATTATTACCATGTTATTTAGAAATTATTAGTATATTTTAGGGTGACAAAAATAGTAGGCAAGGCAGGATTATCTCTAACAGTTACAAAAAATAAATTATTAGTCTAACAAAATGGTACAGTAATATACTTTCTATTACAAAAGTTCTAAAATATAAGTAGTTTACATTGGATTAAATTGTGAAACAAAAATAAATGAGATATCTTTTATTATAAACAGTTTCGTAGATAAAACATATCACTAAAAATCTCTGACTAGCAATCATTCAAAATTTATTTATATATATTACCTACATTCTTGCTATATATTTTTCCTATATTTATTATAAAAAATAACAGTAATGAAGTATTTATAAAATTTACAGCTTAGTTTGCTTTTTAAATACAAAATTACAAGAGTTTATTGCCCCTTAACTAATGCAATATTGGAGTAAATCCGTTCCCTGAGTTATTATTGCTTCCTTTTTTGCACAACCTCATGAAGGGTTATTTTTCAACACTTACTGATAGGCTACGTTGTCCCACTTGCAATATTAAAAACATATCAGAAATACTTTAAATTCCCTTCATTAACAAAGTCACTACAGACCTCTGCAGTAGTAGTAGACAGATATACACTGATCTCCATGTGCTGTTTTTCAGTAGCCAAAACTAATGGTGTTTTCCCATTATTATCTATAGCAAAAACATTAGCACGTTTCTTTACTAGAAATTCAACTACTTTCAAGTTACCAGACTGAGCAGCAAAATGCAAGGGGGATCTACCATCACAGCAAATAGCATTAACATCTGCTCCTTTATCTATCAATAATTCAACTATTTCCAAATTGCCAGACTTAGCAGCCCAATGAAGAGCTACCATACCATTATTATTCTGAGCATTAATATCTACGTTATATTCTAACAGCATTTTTGCTACATTAACCTTTTCTGTTAATTTAGCAGCCCACATTAAAGGTGTATCACCTTCATTATCTTTAGCATTAATATACTGATATATTTCTTGTGGATCTTGACTAAATTTTTCCTTAATCTTGTCAAGCAATAATTTAATTACTTCTGTGTTATTACTGTATACAGCTTGATGGAGAACAGTATCATGATTATTTCTTGCCAGAAAATCTGCTCCCTTTTCCAACAAGGCATCAACAATATCCTTGTTTCCTTTTCGTACTGCTATGTGCAATGGCCTATTTAGATCCTTAGTTACAGCATCAACTATAGCTCCTTTCTCTAATAAATTCTCAGCAAAATTTTTACGATTGTTTAGTGCAGAATAGTGTAATGGCGTCCAATTATTCTTATCCTGAGCATTAACATTCATTCCATTCTCTAACAAAATCTAAATAATGTCCTTGTGGTCAATTTGTGCTGCATATTGTGACAGACTCCTACTATTCAAATCGAAACCACAATAGAGCTATCGAATCTTCAGTGCTCTCTACAATTAATCTTTTTTTGTTTTTGGATCTCTCAGTTGACCAACTACATTTGCTAAACTTACAGCCGTTATAGCAACTTGAAAATGATCAGGGCCATAATAGAGTTCTTTAATTTTCAATGCCCTTTCCAGTAACGTTTTCGATCTTTGAGGATCACCTAAAACGCAATAGGTGTCTCCTAAATTTGTAAGCGTTATAGCCACTTCAAAATGATCAGAGCCATAATGGAGTTCTTTAATTTTTAATGCCCTTTCTAGCAAAGTTTTCTTCGTTTGGAGATCACCTAAAGATCCAAGGGCAAGCGCTAAATCATTTATCGTTGTAGCCAGTTGAAAATGTTCACTGCCATAATGGAGTTCTTTAAGAGACAGCAGTTTCTGGCAGGCTTTTTTGAAAAGTGTAGCCTCACCTATATAATAGCATATGTTATAAATACTGTTTAATAATTCACAATAGACATCAAAAACCTTTTCCTTATTTAGTATTTCTTGTTTTTCNAAATTTTCTATATGTTTANATACTTCTGTCATCATTGGCATCAAAGCTCGNTTTATGGAGATTGCTTTGTT
>JAIXMJ010000011.1 GCA_022836975.1 Wolbachia sp.
CAGGTAATTTATCTTTTATTCTTTCCCACTGCTCATCTTTCAGGTCGTATAACATCTTTCCCTCTCAAAAAATACTATTTTAACTCTGTTTTTATTTAATGTCGACACTACCTAATCTTTTCGAATTTTTCATGATATTGGGTATATGTTTCTCATAGTTCACCTTACTTCAACCATACTCATCTCACCATATTTATAGATCGCGTACAGGCTCTTAGGTATAAACAATTTTGTGGTAAAAGAATGGGCCTGTTGCTAGATGCTATCTACGGATCTTGCACAGTACTTAAAAACTCCACCTCCGTTATTTTAGCTACATTTAGTGGTTTGGAACAGATCATTCAGCAATATATCATTCAAAAAGTGGAGCAATATATCCTTATTCTTTTCTGTTCCAAATACACTCTATATCATTCTTAACATCAAAAAATTTAGAAAGCGCCATAAAACAAGTATTAGTTATTAATTTTATACTTTTAACAGAAAATTTTCAACCCTTAGGCGAGCCTGTAGTGTTTCTTATTTGTTCTGTTAGAATGGAAGCTGGCATTACGCTGAATGGATACCTTAAAGTACTTAAAACGATCAAGAGTGATCAAAAATTTTCTTGAGTTCTCTTACATGCCCTATGTTTATTATTTCGATATTGCAGGAAGAATAATTACCATGCTTTGGCATAATAGCCTTTTTAAACCCAAGTTTTTGTGCTTCTTTCAATCTTAGATCAGCATGCGAAATACTTCTAATTTCTCCAGAAAGTGCAACTTCACCGCAAATAATTAAAGATTTAGGTAATGGCAGGTTAACTACACTTGAAACTAGTGAAGCAGCAACAGCTAAATCAGCTGAAGGTTCTTGTATTTTAAGTCCACCCGCTATATTTAAATAGACCTCTTTATCGTGCAAAAATATTTTGCAACGGGCATTCAGTACTGCTATTATCATAGCTAAACGATTAATATCCCATCCCACTACTGCCCTTCTTGGAGTAACCATGTTTGTTCTTGCTACTAATGTTTGTACTTCCATTAGAATAGGTCTGGACCCTTCAATGCCTGCAAAAACAGCACTACCAACAATATCTCTGTCGCTAGACATAATAAACAGTGAAGATGAGTTACTAACTGGTATTAACCCNATTTCGGACATCTCAAATACACCAATCTCATTTGCAGGACCAAATCTGTTTTTAATGGCACGCAAAACACGATGATTATCACCCTCAAAATACAAAACAGTATCTACCATATGTTCCAAGGTTTTTGGTCCAGCAATCTGACCATCTTTAGTAATATGCCCCACTATTAATAAAGCAATACCGTACTGTTTGGCTATCACTGTAAACTCATGGGCACAAGCACGCACCTGTGTTACAGTACCAGGTGCAGATGCAATATTTTTGTCATACATAGTTTGTATTGAATCTATAATTATAAGCTTAATATGCTTATTGCCATTGATTGCTGCAATGACATCAGAAGCAAAAACAGTAGATAATAATTTAATTCCTGGTGCCTTAATTTTAAGACGTTGTGCCCTTAAGCTTATCTGTTCTAAAGATTCTTCTCCAGAGATGTAAAGAGATCCACCAGGAGAAATCTGTGCAGCAATTTTAAGTAAAAGAGTAGACTTTCCAATACCAGGTTCGCCACCAATTAAAGTACTTGAACCCTGAACAATACCCCCTCCAAATACTCTATCAAGCTCTTCTATTCCTGTGAGTAAACGCTCTGGTGTAGTATGCGCTGATATTTCAGCTAGCGAAGCGGTGCGTATAACATGTTTTTTTTCTTCTACGATAGTATCCCAGCTATTACATGCAATGCACTTGCCTACCCATCTACCCGTACTGTGCCCACATGATTGACATATATATACTGCTTTCATATGTGCTTTAGCTCGTACTTTATCCACATGATAATTCTTGTTTGATTTCGTTATCTATTATTTGTTTTATTGCTTCCGTATCAAGACCTTTTATCAAACTACTGTCAAGATTTTGATCATTCACGATATTATTAATAAAATTATCGATAATACTCTCTGCTTCTTCTTCAGTAGTTTGACGATATATAGGCGTAATCTTTACTGCCCCTCTAGATCCATTACCACTTTTATTATTGATATCATCAATACAACCTCCTGCACCATACTTATTTTGAATACGATCACCACAATTCTTTATGTGTCCATACTCTACTTTACCGTCTTGTATATATAATATTTGATTATTTCTTTGAGAAGTGTTACCAATATTAACTTGTACGATTGTTTCCTGTCCAATTTTTAGATGATCTATATCTCTATCGCTATACATCATAGTTTTTGCATTACCGTACCTTCTACCACCAGCAACCTGCATTAATGACTTACATTTCTTATATTGATTACACATTTGTACTATAATTGATTCGTTATCATCATAGTAATAGCTAATAAAAGGATAATGCTTATCAACTCTTAAGCTAACTTTAATATAGTCACCAGGTTTCCCTGGTCTGGAACCAGAAGACTTATTTATACTTTCTTTTTTTAATTCTGCTCTACTATTGTTCCACAATTTAGATTCAACAAATTTACCATTTTTCCCTAATTCAGATTTAACAAGTTTACCATCTTCACCATTCCCCCATACTTCTATATCAACGTACTCGTACTTTGACAAATTACCAGAGTTTCTTTTTGTACTAATAACCTCCTGAATCTCTCTCTTACTTATCTCACTCTTTTCATTGTTAATTTTGTCCATCACAATTTTCACTATACCTTTTTTTAAGTTGTTTAGATCAAAGGTACATAACTTATCTGCATAAAAAACTTCTGAATTATCAACTTTAATTAGCACAGGTGGTTTATTTGAATGAACTTCTAGATATTTTCCCATATTAAACTTACCGTCTGCACCAAACATACCAATATGTTCTTCGCTATTATTTTTCTTAATGTATGTTTGTGAATCTTTAAGTTTATATACCGTACATTTTTCATTAGTTAATCCATTTCCTGCTTCTTTACCGCTGTCTGCAGTACAACTTGCTGCACCCCTACTGTCAGGAAAGAAAATATTACCTGCTATATCAAAAGCTACTTTATCTAATTTCTCCTGGGGTAGTTCAGCATCTTTACATTTATCATCAAACATTTTGTGTGATTGAAGTGAATAAACAGCAGGACACTTCACATATTTTGTACCCTCCAACCTCAACCATATAAAACTTTCCTCATTATTCTCATCCACTAACATTGATTCTTCAGGATCTGGCTGCCAACCAGAAATACAGAGCATTTTTGCCCGGTCTGATTCCGACGCTTCTTTATATTTATATTGTATAACTTTTGTATTTTCATCATATCCTCCTTCTACATCAGGAATACATTTGTTCTGTCTTAAGAAGAGAAATTTTTTTGATTTATCTAATAGTTCCTTTAGCAATCTATCTGTAGTATTTTCCTCATGCTTCATTTTTGGCTTAATAACACGTAGAAAACTATCACCTATCCATCTACCATGCCTATTGATATCAAATGTACAATAGCCTCCATTATTATATTTACTTTGTTGAATCCTGTTACACGATCTTTCACTCATTCTCATCTTAATTTTTAAAGTATCATTATCAACCACTTCTTCAATTTCCGGCTGTGGTGCATGTGGAGCAGGAAAACAACGTTCAGGAAATTTAGCTGCTAGGTCACAGTCTGCTTTTTTAGTACCACAATATCTAGCACAAATCCTGCCATTTCTTCTATCTGTCTTAAAATAATGAGGTACTTCTTTAAAATTAAGTTGCTGAGGCTGAGAACGACTGTTTTGCACATCTAATTCTTGTATGTCTTTACCAACTCTTACACGAACTTTCGGAAAAATATAATCATTATCTGTATCTTTTACAGGAATAACGTCAACTTGCTCTGAAGAATAACATGGAAGATGCTCACAAAACGGCGGTGGATTTGGTGCTCTAGGCAGGGGAACACATTTGATTGTTTGTCTCACCCCTTCCCACTCACATGTATCACAAAAATTTGTTCCGCTTGATAATAAACCAGTTGCACATGCATCTTTTTGACTACAAGCACATATTTTAGGAGAATCTGCAAATTTCTTTTGTTCAGCTTCCGTTACACCCTCTGCCCATTCCCACTCTAACCCATCTTTATCTCCTTCTTCAACTATTTTCTCTCCTTTTTGAGTACTGTTCCAATCAATAAACACTTTTGCTGATACTCCACCTCCTGTTTCCTGTATACCATATACAGGATGGCATGACGTGTCAACAGGTAACTCTGTACACCTATTCCCTACATAATCACACACTTCAATCCGTGAATTAAAAAACGAATTACTCTTCACAGCACGCACTTTGATAAATTCAAGCAGTTTTTTGTTAAACACAAGATTCTCAAAATTTAAAGTAAATAAATTCTTGGCAAACTCTTTTACTTTGTTTCCCATATCTTCTATGGTAGTTAGAGTGTCACTCAAAAATTTATTATCACAACTAGTATACCCTTGATATGGCATGCAAAACATCAAAAGTAATATTAGAAATCTAAGCCTTACACATTTCATAAAATACCGGTAACCACTCATTTACTTGCTCACCTTTTTCTTTAGTTGCCTCATACATATATTGTATTGTTTCTTTTTTAGCTGAAAGCACATATATTTCCTGCATATCTTTTAAATCTAAACTAAGAGTAACCAACCCCTTATACTGTTTTATCAAGAATAAACCATCCTGTGTTGGTGTTTGTAAAATTATACTCAATTCCTCCTTTGATAAAGATAGTGCTTTCATATATAATCTATTAGCATTAATATCAGGCATTAAAATTCTTGTATCTACATGTTTATCTAAATATTGAGTAAATTTGCTCACAAATGCCAAATTTAAATTTTCTGTACTAAAAACCACTACAACATTTAATCTTGTCATTCTTTTCATCCAATCGTCAAACTCCCCTTCTGTAGAGAAAACATCACTTATCTCCCATGCTTCATCCAATACAAGAATCGTCGGCGAACCGTCACATTTTAATTCAAAAGAATATAAAAAATAGTAAAGCACCACTGACATACATTCTTTTTGTTTTGTAAGATTTGCAGTATTGATTGTTATAATTTTTGTTTCCCAATCAACATATAATAGATCAGTATCACTAAATAGATAAGCAAATTCACCATCTCCATACCATTTATCTATATTACCACCAAGAAGGCTAAGTATTTCAGAAATTTGTAAGATAGATCGTGATTCTCTTGGTATCATAAATATAGAATCTACAACTTTTTTTATTTTCTCTGTAATATCATCTCTAGCCACCATTCTCCTTATCAATTCACACAACATCTTACGGCTAGAATCACTATCTTCAATGTTTAATGGATTAAATTTCAGACTTGTACCCTTATATTGTGGATCAATAATATAATACTTACCACCTACAGCTTTAGTAAAAATCATAGATTTTCCTGTATTATCCAGTATTACTATTCTAGGATTAAACTTACGCGATTCGGATAACAAAAAATTAATTAATGAGGTTCTACCAGACCCAGGAGCACCAAGTACTGTAGTATGGCCACTATTTTTTTTACCGTGAAAATTAAAGAAATAAGGATCCCCTGCCTTTGAACAAAAAATAGTTATAGCCTCCCCCCATCTACCACCTTTTAGCATTCCTGATGTAAAATCATGTAGTACAGCAAAACTGCCAGCATATTTGGTCAAAATAGTTCTAGGGTGTGTGATAAAAACAAAATTACCGGGTAATTGTGCCCAAAAATGATTTTCCATGTGTAAATCCGTCCTAAACACCATTAAACCGATTGCTGACATATCACATGATAGATCATTAATACTCCTAGCTAACTCTTCTTTATTGTCTGCAAATACTGTAAAAATGAATTTCTGCTGGCAAAAATTTATACCAGGAGCTTTGTTATAATGTACTATTTCCATTATTCCATAATGCTGCATTAATTCATTATCTTCACTAGCCTGTAATGTATTAACCTGTTTTTTTAAATCTTTTATAGCTTTGTTATTACTGATAAATATTATTATTTCCGTTATAATCATCTCAGAGTCAAGCTGCAAACATCGATTGATGTTCCCCAAAGGAATTTCCTTATATTCCTTTATGCTAAAAATAGAACCAAATTTTCTATTATCATGGAATATTGTTTGAAATGTATTAAACCCAAAAGCTACCTGCAGATCTTTCACAGATTGCGATAAATCTGTTTGAGATAGTGGGTACTCTTTATGTGTTAATGTAATCATATAATAAAGAAACTCCATTACTTCAGAATATATCTCATCTTGATGAAACCTTAATCCCAGTTTTTTAGCTCCAAATGGTTGCAGGTCCATCTGTATCAAATCAGCAATTCCTTCTAGATCTTTATGCTTTTTTTCCAAAGATAATCTATGTTTATTCTTGATATGATTAAAAAATAATGCATTACTAATACGCTCGTCAAAGTTGTTGATTAATATTACTATATATAATTCATTAATGTATTGTAATTTAGTATCAGTTAATCTAGTAAGTAGTGCTGAATGCAGATGATCAGAAAAGTCTTTTGTTTCGTTCCATTGTAGACTAATTTTATTACGCTTCCTAATAGTATGTATCCAAACAGTACAATACTGAGTATCAATATTTTTTGCTATACTTTTTCTAATTTCAGTTCTTAAATCACTATAATTATTCGGTGAAATATAATCTTCTAATTTAATTACCTTTAATAATTCACCTTGCTTTGTTAATATAGTTTCTTCATCGTAGTGACATGCATAAGGGATAAAATCTAGGTCAATATTTCCTATTGGTGCTGACTTATTTTGTTTTTGAAGACCATGTTGTTGCATTGAAAAGATAAAAACTATTTTGTTGTTTTACTACTGTCTATTTCCCCCTTTAAGTTTTTGTATGATTATGTTCTACGGTACTTGTTTTTGTTTTCTCCTCTGAGCCCATACTCTTGATTAACAAATTAATTTTCTCTTTTACAGAATCTACAAGCTCTTTAGGATTACCACACAATATAAAGAATATACTAGATATTAACACAAAAACAATAAAACCTTTAAATATTACCATAAACAATATTATAGCAATAATTGTACCTAGCATTACAGTAGGGCTCATATTCTTTATAGAATCCTTAATTGACGTACAAATTTCTTTTATTACACTTTCTGCTTCACTTGAATCTGTTCGACCAATATGAGGTACAAAAATACAAACCAAAAGAAACATGACAACTAAAAACTTATTTGAACGTATAAACATTACTTAATACCTATTATATTTATGCATAATTATACCTACTCCTGTAGCAATATACAATGCTGAGATATTTTAAAGGCGTACATTGTTTACCATTTATTTAGATTTACTTCTTAATTTGACCACAACAAAAAATTGTTGACCACTACGATATACAAGCAAAAGAACAGCATTACTGTTTTTCTTTAAAGAGATATCAATTTGTTTATTAAAGTCAATGGTATTTACAATCTCAACACCATTGACTTGCATAATAACATCTCCTTTTTTAAGAGAATATGCAGTAGGACTATTATAATCAATATCAACAACTACAACACCTTTTTTGATAATATGTTCTTTTAACGGATCTGCTACTGTAAAACCAGTAATATACTCAATCTTTGATTTATCTTCTGTATCACCACTTTCACTATCATGACTTGTAAGCTCTTCAATTGTAGCTCTCAAGTTAATTTCCTTACCATTCCTCAATAATTTAATTTTTACTTTCTTGTTAGGCTCAGTCTTTAAAACTACTTGGATCAATTGTTCTACTTTATTAATTTTTTTACCATCAAATTCTATTAGTATATCACCAGGCTTAATACCAGCTTTATCAGCAGGGCTATCTTTTACCACATCTGCAATTAATGCACCGTGCACATCTTTTACATTTAAAGATTCAGCCATTTCTCTATTGAGAGTTTGTGCTTGCACACCAAGTGATCCATGTTTTACCTTCTTACCACTTTTTAATATATTAATAACTGGAATAGCAGAATTAGATGGAATAGCAAAACCTATACCTATGTTGCCTACCGCATTTGGAGAGTAAATCAAAGTGTTCACACCGATAACCTCTCCATTCATATTAAATAGTGGACCCCCAGAATTTCCCATATTAACTGCAGCATCAGTTTGAATAAACTCATTAACACTAGTGTGAATAGGGAAATGCAAGCTACGAGACTTTGCAGATACAATACCTGCACTTATAGAACCACCGAGCCCAAATGGATTACCTACTGCTATTACTGAGTCACCTGCTCTGACCTTATCAGAATTACCAAAATTTACAAAAGGAAGTGGCTTACCAGCATTAATCTTTAATACGGCAAGATCTGCTCGAGAATCAAAACCTATAACCTCTGCTTTAAAATCAGTAGAATCATTCATAATAACTGTTATTTCTTTAGCATTTTGAACAACATGGTAATTAGTTACTATAATTCCATCTTGATCGATGATAAACCCAGAACCCTGCGCTAACACTGGAACTGGGTGAGGAGCTTTATCCATAAAGAACCTATCAAATTGATCAAAGAATTTTCTAAAATCATCAAAAGCATCGTCCCTAGGAAAAACCTTAATGCCGCTTCTATCATTTTTAATAACTTGCTCACTAGAAATTCCTACAACAGCTGGTGTCACTCTTTCTATGAGATCTGCAAGATCTTGAGCACATAGAGATAATGATATCAATAAATATGTTAGTATTAATAAAATTTTATTTTTCATGCTGTTTTAATCCTTTATTTAAAATATCTAAAAACTGATTATTAGGTGAGAGTACAAATTTTGTATTGCCAGCCGAAAAAGACTTTTTATATGCTCTTATGGAACGATAAAAGTTAAAGAATTCCTCATCAACTTTAAACGCTTCATTATAAATTCCAGCAGCCTCTGCATCACCTTTCCCTCGTATCTCATGTGACTCCCTTAATGCATCAGCAATAAGCTCCCTCTTTAATTTATTAGCTTTTGCACGAATTTCTTGTCCAGCCTGTTCCCCCTCCGCTCTAATTTCTTTAGCCTCTTTTTCTCTTTCAGTTTGCATACGACGAAATATTGCAGAACTATTTTCCTCTGGCAAATCTGCTCTTTTAATTCTTACATCAACAACTTCTATACCAAACTTTTTAGCTTCAGAATAAACTCCACGTTGAATCAACTTCATAACTTCAGACCTGTTTTCATTCAGCAAGCTAATTAATGAAAACCTACCTATATTTTCTCTTATATGTGATTCCATGATTGGATATATTCTTCTGCTCAACCCATATTCATCTCCGGCAACTTGATAGAAAACGACTGGTTTTACTATTCTATACTTTGCATAAGCATCTACAATAATACGTTTCTGATCTGCCGTAATTACCTCTCTCTGTGCACCATCACTTAAATCCAATACTCTTTTATCAAGAAATACTACACTGTTTATTAGTGGCAATTTAAAGTACAATCCACTATCTGTAACTTCTCTGACAACTTTACCTAACTGAATTACTATTGCCTGATTTGTTTCGTAAACAATAAACATTGAATCGTATAATACAAAAAATAGCATTATAACTATAACTTTAATACCGTATTTCATTGTTATTTTCCTAAATTTGTTAGAGGTAGGTAAGAAAAGATACCTTTAATGTCATCAGTTAATACCACTTTATCTACTTGTTCTAAAATACCTTCCATAGTTTCAAGATACATACGATTTTTTATAATAGAAGGATTGTGCTTATATTCTTCATAAATAGAGCCAAAGCGTGCTGCATCACCTCTTGCTTGATTTACTACTTCATTTCTATATGCTTCTGCATCTAATTTAATATGTACAACTTCACCTTTTGCTTTAGGTATAATATCATTACTATAAGAATAAGCTTCATTTATAGTACGTTCTTTATCTGCACGAGCACTTTGCACATCTCTAAATGCACTTATCACTTTTTCCGGTGGGTCAATTTTCTTCATCTGAATAGATAAAACCTCTATACCAGTTCTATACTTATCAAGAATTTTTTGCAAGAGTATCTTTGCATCACGAGAAGTTTCTGCTCTACCTTGCCCGTCCAATACAAAAGAGATAACATTTTTACCTATTATTTCCCTCATTGCGCTTTCAGCAGCATTCTTAACACTCAAACCAGGCTGCTTATCACGTACCCTAAACAAATAATCTTTTGAGTCTCTTACATGCCATTGAACTTCAAAATTCACACTGACTATATTCTCATCCCCTGTGAGCATTACACCTTCACCTCGATCTGATCTATAGTCTGATCTATATGCTTGGGTTCCTACCTCTTCACGATTTACCTTTTTAATGTTTACCTTAAAAACCTTACCCACAGGATAAGGAAAATGGTAACGCAAACCAGAAGTTCCAGTACTATAGTATTTTCCAAATGTAAGCTCTATGCTCTCCTCACCAGGATGTACAATATAAAACCCAGTACACGCATAGAGCAAAAGAATCGCACAAGCAATGAAATAAGGCTTCTTTCCCATATCTCGAGTAAAGCGTGCAAAGAAACACTTCGTATTAGACAACACCTTACTTAATAAGTCATCATCATTAGGCCCCTTAGGTTTCTTGTTAAAATTCCAAGGATTATGATCATCAAACATTTTAAACCTACAACTTCTTGTCCATAATATTACTTCATTAGCGAAAAATGTAAATACAAATTTCTATTCAGAAAATATATAATCATATATTTCTTTCTCTCTATATAGTATAGTAGGTTCTATTGGAACCTCTATTTTAAATTTACTAGCCTTAATATGTATAATACCTTCATAAGAATGACGTTGCATAAAAAAAAATAATGCTGTTACCAATGCTATAACAATCAACAAAGTAGATATTTTCATATAAAAATGCGTCAAGTAAAATTCCCTGTCAACAGAAACTAACACTACAACCAGTTTAATAAAAATTTAAGAATCCAAAAGATATAATCAAAGTATATTATTTAATATTGAGGTAAAAATGACAGAAAATACACATCCAATAAAACGTTCAGAGAGTCTAGGTGACTTGCCTAATGCAACTATGAATCAACAAGATTTAAAGTTAAATACACATCCAATACAACGTTCACCTAGTCTCAATGACTTATCTAGTATCACTACGGATCCAGGATATTTAGAGTTAATGAATAAAATATCTAAATTAAACCGTCAAACAAAATCTATCAAATTTCAGAATCAGGCTTTATTATGTACGGTAGCACTATGCATTGTTGCATTTATTACAGTACAGGCAGTAGGAATAGCAGCCTTTGGCATAGGAGCAGCAGCAGTAGTAGGAGCAGGAGCAGTAGCTGCTGGAATTGGATTCTCCGCACACCAAGTATATAAACATAGAGCAGAAATAAAGCAATCTATTGAAGATGCTGCTAGCAAAGTAAAAGGTGGTGTTGTAGATGCTGCTAGCAAAATTAAAAAGGGCACTGTACATGTTGCTGAAAACACTAAAAATGGCGCTGTATATGTTGCTGGCAAAGCTACAGAATTGAAAAAAGGCACCTGTGCTGGAGCAGCAAATATTGCACTTAAAGGCGCTGGACGATATGATCAAATAGCAGCAAAACTGGCAAAAGATTCAGATGTAAACTTCTCATCTCAGGATACCATCAACATTCATAAAGTAAAAAAACAGTTTGAAGATATTTTTACAGATAAACAAGGTAATTCTGAGAAGCTTATACGCAACATATTGTCTAAAATAAAACCAGAAATAGAAAGAGATCTTCAACAAAACAAGGGTTGGTCAACGTGGACACCAGAACAAAACAAATTGATTAAGCAATTCATAGATCACCCAAAATCTTTAGAAAAACTTGTAACCAAGACAACAGAACTGGACCCTATACAAAGAATAGACTCGTCACTTTTGAATGAGATTTTTGCTAGGCACCATACACTCTTTACGGACACAATAGCAAAATGCAGGGAAGAACAATATGCTAGTGATGCAGCTCAAATGTTCAAACGAGAAGCTAAAAAGGCTAACCAACCTGATTATAAATCAAAGTTTGTACGATTCTTTATCCCGGATAACAAAGAACCTAGCACGCCATCACAAGGTAGTGGATTAGGTACACCAAGTGGATCAGGTACACCACCTACACCTAAAAAAAGGACACTAGTTAATCAAATCAACCTAGAACCTACGACGCCATCACCAGATAGTGGATTAGGTAGAATAACACAAGCTGAATCTACAGGCAGTCTAAACTCTGATACATACAGTATAAACTCTTACTATACCTGTGATGATAACGTTAGCCTTACTGATGATAATCAAACTCAATACAAGACAGAACCTAGCACGCCATCACCAGATACAGACAGTCTAAACTCTTACCATACCTGTGTTGAATTTACTCATGATAATCAAACTCAATACAAACCAGAACCTAGAACGCCATCACCAGATAGTGGATTAGGTACACCAAGTGGATCAGGTACACCACCTACACCTAAAAAAAGGAAACTAGATAATCCAATCAAACAAGAACCTACGACGCCATCACAAGGTAGTGGATGTGGTAAACGAGCTATACCCAAAGGCAGTTCAAACCATGAGTATAATACTGACTGTCATACCCATTATAACAAAGTAATTAATCAATTGGACAGAAGAGCAGTTGCAGAAGGTGCTGTAGTTCCTAAGACAGGTGCTGTAGTTCCTAAGACAGAAGTAAATCAAGTAAGTGTACAAGGTGCTATAAATTCTAAAATGAAAAAAGAGTAAGAAATCAAATAACTCTATGGGCACAGATTTACTAATGCTGCATACATTACTGTAAAGAAATGGTAGAAGAAGCAGCAAGAATATAAACTTCAAACAAGGGGGTGTACTGCACACCCCCTACACTTCCACTCAAAATTCTTATAATAAAAATTTTTAACTTAAATTATCATCCACGTGATGCTCTCTCAGCACGTTTGCGCATATTTGAATCAAGAAACCTCTTACGTAAACGTATAGATTTAGGTGTCACTTCTACTAATTCGTCATCATTTATATATGCTATCATGTCTTCAAGAGTCATAATTTTTGGTGGAGTAAGTTTAATAGCCTCATCACTACCAGAAGCTCTAACATTGGTAAGCTGCTTACCTTTTAATACATTAACCTCTAAATCATTATCACGACTATGCTGACCTACAATCATCCCAGAATATACTTTATCCTGAGGCTTAATAAACATAATTCCCCTATCTTGTAAATTAAAGAGTGCATATGCTACAGCTTCACCTTTGTCTGTAGCAATCAAAACGCCATTCCGTCTCCCAGAAATTGGACCTTTGTATACAGCATAACTATGAAACAAACGGTTGATTATACCAGTACCTCTAGAATCTGTTAAAAATTCTCCTTGATAACCGATAAGCCCTCTTGATGGTACTAAAAATGTCAATCTTGTTCTACCATTTCCAGAAGGCCTCATATCCACCATTTCACCTTTACGGAAACTTAGTTTTTCCATGATGATTCCACTATATTCATCATCCACATCTATAACTACCTCTTCTATTGGTTCCAGCTTCTTACCATTTTCCTCTTTAAATAATACCCTAGGACGTGAAACAGAAAGCTCAAAACCTTCTCGCCTCATATTCTCAATTAGTACTCCAAGCTGTAGTTCACCACGTCCTCCCACTTCAAATGCCTCGCCACTAGGGGTTATTGTTACTGTAATTGCAACATTGGTTTCTGCTTCTGCATAGAGACGCTCCTTAATCACAGTAGACGTAAGCTTGGCACCTTCCTGTCCAGCAAAAGGTGAGTCATTCACACTGATAGTAATTGCCATTGTAGGAGGATCAACATGAGTAGAAGGTACAGCACTCATAGCCTCCGGTGCTGCTATAGTATCTGAAACTGAAGCTTTTTCCAGCCCAGCAATTGCAACTATATCTCCTGCCACAGCTTGATCTACTGGTACACGTTTCAAACCAGAAAATGATAGTAATTTGGTCACTCTTCCACGCTCAACAACCGTACCATCTAAATTCAACACCTTAAGATCTGAGTTTACCTTAATAACTCCCTGATAAATCTTTCCTGTCAATACCCTACCAAGAAACCTATCTGATTCAAGCAATGTTGCAAGAAGAGCAAATGGTGCATCTTGGTCATAATTATCAGGCTTTACATAATTTATAATTGTTGAAAATAGAGGGGTTAAATCTTTCCGTTCATCGGAAAGCTGATTTACACACCAACCACTTCTTCCAGAAGCATATAGTACTGGAAAGTCTAATTGTTCATTTGTTGCATCTAAGTTAAAAAACAATTCATATATCTCATCTAATACTTCATCTATTCTACTATCGGCACGGTCAACTTTATTAATTACCACAATTGGATTTAATCGTGCCTGTAATGCCTTCGAAAGAACAAATTTAGTTTGAGGCATTGGACCCTCTGCTGCATCAACTAAGAGTAGTACCCCATCTGCCATACATAACACTCTTTCTACTTCCCCACCAAAATCAGCATGACCTGGTGTATCAATAATATTAATCTTTTCCTTATTCCATGTCACGGATGTACACTTTGCAAGTATTGTAATACCTCGTTCGCGTTCTTGATCGCCACTATCCATAATACGCTCTTGAACTTCTTGATTTTCGCGAAACGTACCACTTTGTTTTAACATATTATCAAGTAAAGTGGTCTTGCCATGGTCAACGTGCGCAATAATTGCCACATTACGTACTTTAGGCTCTAAAATTGCCATAGGTCTTAAAATATATAATCATTAGATTTAATTTTATAGAAAGTTTTAAATTAGTCCAGTTGTAAAATTTACATAACAGTGTTATAATAAATACAAGCTAGCTAACGCGATCATGTTTATTGCAAAGGTTACTCTATGTGTAGTATTACTACTTATTCTCATAAGGATACTTCGTATCTTAATAATGGTATATCGTGAGAAAGTAATTATAGAAGAATACAAAAAAGATGACGAATTATACAAAAAGAAGAAAGCAAAACAGGACCTAGAAAAACGCCAGGAGTTGTTGCGTGATAACCAGGTACAAGTTTATAAGGAAAATATGGACATAGTTGAAATAATAAAGCCTATAGGTAAATGGACGAAAATGGTCATGAATAATGGAGGCATTTTGTTACGCCTAGCGCAATTGATAAAAAGTGAGGGTAGAGACAAGGGATTTTGGGAACTATTTGTAAAAGCTCAATCTTCAACACAAGGGAAATATAAAGGTAAAGGAAGGTAGTAGATATGCTTGAATGCAAGAATTTATCTTGTGTTCGTAACGAGAAAAGATTATTCACAAATTTTAGTTTTAAAGCTGAATTAAAATCAAAGATCGCAATAATTGGGCCAAATGGTAGTGGTAAAACTAGTTTGATTAGAATCTTATCTGGGCTCCTACCACCTACATCAGGCACGATAACATATTGTAATCACGATATATATGACCACTTTAAACCATACGCATCTACTATGGTATATATAGGTCACAAGAATGCGTTTAATGATAATCTAACTGTTATACAAAACATAAACTTTTGGGCAGAAATACGTAACACACATGAATTGATTCTATCTTCTATATATTGTTTACAATTACAACCAGTGCTCGATATAAAATATGGTGAGCTCTCCGCAGGATGGAAAAGGAGAGCAGCAGCTTCTCGTCTATTAATTTCTAATGCAAGCATTTGGCTTATAGACGAGCCATTCTGCAACCTTGATGATACAGCATATAACTTAGTACTTAACCTCATTTCAATACGTGCAGAACAAAACGGCATAGTGATTATTACAGGCCATAGACTTATAGAAAACTTCACTACTATTAACCTTGAAGAAATTCTTACCAAATAATGGAAAAAAGATTTTTTCATTAGACCATCTGCAAAGCTACAAAAAAATAAGTGAAAAGAAATAAATAAGGGAGTAGAATATTATTTTTAAAATAAAAATATGGGAATGAATTATAAAGAAGTAGTAAAAAGACCGCACACTTTAAAGCAATTAACTGGAATGAGTGCAGAAGAGTTCCAAGAAGTGGTAGAGAAAATTAGACCTGGATGGGAGAAACTAGGTAGTGTCGACATTAAATAAAAACAGAGTTAAAATAGTATTTTTTGAGAGGGAAAGATGTTATACGATCTGAAAGATGAGCAGTGGGAAAGAATAAAAGATAAATTACCTG
>JAIXMJ010000110.1 GCA_022836975.1 Wolbachia sp.
AAAATAAATGAGCTATATACAAAAACTATAACAGAAGACATAAATTAATAATAAATATAAATAAAAATAAGCAAAAAAAAATAAAAATAACAAACAAAAACGAAAATATGTACCTTCTAAAGAAATATGTTGTTTGACCTCCTTTTTTGATAAAGATTGAGCAGGTATGTCCAATGAAAGATCTAAAAATAAAAGTAAGTTACTTAAAGGCATACCTCGGAGTGAAATAATTTTTTCATAAAAGTTGCCTTACAATTAATAAAATTACTCTTTTTAATAATATTTTAGTAACTTTTTCCAGTAAAATAAAAGTGATATTTATTGATATTTTAAAAAAAAATTATGCTGCAAGATGCTCAAGTACGTAGAAATTTTTTATCACGAAACATAGTAAATTTTATTATCACTTTAGGTTTTGTAAAAACCAACTGATTTCACCGTATGAATTTTTTTATACAGAAAGAGCATTAAAAAAAAAATTTATACGGTGAAATTTATTAAATTTCAATGAATAAATTTGTGAAAAACAGTGAAATAAATTTCTACATACTTGAGCATCTTGCAGCATAATTTTTTTTAAAAAAAATATCATTAAATATCGCTTTTTTATTTTAGTGGAAAGAGTTACTAAAAAAATTATTAAACAGAGTAATTTTATTAATCACGACGCAACTTTTACGAAAAAATGATTTCACTCCGAGGTATCCCTTTAAAGTTCAGCTTAGGCTTAGTTCTCGATAAAGTACTAAGTTCAGTTGACCTTACTTTGTAATTAAAGTTTTACTTATAACTTAAAATGGATGCATACGCCTGCGCTGGCAGGTAAAAAAAGTAAAAGTTTTTTGAAAGTTAAATTCAATCAGAGCATCCGAGATGAGCGGTATTTTAACGGTACGTGTGTGTGTGCTATCATACCGGCTCACCGATCAATCAATATCAAATACCGTATGAATTTAAAATGCGCTTTAAAATTTAAAGGTGGATCAACAACAATTCGCAAGTACAATATACAATTTCGACTCACTTTTTGCATCAGCAAGTGGACCATTCCAAATGACAAGACAAGACAAGACGAAAACTGGCGAAAATCTTGACCAGTCTAAAATGACCGTGTTTTCCGCAATATTTGCTGAAGTTTCATGATATTTACAGAAAATGATTTTTCACAACTCGGAGCAAGTTTTAAAAAGTATTGAAATTTTAGATTTCTTTTAAAAACCGCTGTTTAAATGATAATTAAAAAATAAACAAACGCTCTTTTAAATAAATACGGTATTGGCGATTTATATTTTTAAATCACTTTCCCGTTTAAATCAGAGCTTAAAATTTTAACATTTCAAAAAAAAAAAACCAACACATTTATATAGATCAAAAACTAGCTAGCGTTTGGGGGGCGGCGTGGTGCAGCGGATAGCGCATCACCCTTGCGACCAGAAGGTGCCTGGTTCGAACCCGCTTGGGTTAGCCGTCTCCCACATGGTCTTGACTACTAGCTACTAGTTGAGGAGTGAGTGAGGAGCGGCGAGTGAGGAGCGAGTTTCATGTTGCTCCATGTTCTCTTAACCATGTTCTTAACCATTGTTCCACTTCATAATTCGTACCTGACAACGCTGTCATGCCAGAATTTGTTCTAGCATTAACATCAGCTCCTTTTTCTACCAACCACTTGACAGTGTCCAAGTGTCTATACCTAGCAGCATAGTGCAACACTGTCTCTCCATCTATATTTTTAGCTTGTAAATCACCTCCTTGCTCTACGAACCACTTGACAGTGTTCAAGTGTCCATTCTCAGCAGCATAGTGCAGCATTGTCCACCCATTTTTATTTGTAGCATTAACATCAGCTCCATTTTCTACCAACCACTTGACAGTGTCCCAGTGTCCATTCTTAGCAGCATAGTGCGACACTGTCCTTCCACCTTTATCTTTAGCTTGTAAATCAGCTCCTCGCTCTACGAACCACTTGACAGTGTTCAAGTGTCCATTCTCAGCAGCATAGTGCAGCATTGTCCACCCATTTTTATTTGTAGCATTAACATCAGCTCCTTTTTCTACCAACCACTTGACAGTGTCCCAGTGTCCATTCTTAGCAGCATAGTGCAACACTGTTCTTCCATCTTTATCTTTAGCTTGTAAATCAGCTCCTCGCTCTACCAACCATTTGACAGTGTCCAACTGTCCTTCCTTAGCAGCTGAATGCAATACTGTTGAGCCATTTTTATTTGTAGCATTAACATCAGCTGGAATAATATAAATAGGATTAGGACGTATAAATGTTTTTTTACGTTTAAGTTTTAGTTGAATTTAAATATTTTTCAAAAGTCATCATTAATTTGGTGCTGCAGATATATAAACTGAGAGTGTAAAAAGTATTCTTTTTACATTTCCATAAAGCCTATGGTAATCAAATGTCTAGTTTGTGATAGAAAT
>JAIXMJ010000111.1 GCA_022836975.1 Wolbachia sp.
GGAGTGTACAACAAATTATTAATGACAAATTTTGACTAATTCAACTAAAACTAAAAAAAGTTTATAGGTAATTCAACTACTAATGCAACATGCTGATATTCCTGCAACATTGCTCACAGCTGCTAAGAATGGAAATTGGACACTTGTAAAATTGTTGGTAGAGGGAGGAGCTGATTTACAAGCTAAAGATAAAACTGGACAAATGTGGAGTCCTTCAGCTACATCCACCAAATGGAATACTGAAGGATGGACAGTCCTGCACTTTGCTGCTATTTCTGGACACTTGGACACTGTCAGGTGGTTGGTAGAAAAAGGAGCTGATTTACAAGCTAAAACTAATGATGGATGGACAGTGTTGCACTGGGCTGCTATTAATGGACACTTGGATACTGTCAAGTGGTTGGTAGAGCGAGGAGCTGATTTACAAGCTAAAGATAAGTATGGATGCACAGTGTTGCACTATGCTGCTAGGAATGGACAGTTGGATACTGTGAAGTGGTTGGTAGAAGAAAAAGGAGGTGATGTTAATGCTAGAAGTGCTGGATGGATGGATGTATATAATGGATGGACAGTGTTGCTCTGGGCTGCTTCTAATGGACACTTGGACACTGTCAAATACTTGGTAGAAAAAGGAGCTGATGTTAATGCTAAAACTGATAATGGCAACACAGCATTGTTCCTGATTAAACATAATGAAGTGAAACAATGGTTAAGACAACATGGAGCAACATAAACTCACCTCACTCACACCCTCAACTGCTAGCTAGCTCAACTGTTGAGAAGGAAACGGCTGCTCCTTGCGGGGATCGATCCATGAACCTTCCAATTGCAAGGGTGACACGCTACCTGCTGCGCCACACCACTCCCCAAAGTGTAGCTAGTTTTTGATCTATATAAATGTGTCAGTGAATATTTTTCGTAATTTTAAACTTTTGATAATACAGAACGATCAAAGTAAATGGTTTCTTTGATCTATTAAAATTTTAAGGTCCAATTTAAATGAGAAAGTGGTTTAAAGATATATATAAATATAAATCGTCAATACCGTATTTATTTAAAAGACTGTATTTATTTTTTAATTTATTTCACTTATTTTATTTAAACGATGCTTTTTTTAAAAGAAATCTAATTGCAAAACTTTAAAACTTACTCGTTTAAAACGGAAGTGAGTTGGAGAAAATCATTTTATGAAAATATCATGAAACTTTGGCAAAATATTGCAGAAAACATTTAGACTGGACAAGATTTTCGCCGTCTTGTCTTGTCATGGGAAACATTGGAATGGTCTCCCTGCTAATGCAATAAGCGAGTCGAAATTGAATATTGTACTTGCAAATTGTTGTACGTGTGAACGGTAGCGTTTTCTGCGCTTGAAAGCGGCTTTTAAACTTATCACTAAGCTAATTCTTTAAACTTTAAAAGAAAAAAATTCTTTAAACTTTAAAAGAAAAACAGTTCGCTACAAATAACTTCAAACAAACTTATGCAAATCGTTTTAATTTTTAATTTTGACCCTTCCCTTTTCGGCTTTTTGGTACATCGTGCTAATAGTTTGAAAAGAAATTTACAAATTCTTAGCTTTTAAAAACTTACCATAAAAACAACAATCATAGCAATAATAAATAACATTAAAATAACAATAATTACAGAAAAATTTGAACTAGTAGGTAGTGTCGACATTATTTCAACACCGACTAGAGGTTGAGATTCTCCTATGGATGGATACTTTTGCATATGGCACGAAGTGCCAAATCTGAATTTTGGGCAGCTAAAAAGTAGTTTTAATTCTAAAAAAAGACGAAAAATTTTAGACACGCCTATTTCAACCAAAGGTTATTTAAAAATTCATAGATTTAGTTTCGCTTAAAATTTCCCCACATGTTTATTTCATAACCAAAAAAGTGGAAATTTGAGACAAAACCCACCAAAAACTTCTATCCACTTATTAGAACTAATTCTCGAAAATGGAGTTTTTCTCAGTTGAAAGAATGTTTGTGTGCCCAGTCAAGCAGCTGATGCGAGAGCTAGACACAATCAGTAAACTCATTCCTCATTTCTTTTGAAATTGATTGAGAAATAAATGTCAAAATTTTTAATATGTGACAAAAGTTCGTCTGGGACCACGTGGATAAATGATAAAAAAATAGTAAACATTTTAATTTTTTAAAAAAAATTAAAAAATCAATTTTTTCTCCCAAATTTCAAATTATATTCTCTAAAGACATCGACACCAAAAAAACTCTGAAGCGGAAGCGCCAGTCATATTTCAAGCGTCGAGTAAAATAAATTAAAAAATATAGAGCTTGAAGCGGGTGGTGAGGGGAAAAGCGGGAGAATGTGCAATTCCTTATAAATAAATGGCCGCAAAA
>JAIXMJ010000112.1 GCA_022836975.1 Wolbachia sp.
TTTGGTTTTCAGAAAATAGTATTTTGATCTATCATTATTGATTTATTTGAAACATTAAAAACTATGAAACAGTGAAACACGTTTTTTTGTATCAACATTTAGCATAGGTTAAGTGTGTCACCATTTATTGATTTCATTCACAGTTGTTGCAACTGTCAGTCTTGTAAACGTTTCTAGTCAAATATATGATTTCATCTTATTTTTTTCAAATTACCCTATAACAGGTGCATTAAGCAATAGCTACACAGTGTGTTGCCTGTCCTAGATCGCAGATGCCTAGACCAGCTGTGCTGTGCTTACCTCTCATCTCCCATTGTTGCTTGGACGTTTTCCAGCAATGACAAAATAAGATTCAAAGATTTTTTTCTGAAATCTTCTTTACCCTGCATAAACTTCAGAAAAAAATCTTTTAAAAGGAGCATTTGAAAATTTTGAAAAAAAATTGTACTTTTTTCCCTAAAGTTTGAATGTTCCAACAACTTTTGAAAAATATTTAATAAATTCAACTTAAAGTAAAAAAATTTTATAGGTTCTAATTCTATTTACAGAACAAGGAACCATTCAACCTGCAATTAGCAATGTCATGTTGCTCAGAGCTGCTAAAAATGGAAACTGGACACTTGTAAAGGAGTTGATAGAGCAAGGAGCTGATTTACAAGCTAAAGATAATTATGGATCAACAGTGTTGAACTTTGCTGCTGAGAATGGACACTTGGACACTGTCAAGTGGTTGGTAGAAAAAGGAGCTGATTTACAAGCTAAAGATAATTATGGATCAACGGTGTTGAACTTTGCTGCTAAGAATGGACACTTGGACACTGTCAAGTGGTTGGTAGAAAAAGGAGCTGATTTACAAGTTAAAAAGAATGATGGATGGACAGTGTTACACTATGCTGCTACTTCTGGAGACTTGGACACTGTCAAGTGGTTGGTAGAAAAAGGAGCTGATTTACAAGCTAAAACTAATTCTGGATGGACAGTGTTGCACTATGCTGCTAGGAATGGACACTGGGATACAGTCAAGTAGTTGGTAGAGCAGGGAGCTGATTTACAAGCTAAAGATGATGATGGATGGACAGTGTTGTACTATGCTGCTACTTCTGGAGACTTGGACATTGTCAAGTGGTTGGTAGAAAAAGGAGCTGATTTACAAGCTAAAAATAATGATGGAAAAACAGTGTTGCACAATGCTGCATACAGTGGACACTTGGACACTGTCAAGTGGTTGGTAGAAAAAGGTGCTGATTTACAAGCTAAAGATAATCTTGGATTGACAGTGTTGCACTATGCTGCTAAGTATGGACACTTGGACACCGTCAAGTTGTTGGTAGAAAAAGGAGCTGATGTTAATGCTAAAACTAATTATGGCATGACAGTATTGTCTGTGACTTCAAATAATGAAGTGAGACAGTGGTTAAGAGAACATGGAGCAACTGAAGAGTGAACATCTCTCTCACTCACTCTTCTCACTCACTCACTCTCCTCACTCACTCTCCTCACTCACACACTCAACTGCTAGCTAGCTCAACTGTTGAGAAGGAAACGGCTGCTCCATGCAGGGTCGATCCATGAACCTTCCAATTGCAAGGGTGATGCTACAAACCTGCTGTGCCACACCGTTCCCCAAAGCCTAGCTAGTTTTAGATCTGTATAAATGTGTTGGTGACGATTTTTTGTTATTTTAAACTTTTGACTGTACAGGGTGATCAAATCGAATGGTTTCTTTGATCTGTTAAAATTTTATGGTCTGATTTAAATGAGAGAGTGATTTAAAGATATATATAAATATAAATCTCCAATACCGTATTTATTTAAAAGAGTATTTATTTTTTATTTATTTACTTATTTAAACGATGCTTTATTAAAAGGAATCTAATTGCAAAACTTTAAAACTTTCTTGCTTAAAATGGAAGCGAGTTAGGAAAAATCATGTTCTGAAACTATCATTATTAAACTTCAGCAAAATATTTTGGCAAACACCATCATTTAGACGGAACAAGATCCTCGCCAGTTTTCATCTTGGCTTGTTGTGTCATTGGAATGGCCCTGCTAATAATGTAATAAGCGAGTTGAAATTGTATATTGTACTTGCAAATTGTTGATGCACCTAATATGGTGAATGGTAACGTTTTTCTGCACTTGCATGAAAGCGGTTTAAAAGACAAGCATATCAAGGCAGCACATTTTAAATTCATATTGATATACAGTATTTGAATATTGATTGGTGAGCCGGTATGATAGCAGCACACACGTACCGTTAAAATACCACTCATCTCAGATGCTTTGATTGAATTTAACTTTCAGGGCCCGGTTTTCAGAAAGGTTTTAAATTTAAGGTGGCTGTTAAATTAGCCGGTTAAAATTAAAG
>JAIXMJ010000113.1 GCA_022836975.1 Wolbachia sp.
TTTAAAGAATGGCGAGGAATAGCCACCAGATATGCTAAAAATGCACGATCGTATATGGCTGCCCTTTCACTTAAAGCTTTGTTAATGTGGGCCAAGATCTCATGACGACACACCCTAATAAACGATCTTCCATACACTGTTTGTTTGGCTTGCCACCTCTCGCTTTTTTCTTGATTTCCTCCTCTATTAAAATTTCGACCATTCTTTTGAATGTACTTCGTTTTATTCCTGTTAATCGACGAAATTCTTCGCTTCCTAACTTATTTATTTTTTCAAACTTCATTATTCCTACTCTACTATTTTTCACTTTACTATTTTACAATCTTTAATGTAGTTATGCAAGAAGTCTAGTGTACATTTTGAGCCTGTTGCTAGATATTAATTTTTGAACAAATACAATTGTTTTTATCATCCAAATATAAATTTGGATGACTTATTTTATTGCTAAATACATTTTTACTTAGACAAATTCTTTTGGTGATTTATATTTCTGCTTTCTTCTACCTGTTTTGTAAAAGATGTATCATGTGGTTTTGTCATTGCATGTATAATAGTATTAACTGTTGTGAGAAAAGCTTTTAACATTGTATGTAATAGTCCATGCTTAGCTCTTCTGCCATACAGATGTGCATGTTCTTCATTATTATCAGTAGTTTCTCCGGCTCTCTTTTTAGGATCCATTCTATGAGCAATAACTGAAAATAATACTTCCTTAATGGAAGATTTTACCTGCTTTTTTGCTTCATCTACACTTTTTTTTGTTTCTTTATCTGTCATCGTTTCTTTGATTTCTCTCTCCATCTCTTTTTGATGTTGGATTTTTTCAATCTCTTTCTTTTTCCTTTTTTCTTTAACTCTATGTATAGCCTCTGGAATATGTTTCATGGCTTCAAGTTTCACCTTGATATCTTCAACTGTGGCCTGGCTATACAAAGTTTCTATTAACCTCTCAATACTACGCTTTACTTGCATCACTCTCTCATAGCTATCCAACTTATCAATTCCTTCGTCAATTTGATCCAAAAGTTCCTGAAAAATATGACAATAGCCTTGCTTTTCATTTTCTGTAAGCTGATTTGGTTTTATTATGTCTAGTTTATTCACGCTCTCATTGTAAAACAAACTCATTAAATTATTATAAATTTTGTATTGTGTTTAATACCCTGATATTATATAATAACTGATTATTAATCTTTTGAGAATATAATTAGTTATCTAGACAAGGTCTATGCAATATATTATTACCTTAATTATTCTTACTTTAATAATTCACTATAATGCGGGTGCAGGTGGTTCTCTACAATGCACCCGATTAAAAAACATAGACAAAAATCTTTCTCAAGGTTTTTCAGCACCGATTGTTCGTCCTGACGGGAAATTTGTAGTTCTTGATATAAAAGGGAGGCTACATTACTACAACGATCAGTTGTTAAAAATTGGTGAATTAGATTTATCTGTCTACCACAAAAAAATTAGCAGAGTTAGGTTAGGTACAAGCCATGATACAAAAAATGAAGATTATAGTGTAATAATAGACAACGTGCTATATGCAGTTAAAAGTGAAGGAGATGCAGGTAAAATATTATGGAAGAAAGAATTTAATGCGCCAATAAAAGGTGTCTCTGAAATATTTAACAATAGGTTAGCAGTGTTAACAACTAATAATTACATATATATGCTAGATGTTACAAACGGTGATTCGCTTTGGTTACGTTACAACGGCAGCCATGATATCAGGCTTGGTCTTTATTCTGTGATAGGGTCATATTCTGCATCACCTGTATTGACATATTCTAAACATTTTAACAAAGGAATTGTCATAGTTCCATTTTTAAATGGAGAAATGACAGCTTTTGATGAAAATGGAAAAATATTGTGGTCCTATAAACCGTATGTAGACTCTATTGAGACTCCATTTATAAACATAACAAATGTTGCAATTAGTCCGCTCATGGATAGTATCATAACGACAAACAAATCTGTTATTGCAGCAATTGATATAATATCGGGAAACCTATTATGGTCACAACCTATACAAGTTCAGACCATTAATCTAGACAGTGAGTCTACTGGCCTTCTTGCAATTACTGAAGATAACAGAGCTTTAAAAATCGATAAAAACAATGGAAAAGTTCTATTAGATACTAAGTTACCAGTACGCAATGGTAAGTATGTTATCTCAGTCCATCCAGATAATCAGGTATTTATTATAAGCAGCACCGGTGTAATGTTTGTACTAGATACATCTTCCGGTAATCTGATCAAAACTATTAATATTCCAAAAGACGTTTATCATCAAGCTACATTCTATTCGAGCTTATATTTCACAACCTATAGGAACGGCGCTTACGTTTGTCATGAATGATTT
>JAIXMJ010000114.1 GCA_022836975.1 Wolbachia sp.
AAAAAGTGGGACATTATCAAGTTTTTGGTAGAGCAAGGAGCTGACGTTAAAGCTAAAAATAATGATGGAAAGACAGTGTTGCATGATGTAGCCAGATATGGAAACTGGGACCTTCTCAAGTTTTTGGTAAAGCGAGGAGCTGATGTTCAAGCAAAAAGTAGTGATGGATCAACAGTGTTCCATGATGTTGTTACATCACAACAGTGGGACCTTATCAAGTTGTTGATAGAGCAAGGTGCTGATATTCAAGCTAAAACTAGTGATGGATCAACGGTGTTATCTGTTGCTGCTCGGTATAGTAATTTGGACACAGTCAAATGGTTGGTAGAGAAAGGAGCTGATGTTCTAGCTAAACGTAGTGATGGATGGACTGTACTGCATATTGCTGCTCGATATAAAAAGTGGGACATTATCAAGTTTTTGGTAGAGCAAGGAGCTGATGTTAAAGCTAAAAATAATGATGGAAAGACAGTGTTGCATGATGTAGCCAGATATGGAAACTGGGACCTTCTCAAGTTTTTGGTAAAGCGAGGAGCTGATGTTCAAGCTAAAGCTTTTGATGGAAAAACAGTGTTGCATTATGCAGCTGAATCAGAACAGTTGGATCTAGTCAAGTGGTTGATAGAAAAAGGAGCTGATGTACAAGCTATAGATAGTAATGGCGATACAGTGTTGCACTATGTGACTCGATCAGACCACTATGACTTAGTCAAGTGGTTGGTAGAAAAAGGAACTGATGTTCAAGCTAAACCTTTTAATGGCATAACAGCGTTGCACTATGCTGCTAAATCTGGAAACATAGTCATTGCCAAGTACCTGGTAGAAAAAGGAGCTGATGTTCAAGCTGAAGAAAGTGATAATGATACTGCATTGCACTATGCTGCACGATATGACCACTGGGACTTAGTCAAGTGGTTGGTTGAAAAGGGAGCTGATGTTCAAGCTAAAGGTTCTAATGGCAAAACAGTGTTACACTTTGCTGCTGGTTCAGGAAACATGGAACTAGTCAAGTGGTTGATAGAAAAGGGAGCTGATTTTCAAGCTAAGGAAACTGATAATGATACAGCATTGAACTATGCTGCTAGATTATACCACTGGGACTTAGTCAAGTGGTTGATAGAAAAAGGAGCTGATGTTCAAGTTAAGGGCTATAATTACAAAAAAGTTATACACTATGCTGTTAGTACTGGCGACATAGAACTCGTCAAGTGGTTGGTAGAAAAAGGTGCTGATGTACAAGCTAAGCAAAGTGATGGTATTACAGCATTGAACTATGCTGCTAAATCAGGAGACTTGGAACTAGTCAAGTGGTTGGTAGAAAAAGGGGCTGATCTTCAGGCTAAAACGGATAACAACCAAACAATGTTGCACAATGCTGCTAGTTCTGGAAAATTCGAGCTAGTTAAGTGGTTGGTAGATAAAGGAGCTGATATGCAAGCTAGAGAAAGTGATGGTGATACAGCTTTGCACTGTGCTGCTAGATCTGGAAACATGGAAGTAGTTAAGTTGTTGATAGAAAAAGGGGGTGATCTTCAGGCTAAAGGTTATAATAACAAAACAGTGTTGTCCAATGCTGCTAGATCTGGAAACTTGGAACTCATCAAATGGTTGGTGGAGATGGGAGCTGATATTCAAGCTCATGATAGTAATAGTCAAACAGTGTTGCATGAAGCTGCTCAATTAGGGCACTGGGACTTAGTCATGTGGCTGGTAGAAAAAGGAGCTGACGTGAAAGCTAAAAAAATTGATGGTGATACTGCATTGCATTGTGCTGCTCGATTAGAAAACTGGGACTTAGTCGAGTGGTTGATAGAAAAAGGAGCTGATGTTAATGCTAAAGGTTTTAATGACAATACAGTATTACACTATGCTGCTTGTTCTGGAAACTTGGAACTCATCAAATGGTTGGTGGAGAAAGGAGCTGATATTGAAGTTCATGAAAGTGATGACAAAACAGTGTTGCATGAAGCTGCTCGATCAGGACACTGGGACTTAGTCAAGTGGTTGGTAGAAAACAGAGCTGACGTTCAAGCTAAAGAAAGTGTTGATGATTCAGCTTTAGAATTTGCTGCGCAATCTGAAAACTGGGACTTAGTTAAGTGGTTGATAGAAAAAGGAGCTGATGTTAATGCTAAAGGTTTTAATGACAATACAGTATTACACTATGCTGCTAGTTCAGGAAACATGGAACTAGTTAAGTGGTTGGTGGAGAAAGGAGCTGATGTACATGATAAAGATATTTTTGGTGATACAGTCTTGCAGGGAGAAATTTTTGAAACTCGTATAAAGTATCAGTTTTGCATAAACGAGAAAACCTTTTATGCAGCGTGTGAATATAGTACTAATCCCATCGTCAAAGGTTTC
>JAIXMJ010000115.1 GCA_022836975.1 Wolbachia sp.
CTCGTATCCGCGATAAGCATAGCTCCAGAAAAACTTGTTTCGCTAGTTTTAAAAAAGGCTCACTGTAATTGTTTTTAAAATTACCTTAACAAGTTCTGAAATTAGATTTTCATAGTGAGTGGTAAACTTGTCGTATTCAGCTCTCAGAGAAGCTATAGGCTTGGTTAAAAACAGCTTCAGAAACTCATCAGCAGCACTTGAAATTTCCTTGACCTTACTTTCTAATGCTTGGATGCAGATTTCTTCCAGATTGAGTACATCAACAGTTAAATTAAATTCTTTAAGCTCTCGTGCTCTCAACATTGACACAATTTTGGAATTTAATTCAATATAGTAATCATCACGAGCTTTACTGAACCCTTTAGTATTTTGATTGATAAGTTTTTCTTTAATGAAGTTATCTCTGAGCTCTTTAATTTCTTTAGAAACTGNNTNTAAATACCTTTTCTGATTAAAATTATGCCAGTAATTCTGTAATTGACTTTTCTGCTTTGTACTGATCTTCCAGCTTTATGTTACATTAGTGCCATAGCTTCTAACTTGAACTTGTATTAATGTCACAATATTCTTCATCATCAGCATATTCTTTTAGGACATACCCTCTACCCCATACAGTTTCTATGTGGCTCTTGCCATCATTAGCATTTTCAAGCTTTTTACGCAATTTGCACATAAAAACATCAACTATTTTGTTGTCAGAAGGTTCATCTAAACCGTTGTATAAATGGTTTAAAAACATCTCTTTTGTTAATACTGTTCCTTTACGTAAAGCAAGTAATTCTATCATGGAGTATTCTTTATTTGTAAGGTGTACTGTTTTACCTTTGACTTGGACAATTCTATGGTCAAAGTTAATATGAATATTGCCAATTTTTATTACTGATTCTGGATGACCTTTAGTACGACGTATTATAGCTTTGATCCGAGCTAGCAACTCACTTTTATGGAATGGCTTAGTTAAATAATCATCTGCACCAAATCTTAATCCTTTGGTTTTATGGTTTACAGCAGATATACACGAGAGTATTAAAACAGGAACCTTAATTTTTGCACTCCTGAGCCTTAATAATATATCATACCCATCAATATCTCCAGGTAGATGTATATCTAGGATGACTAAGTCATAGCAATCTCCATTTGAAAAGACCATATTATTACTATAGTCTTGTGCAGATGTTACAACATCACAAAAATGCCCATCAGAATTCAAAGCATTGACCACGGTTTTTGCACTTACTGGATCATCTTCAATTAATAATATACGCATACTCAACACCCCATAAATAATTTACAATTTAGTAACATGTATAACTAAGGAAAATAATAAATCAAAGTTTTATTAACAAATTACACCTATTAATTATTAATTAATAATTAATACGGTATTCCTAATTTGTTTATTTTAGTGTAACTACCAGGTTTAGCTACAAAATTTATGTAAATTATATTATAAAAACCTGTGTACTTACAGAAAGCCTATTACTTATGTCCTCCTAAACTATCGCTTGATTGTTTAACTTCTGTAGTCTGTGATAAAACAACAGAAACAGGAGCTGGGTATACATTTTGTTTTTCAGCCTTGCTGAGATTTTCTTTAAACTCTTTCCTTTTTGCGATCAATTGTTCCGGAGTAAGTTTATTTTTCTGTAATTGTTTATCAATTTCATTAAATGGCATGTCACTATTAAACATATCTGTGATAATTTTGGCGTTTGTAAGTGCATATATACCACAATTGTAGCTATCTTCTTGTTGTTTAATACAAGAACTTTTTATATTGTTTCTATCGATTCCTAAAATTACATCGAGAATAATCGGTATAGTGTTAGTATTGACTAGACGATGCTCAGTTGCTTTGACTTGCCACTTTTGAAGTGACTCTATTGTTTCTTTTATGTCATTACTTAGGTCTACCCTTCCATTATCTCTATTTTCTTCTACTTGAGCCCATAATGAATCTACCATATTAAAACATTGTGCTGTAGATTCTATTACTGTTTGATATTCTTTTATAAGTGTTGTTGCTACTTCATAGCTTTTTTTTTCTTTGGCTTCACTTGTAGTGTATAAAAATAGTCCACATATTGCTATACAGGTAAAGCTCAATATATTTAGTATTGTAGAATGCAGGACAATTGAAAGAATGAATGACAATATTGCAATAATTATTATTGTTTTGATTATTATTGTTTTAGTTACTAAACCATCAGTGCTATTACTAATCTTATTGCTGCAACTGGTTTCTGACAAAGCCTTACCGAATGAGTCACAATAATAACCTCTATATTTATTACTATCAGGCTTAGAGCCTGTACGCGATCTATAAATATGGTGAGATGAGTATAGTTCACCTTACTTTAACT
>JAIXMJ010000116.1 GCA_022836975.1 Wolbachia sp.
ATGAGTAGCACAGGCCTACACACCTTTTTTTAAGATATAAGCAACATTTAAATTAAAAAAGTAACTTAATGATTTTTCACAACTCGGAGCAAGTTTTAAAGTATCGAAATTAGATTTCTTTTAAAAAATCGTTGTTTAAATAATAAATAAAAAATAAATAAACGTTCTTTTAAATAAATACGGTATTGGCGATTTATATCTTTAAATCCCGTTTAAATTAGACATTAAAATTTTAACAGTTCAAAGAAAAAAATTGGTTTGACCATCCTGTACAATCAAAAGTTTGAAATAACGAAAAAAATTCTCCGACACATTTATATAGATCAAAAACTAGTTGGGGTTTGGGGGATGGCATGGTGCAGCGGATAGCGCATCACCCTTGCGACCAGAAGGTGCATGGTTCGAACCCGCTTGGGTTAGCTGTCTCCCACACGGTCTCGACGTCTAGCAGCTAGTAGTTGAGGAGTGAGTGAAGAGTGAGTGAAGAGTGAGTGAAGAGTGAGTGAAGAGTGAGTGAAGAGTGAGTGAAGAGTGAGTGAAGAGTGAGTGAAGAGTGAGTGAAGAGTGAGTGAAGAGTGAGTGAAGAGTGAGTGAGCAGTTGAACGTGTGAATGAGAAAAGTGAGTGAGGAGAGTGGGGGTTATGTTGCTCCATGTTCTCTTAACCATTGTTTCACTTCATTATTTGAAGCCCAGTGCAACACTGTCCTGCCATATTTGTCTTTAGCATTAACATCAGCTCCTTTTTCTACCAACCACTTGACAGTGTCAAAGTGTCCATTATCGGCAGCATAGTGCAACACTGACCATCCATACTTATCCTTAGCTTGTAAATCAGCTCCTTTTTCTACCAACGACTTGACAGTGTCCAAGTGTCCATTCTTAGCAGCATAGTGCAACACTGTCAATCCAAGCCAATCTTTAGCTTGTAAATCAGCTCCTTTTTCTACCAACAACTTGACAGTGTCCAAGTATCCATAGCTAGCAGCATAGTGCAACACTGTCAAGCCAAGCCAATCTTTAGCTTGTAAATCAGCTCCTTGCTCTATCAACTTCTCAACAAGTGTCCAGTTTCTTTCTTTAGCAGCTGTGAGCAACATGTCATTGCTAATTGCAGGTTGAATGGATGGAATGGATCCTTGTTCTGAAATAAAACTAGTACTTTTAAATTTTTTTGTTAACCATTGTTTCACTTCATTATTTGAAGTCACAGACACTGTCCTGTCATTAATTGTTCTAGCATTAACATCAGCTCCTTTTTCTACCAACCACTTGAATGTGTCCCACTGTCCATTTGCAGCAGCATAGTGCAACACTGTCTTTCCATCATTATCTTTAGCTTTGAAATCAGCTCCTTGCTCTACCAACCACTTGACAGTGTCCAAGTGTCCATTCTCAGCAGCATAGTGCAACACTGTCTCTCCCTTATTATTTTTAGCTTGTAAATCAGCTCCTCGCTCTACCAACCACTTGACAGTGTCCCAGTGTCTATGAAAAGCAGCTATGTGTAACACTGTAGATCCATACTCATGTTTAGCTTGTAAATCAGCTCCTTTTTTTACCAACCACTTAACAGTGTCCAAGCTTCCATTCCTAGCAGCATACTGCAAAACTGTCAATCCATCATTGTCTTTAGCTTGTAAATCAGCGCCTTGCTCTATCAACTCCTTTACAAGTATCCAGTTTCCATTCTCAGCAGCTGTGAGCAACATGTCATTGCTAATTGCAGGTTGAATGGTTCTTTGTTCTGGAATAATGAAAATAGAATAAATAATAATATTATAAACCTATAAAAAAACTTTTTTTATCCTTAAGTTGAATTTAAATATTTTTCAAAAGTTGTCATTAATTTGTTGCTGTAATTTGTAAAAGTATTCTTTTTACATTCAGGTATCAAATGTCTAATTTGTGTTACAAAGGCTCTCCAATTTGAGTCGTTTGTTTTAACCCTAGAACTACCAGGATTTTTTTATAACACTGACTACCACTGGGGTCCATATGAACATGAAATGTCCATATTATGTTATTTGTAGGAATATACCTGATTCTGCTAAATTTTTATTATAAAAACACTCAATAGTAGAGTGTTTTTATAATAAAAGTAACAGTTTCATAATATTAAGTCAAACTTAATGAATATACAGTAACCCTAGGGGCAAAAAGATTGGTGGCATATTAAACGTTTATATCTCAAAAACTACAAAAGCGAAAAAATATTAACAAGAATCAATACATAGTTTAAAAAAATGCCCATTTAGTGTATAGTGGCATATGATCCATTTCGAGCTATCTTTTGTACTTTTTTAGACAAGTTGATGCCATGTTGCAGATGAGTTTTAGATCACGTTTCCACATT
>JAIXMJ010000117.1 GCA_022836975.1 Wolbachia sp.
ATGAAAATTTTTTCAAAAGGTTTTATGCAAATAAATTCATATGTACAGCATACGTGTACAAAAAATCGGAGTGAAAATTAATTTTTTCTAAAATATGTTGAAAACAGTTAATGCAGTTGTATATTTTCCGTTTTTTTCTTATATATATAACCGGTATGAATAGCGCAGGCAAACGCTCCTTTTTAAGTTATAAGTAAAATTTAAATTATAAAGGTAATTTAATTAAAAAGTAAGGTTTGCTTAAGCTTGGCTTAGGCTTAGTTGAAGATAAAGTACTAAGCCTAAGCTGAGTTGAAGCGCAAACCTTACTTTGTAATTTCAATTTTACTTATATTATAATATATAAACCAGAGCTAGGAGTACGCGCTTGTATATACATATATGCAACTCACACTCACGTCGTCAGATGTCAATAGAAAATTGTAATATCTGCAATTTTGAAGTTGTAGAAACCCGCTACTAGTGCGTTCTCTCCCTAGACGCTTGTCTCAGTGTCTGCTTTTAAACCGCTTTCAAGTGCAGAAAACGCTACCGTTCACACGTACAACAATTTGCAAGTACAATATTCAATTTCAACTCGCTTATCGCATTAGCAGGGAGACCATTCCAATGTTCCCCATGACAAGACAAGACGGCGAAAATCTTATCCAGTCTAAATGTTTTCCGCAATATTTTGCCAAAGTTTCATGATATTTTCAGAAAATGATTTTCTCCAACTCGCTTCCGTTTTAAACAAGCAAGTTTTAAAGTTTTGCAATAAGATTTCTTTTAAAAAAGCATCGTTTAAATAAATAAAAAATAAATAAATATGGTCTTTTAAATAAATACGGTATATTTCGATTTATATTTATATATATCTTTAAACCACTTTCCCGTTTAAATCAGACCATAAAATTTTAACAGATCAAAGAAACCGTTTACTTTGATCGTTCTGCACTATCAAAAGTTTAAAATTACAAAAAATATTCACCAACACATTTATATAGATCTAAAACTGGCTACACTTTGGGGAGCGGTGTGGCGCAGCAGTAGCGCATCACCCTTGCAATCGGAAGGTTCATGGATCGATCCCCGCAAGGAGCAGCCGTTTCCTTCTCAACAGTTGAGCTAGCTAGCAGTTGAGGGTGTGAGTGAGGTGAGTGAGGTGAGTGAGGTGAGTGTGGGTTATGTTGCTCCATGTTCTCTTAACCATTGTTTCACTTCATTATTTGGAGCCCAGCTCAACACTGTCCTGCCACCATTGTCTTTAGCATTAACATCAGCTCCTTTTTCTACCAACCACTTGACAGTGTCCAAGTGTTGATTAATAGCAGCAAAGTGCAACGCTGTCCATCCATATTTATTTTTAGCTTGTAAATCAGCTCCTTGCTCTACCAACCACTTGACAGTGTCCAAGTGTCCAGAACAAGCAGCAAAGTGCAGGACTGTCCATCCTTCAGGAATCCATTCCATATATTCGAAGGATGTAGAAGGATGCTTCCACGTTTGTCCACCTTTGTCTTTAGCTTGTAAATCAGCTCCTTGCTCTATCAACTTCTTTACAAGTATCCAGTTTCCTTTTTTAGCAGCTTTGAACATATCGTCATTGTTAATTGCAGGTTGAATTGTTTCTTGTTCTTCTGTTGCTCCATGCTCTCTTAACCATTGTTCCACTTCATTATTTGTAGTCAGGGACAAGGCTGTTTTGCCAGCATTTGTTCTAGCATTAACATCAGCTCCTTGCTCTACCAACCACTTGACAGTGTCCAAGTGTCCATTCCAAGCAGCCAAGTGCAACACTTTGCATCCATAATTATTTTTAGCTTGTAAATCAGCTCCTTGCTCTACCAACCACTTGACAGTATCCAAGTGTCCATTCTGAGCAGCTGAATGCAACACTGTCTTGCTATCAATATCTTTAGCCCAACGGATTTATAAATATCAAAACTCCAAAAACAAAATTTTTCGAAATCCATGTACCCCTACCTGTGAATCAACATTTTTCCTTATAAAAATACGCCAAAATTTTTTTTTCAAATTTTGATTTTTATGAACCCGTTGGTTGACGGGAAGCAACTTTTGTTAAGCCATTTTTGCCTAAAATACTAACCGCATTTTTCTATTATAATAGAATCCTTTCTATTGCAATAGAATACATTCTATTGCAATAGAATGCATTCCATTATAATAGAAAACTTAAATAAGCTTAAACAAACTCAATTTTTACTAAAAAATATTTTTTAGGCAATTTAGAACATTTTTGACAATAAATTTAAAAAATAAATTTTTCTATTGGTTTTCTATTATTCTATTGCATTTTCTATTGGTGTCCATCCCTGTAATGCATATTTATTGTTTTGGAGGTTTTTTAT
>JAIXMJ010000118.1 GCA_022836975.1 Wolbachia sp.
GGCCGGTAACACATTTTTTCAAATTCATACGTGTATATCTTGGCAATTATTTGAGCTAGACTTTTAAGAAATTTGTACTCGATGGGTTCTACTTCGTTTAAAACTTTCAAGTTTCTTTATGCAATCAAGTTTTAGACAAAAAATCTTGGTCAGTAACACATGGACAACAAAAGGTCAAAATTAAAAATTAAAAACGATTTGTATAAGTTTGTTTGAAGTTATTCGTAGCGAACTGTTTTTCTTTTAAAGTTTAAAGAATTAGCTTAGTGATAAGTATAAGCTTAAAGGCCGCTCAATGTCTACTTTTAAACCGCTTTCAAGCGCAGAAAACGCTACCGTTCACACGTACAACAATTTGCAAGTACAATATTCAATTTCGACTTGCTTATTGCATTAGCAGGGAGACCATTCCAATGTTTCCCATGACAAGACAAGACGGCGAAAATCTGGTCTAAATGTCTAAATGATCATGTTTTCTGCAATATTTTGCCGAAGTTTCATGATATTTTCAGAAAATGATTTTTTCCATTTTAAGCAAGCAAGTTTTATCGTTTTGCAATCAGATTTCTTTTAAAAAAGCATCGTTTAAATAAATAAAAAATAAGGAAATACAGTCTTTTAAATAAATACAGTATATTTCGATTTATATTTATATATATCTTTAAACCACTTTCTTGTTTAAATCAGACCATAGAATTTTAACAGATCAAAGAAACCATTTACTTTGATCGTTCTGTACAATCAAAAGTTTAAAATTACAAAAAATATTCACCGACACATTTATATAGATCAAAAACTAGCTAGGCTTTGGGGAATGGTGTGGCGCAGCAGTTAGCGCATCACCCTTGCAATTGGAAGGTTCATGGATCGATCCCCTGCAAGGAGCAGCCGTTTCCTTCTCAACAGCTAGCAGCTAGCAGTTGGGGTGTGAGTGAGTGAGTGAGGAGAGTGAGTGAGTGAGTTTATGTCCTCCTTAACCATGTCCAGAACTTCCTGTCCTGTGCTCCATGTTCTCTTAGCCATTGTTTCACTTCATTATTTGAAGCCCAGTCCAACACTGTCATGCCACCATTCGTTCTAGCATTAACATCAGCTCCTTTTTCTACCAACCACTTGACAGTGTCCAAGTGTCCATTGTATGCAGCATAATGTAACACTGTCAATCCAAAAGTACCTTTAGCTTGTAAATCAGTTCCTTTTTCTACCAACCACTTGACAGTGTCCAAGTGTCCATTCTCAGCAGCATAGTTCAACACTGTTGATCCATCTTTACCTTTAGCTTGCAAATCAGCTCCTCGTTCTACCAACCACTTGATAGTGTCCAAGCTTCCATGCCAAGCAGCATAGTGCAACACTGTCTGTTGTCTATCGTTATTTTTAGCTTGTAAACCAGCTCCTTTTTCTACCAACCACTTGACATTGTCCAAGTGTCCATTCATAGCAGCATAGTGCAACACTGTCTCTCCATCATTACCTTTAGCTTGTAAATCAGCTCCTTTTTCTACCAACCACTTGACAGTGTCCAACTGTCCATTCTCAGCAGCACAGTGCAACACTGTCCTTCCAGCATTATCTTTAGCTTGTAAATCAGCTCCTTGCTCTACCAAACACTTGACAGTGACCAAGTTTCCATTCCTAGCAGCATAGTGCAACACTGCCCATCCATGTTTATCAGTAGCATTAACATTAGCTTCTTGATTTACCAACAAGTACATTACAAGATTCCAGTTATTATTTTTAGCAGCTGTGAGCAACTTATTGTTATTGTTAATTGCAGGTTGAATTGCTCCATGTTCTCTTAACCATTTCTTTACTTCATTATTGTAAGCCAGGGACAATACTGTTAAGCCATGATTTGTTCTAGCATTAACATCAGTTCCTTGCTCTACCAACCACTTGACAGTGTCTAAGTGTCCATAACGAGCAGCCCAGTGCAACACTGTCTGTCCATAATTATCTTTAGCTTGTAAATCAGCTCCTTGCTCTACCATCCACTTGACAGTGTTCAAGTGTCCATTCTCAGCAGCCCAGTGCAACACTGTTTCACCTTTCTTGTTTGTAGCATTAACTTCAGCCCCTTTCTCTACCAATATTTTAGCCAGTTCCAGGTGACCATGGTTAGCCACAGTAAATAATGCTGTATTACCACTGTTATCTGTAGTATTTATTATAGTTCTTTGTGTTTGTGGATACTTTTCAAGACTATTTATTAAAAAATTCATAATCTTCATATTGCCTTCTTCAGCTTGTATGTGTAACATTGTGCCATTTCTTTTGTTTGAATAATCGTGTTTAA
>JAIXMJ010000119.1 GCA_022836975.1 Wolbachia sp.
CTTGCTTTATAATAAAAATTTAGCAGAATCAGGTATATTCCTTTAAATAACATAATGGGGTCCATATGGTGTTATAGTCCCAGTCAGTGTTATAAAAAATAGTTCTAGGGTTAAAAATTTTGAAAAAAATTTTACTTTTTTCCCTTAAAGTTTGGATGTTGTGACAACTTTTGAAAAATATTTAAATTTGACTAAAACTTAAAGGTAAAAGTTTTATAGGTTCTAATTTTATTTTCATTATTCCAGAACAAGGAACTACTCAACCTGCAATTAGAAATGACACGTTGTTCACAGCTGCTAAAGAAAGAAACTGGGCACTTGTAAAGGAGTTGATAGAGCAAGGAGCTGATTTACAAGCTAAAGATGAACAAGGATCGACAGTGTTGCACTATGCTGCTTGGGATGACTTCGACACTGTCAAGTGGTTGATAGAGCAGGGAGTTGATTTACAAGCTAAAGATAGATATGGATCGACAATGTTGCACTATGCTGCTAAGAATGGAAACTTGGACACTCTCAAGTGGTTGGTAGAAAAAGGAGCTGATTTGCAAGCTAAAGATAGTGATGGATGGACAGTGTTGCACTATGCTGCTTGGAATGGAAACTTGGACACTGTCAAGTGGTTGGTAGAGCAAGGAGCTGATTTACAAGCTAAAGATAATTCTGGATCGACAGTGTTGCACTGGGCTGCTGAGAACGGACACTTGGACACTGTCAAGTGGTTGGTAGAAAAAGGAGCTGATGTTAATGCTAAAACTAAAAGTGGCTCAACAGCATTATCATTGACGCAGAATACTGAAGTGAAACAATGGTTAAGAGAACATGGAGCAATTAACAATGATGATATGCTCACAGCTGCTGAGAATGGAAACTGGACACTTGTAAAGGAGTTGACAGAGCAAGGAGCTGATTTACAATCTAAAAATAGTTATGGATTGACAATGTTGCACTATGCTGCTAGGAATGGAAATTTGGACACTGTCAAGTGGTTGGTAGAAAAAGGAGCTGATTTACAAGCTAAAGATAATGATGGAAGGACAGTGTTGCACTGGACTGCTGAGAAGGGACATTTGGACATTGTCAAGTGGTTGGTAGAAAAAGGAGCTGATGTTAATGCTAGAACAAATGCTGGCTCGACAGTGTTGTCTGTGACTTCAAATAATGATGTGAAACAATGGTTAAGAGAACATGGAGCAACTGAAGAGTGAGCATCTCTCTCACTCTCCTCACTCTCCTCACTCACACGCTCAACTGCTAGCTAGCTCAACTGTTGAGAAGGAAACGGCTGCTCCATGTGGGGGTCAATCCATGAACCTTCTGATTGCAAGGGTGACGCACTCCCTGATGCGCCACACCATTCCCCAAAGCCTAGCTAGTTTTTGATCTATATAAATGTGTCAGTGAATATTTTTCGTTATTTTAGACTTTTGATTTAAAATGATTTAAAAGTGATTTAAAGATATATATAAATATAAATCGCCAATACCGTATTTATTTTAAAAAAAGTTATTTATTTTTTATTTATTTTACTTATTTCATTTAAACGATACTTTTTTAAAAGAAATCTAATTGCAAAACATTAAAACTTGCTTGCTTAAAACGGGTGCGAGGTGGGAAAAATTATTTTCAAAAAATATCATGGAACTTCGGCAAAATATTGTGGAAAACATGGTCACTTAGACTGGACAAGATTTTCGCCNTCTTGTCTTGACGTACGGCTAGACAACCAAACTCCTCCGGCCCGTGATTGATCGAAAGTCACGTGACTGTAAGTTTTAGGCGGTACTCATCGTTAGATACAAGTACTCAGCTTAGGATTAGTACTTGTATCAACAACTAAGCCTAAGCTGTGTTTAAGCAAACCATAATTTTTAATTAAATTACTTTTGTAATTTAAATTTTACTCATAACTTGATCTTGTAGATTTTAAATTTAAGTTTTACTCTCTTGATCTTGTAGGAGAATAACGAGACTTACAGACACGTGACTTTCGACCAATCATGGGCCGGAGGAGTTTGGTTGTGTAGCCGTGCCATCTTGTCTTGTCATGGGGAACATTGGAATGGTCTAAAAAACATTGGAATAGAATAAAGATCATGGATGCCCTATATTTTCTACATCAATGGCCCAGAATTGATTTTCCCAGATTTCCAGATGTCTATGATTTGATAATGTTCAACAACGGCAACAGCAACAAAGACAAGAAAAATTTGGTCCAATAAAGCAAGTTACTTGGGTGAAAAATTTGCAAGATTGTTATGAA
>JAIXMJ010000012.1 GCA_022836975.1 Wolbachia sp.
AGTATACCCAGATGATTGAGAGTATAAATGCAACTTTTCGCCACTATTTATGCAGATTTCGACGAAAAACTAAAGGTTATTCAAAGTCTAAAACTATGGTACATATTACTCTTGCACTCTTTGCATTCAGAAAATCTATCTTATGTTAGCAATCCCAAATTTTTATATGATCTGGTAAATTATCGAAGAAAGAAGACTATAATAAGGGATATGAGAAAATAAGGTTAGGATTATACGCATTGCATTTGCATAAGTACAGTTCACATAAGAAGATACGATAACCTTAGAGCCTGTTCACAATCTTTTTAACAATAGAACAGAGAAAGCTAAAACGACCATTTGCAGGCTAGTATTAAGCTTTCTTTCACAGTTCTTCCATAGCCTCCTACATTTATCTAGCCAGGCAAAAGACCTCTCTACAACCCATCTTTTTGGCAATACAACAAATGAATGTAGCTCATTGCGCTTTATTACTTTAACAGTTGCACCAATAATTGTCTTGATTTGAGTTGCAAAATTTTCCCCTGTATAACCTGCATCAACCAGTATACTCTGAACTTTGGAGAGATTTTCTCTTGCTCTACCAACCATTTCNATAGCAGCATTACGATCTCCTATATTAGCTCTAGTAATATAAATTGCATGCGGCAAACCTTGTGTGTCTACTGCAATATGGCGCTTTATTCCTGAAATCTTCTTGCCTGCATCATAACCTTTTTCTTCAGCAGTATCGGTATTTTTCACACTCTGAGCGTCAATTATGCAGAAACTTGTTTTGGTACTCCGACCATTGCTGGAACGGACCTCTCCAACCAATTTTTTTTAAGACGATTTCCAGAATACTTTCTCTATCTTCGTTCGGTCCATTTCTTGAAATAGTCGTAACAATTACGCCATTTTGGAAACTCTTTTGGTAGCATTCGCCACTGACAGCCACTTTTTAATACATACAGCACACCGCAAAATAACTCATACAAATCCAGTTTTCTTGGCTTCGTCTTCTTTCGTGCACTTTCTAAAATTGGCCTGATCTTTTCAAATTTTTTACGATCTTGGGTATATGTTTCTCATAATTTACCTTATCTCAACTACACTTTTCTTTATACTATATTCATAGATCACGTACAAGCTTTTATCTCAACTACACTTAATCTTACTATATTTATAGATCGCGTACAGGCTCTAAGGGAGTAGAATATTATTTTTAAAATAAAAATATGGGAATGAATTACAAAGAAGTAGTAAAAAGACCGCATAATAGCTGGTCTCGTGAATCTAAAACATGGTTTTTAGCTAATTCTACTTTTGGACTACTCCATACTCAAAATACTTCGCAGTGCTTTGCAGAGGATCTAGTGTATGATTTTGCCTTTATACGCGTCTACTATTTACTTTTGCCACAAGAGATGTTAAACTACGCTAATTAATTAGCCGTAAAATGCAAGATAGTGTCATACCAGTTTCTATAGTAAAAGAATTAGAGGATTCCTACCTTTCATACGCAATGAGCGTTATTATCAGTCGTGCTATACCAGATGTATGCGATGGGTTTAAGCCGGTGCATAGGCGTATACTATATGCAATGTCGAGGGGTGGATATCATGCAGGTAAACCGTATAAAAAGGCAGCAAGGATTGTAGGGGATGTAATAGGTAAATATCATCCGCATGGGGATACAGCAATCTATGATTCTTTAGTAAGAATGGCTCAAGATTTTTCTCTCCTGTTACCACTCATAGATGGACAAGGTAATTTTGGATCAATTGATGGAGACCCTCCTGCTTCAATGCGGTATACAGAAGCAAGATTACATAAAGTATCACACTTCTTATTAAATGATATAGATGAAGATACTGTGGATTTCAGGCCAAATTATGATGGCAGCGAGATTGAACCAGTTGTATTACCTGCGGAATTTCCTAATTTATTAGTTAATGGTGCAAGTGGGGTTGCAGTTGGTATGGCAACAAATATACCATCTCATAACCTTGGCGAAATCATCGATGCATGTATTTTGTATATAGAAAACAATGAAGTGACATTAGATGAATTAATAAAAGTTATGCCAGGACCTGATTTTCCAACAGGGGGAATAATCCTTGGAAAGGCTGGCATTAGGTCTGCATTTGCAACTGGACGAGGTTCGATTATTTTGCAAGGCAAAACTCATATAGAGAATTTACCGCAAGAGAGACAAGTAATTGTTATAGATGAGATACCTTATCAAGTAAACAAAGTAAAATTGATAGAAAAAATAAGTGAACTTGCAAAGGAAAAGAGAATTGATGGGATCACGGAAATTAGGGATGAATCTGATAAATCTGGAATTAGAGTGGTTATTGAATTAAAAAAGAATGTTCCAACAGATTTTATATTAAACCAAATATTAGGACTTACTCCATTAAGAAGCAGCTTTAGCATCAATACTCTAGTACTGCATAATAACAGACCTGTTTTAATGCCATTAAAAGAAATTATAATTGCTTTTATTGATTTTAGAAAAGCAGTTTTACTAAGAAGAACAGAGTTTCGATTAAGGAAGGTAAGAGAAAGAGCACATATATATATAGGCCTTTATATTGCAGTGCTAAATATAGACGAGGTGATACAAATTATCCGTAGTGCAAAGGATCCTGCAGAAGCTTGTAATGTGCTTTTAGACAAAGAATGGGAAACCTCACTTGAAATACAGGAGATAATTACGTTGATTTCGGGTAATCCAAATCATGGAGTATGCAAACTGACTGAGCTACAAGCAAAAGCCATTCTTGATATTAAGTTGCAGCGTTTAACAGCGCTTGAAAAAGATAAGCTAAAGGTTGAATTACATGCAATGATTGATGCTATTAAAGCATATATCGAGTTTCTTGGTTCAGAAGCAAAATTAATGAAAGAGATAAAAAACAATTTGCAAGAAATTAAAAATAGATTTGCTGTACCAAGAAAAACTTTAATTGAAGAATCAGATATAGATATTGAAGCTGAAGACCTTATTCCACAAGAGGATATGGTTGTTACGGTTACTATGAATGGTTATATTAAACGCGTGAAACTTTCCCATTATCGTACACAACGTCGTGGAGGGAAGGGTAAATTAGGGCAAGGACTAAAGGAAGAAGATGTAATAACCAAATTATTTGTTGGTAATACACATACTAATGTTTTATTTTTTTCTAACGTAGGCAAAGTTTACAAATTAAAAGTCTACAAGCTGCCTATGGCAGAGCCAACAGCACGTGGAAGAGCGTTAGTAAATATTTTTCCTCTAAGTGAAGGAGAAACCATTACTAATATTATGCCGTTACCTAGTGAGAATGGTGAAAGTCTCAATATAGTTTTTGCTACGGCTCATGGTAATATAAGAAGAAATTCTTTAGTAGATTTTAGTCATATACCAAGCAACGGAAAGATAGCTATCAAATTAGAACCAGGGGATAGTTTAATATCCGTAAAAGTATGTAGTGAAGATACGCATATACTTCTTTCAACAAAATGTGGAAAAAGCATAAGGTTTAGTATAAAAGACGTGAGGCAATTGAAAAGCAGAAATTCAGATGGTGTAAGAGGCATTAGGCTTACAAAAGGTGATAATGTAATCTCAATGACAATTTTAAACGGAATAGACATAGATACAGAAGCGAAAGAACAGTATTTAAAGATACCATTAAAAGCAAGGCTTGATTATGATTCTATAGATAATAAAACTTTAAATGCTTTAGAAATAAATAGCCAGTTATTCTTAGATCTTGCAAAGAATGAAGAGTTTCTATTAACTATTACTGAAAATGGTTTTGGGAAGCGAACTTCTGCATATGAATATAGAACTACTGGTAGAGGAGGTGTAGGTATTACTAATATACTTACCACTAGTAGAAACGGTAATGTTGTTGCAAGTTTTCCTGTGGAGCAAAATGACAACATAATGCTTATTACAGATAAGGGAAAACTCATTCGTATTTCAGTCAATGATATAAGAATCACTGGACGTAGTACACGAGGAGTCACGCTCTTTAAAACAGAAAGCGGTGAGAAAGTAGTTTCAGTAGCAAAAATTGAGGATGCAAAAATTGAGGAACACGATGCTTCAGATGAAGGAGAAGCTGGTGCTTTTTAAAGACTGTGGCCCTTTCAATTATGATATTTCTTTTCTGTTTTCAAAAAGTTTTCTGTATGGTTCCAGGTAGCATTGCAGCATCTTGAGTAAAGGAACGTTTTCTCCATTTTACAATAGTTTTTGGATTAAGATCATATAGAAATAAGAATACAATAGATCCTCTGCAAAGCACTGCGAAGTATTTTGAGTATGGAGTAGTCCAAAAGTAGAATTAGCTAAAAACCATGTTTTAGATTCACGAGACCAGCTATCATGCGGTCTTTTTACTACTTCTTTGTAATTCATTGCCATATTTTTATTTTAAAAATAATATTCTACTCCCTTATTTATTTCTTCTCACTTATTTTTTGTAGATTTGCAGAGGGTCTAATGTACCCCTAAAAGCTTCTCTTCCTCAAACATTCTCTAAAAACTTTTCTGCATCAAGTGCAGCCATACATCCAGTGCCAGCTGCAACTACCGCTTGGCGATATACTTTATCTTGTACATCCCCTGCAGCAAAAACTCCCTGTCTGCTGGTCAATGTAGTTCCAGGTTGAGTAATGATATAACCATGGTTATCAATATCTACTAAATCCTTGAAAATAGCTGTATTTGGTGCATGACCAATTGCAATAAATATTCCATCAACTTTTATCTCTTGAACACTTCCTGTAGAAATTGACTTAATTATTAGAGCAGTAACTTTACGTGGTCTCTCGTCTCCCAATATCTCTTCCACAACATGATTCCATATAACTTCTATTTTATCATTCTGAAAAAGTCTATCCTGCATAATCTTCTCCGCTCTGAATGCATCACGTCTGTGTATTAATACAACCTTTTTTGCAAAACGTGTAAGGAAAATCGCCTCTTCAACTGCTGTATTCCCTCCACCCACTACAGCTACAACTCTATTTTTAAAGAATGCACCATCACAAGTTGCACAGGCGGATACACCATAACCTTGAAATTTCTTTTCACTCTCTAAACCTAACCACTTTGCTTGCGCTCCTGCAGCAATTATAATTGCATTTGAATCATAATTATTGATCTTACCCACAGCTTTAAATTGAGATTTGCTATGGCATTCAACACCCTTTATATGATCATTAACTACAATTGCACCTACTTTTTCTGCATGTAGTTTCATCTGTTCCATTAATTCTGGGCCTTGTATTAAAGTAAATCCAGGATAATTTTCAACATCTGTAGTAATAGTTAACTGACCACCTGGCTGCATACCCGTGACTACAACCGGTCTTAGATTTGCACGAGCTGCATATATAGCAGCTGAGTAACCAGCTGCTCCAGAACCAATAATTAAAACTTTTGTTTCCACTTATAATGATTCACTATGAGAATTAAGATAATCGGCTACTCCCTCGTCACTTGCTTGCATCGCTTGCTTGCCTTTTCTCCATCCTGCCGGACATACTTCACCAAATTCCTCATTATGTTTAATTGCGTCAAGGATCCTAATGTATTCTTCAATATTACGTCCTAAAGGTAAATCATTTACCGATTGATAACGCACGGTAAACTTATTATCTATTATAAAAGTTGCCCTTAATGCAACTGAGTCATCATACAGTACCCCATAGTCTCTTGATATTGATTTTTTTATATCAGAAACCAAAGTGTAACTTATTTCTCCTATTCCACCATCATGGGGTAAAGTTTTGCGCCATTGGTGATGTGAAAATTTTGAATCCACACTAACTCCTATTACTTCAGCGTTACGCTTTGAAAAATCATTAATTTTATTGTTGAATGATATTATTTCAGTAGGACAGACAAATGTAAAATCAAGTGGATAAAAGAAAAGTACAACATATTTGCCTTCTACATATTTACTAAAACAAAAATTATCAGTCATTTTTCCATCAGAAAGAACAGCTGGAGCTGTAAAATTGATAGCTGATTTTTGTATAAGATTCATAAATCGACCTAACTATAAAATAATTTATTCTATACATTAATCTGACAATTTGCAAGTGACTTGAAAGTTTGGTTGAACCTCCCAAAAATCAATTTACTTGGAAACTAACACCAAAAAGTATTGGTTCCCTTCCCTTTTAGGCATTAATTCTACCTTTGCAATATCCTCTGTATCTTTAATTAATTTATCTAATTTTTCTAATCCAATTTCAGTATGCATAAGTTCTCTGCCTCGAAACCTCATACTAGTTTTAACTTTATAGTTATTTGTTAAAAAGTCCCTTATTTGACGCAATTTTGTTCCATAATCATGCTCACTAATATTAGGTCCTATTTTAACTTCTTTAATTGTTAATACTTTTTGTTTTTTTCGTGCTTCACTTGCCTTCTTCTTTGCATCATACTTCTGCTTACTATAATCTAAAATTTTACATACTGGAGGAACAGAATCAGGCGCAACTTCAACTAAATCTAAGCCTACACTCTGTGCAGCCTCTAATGCTTTTTCTAAAGATACAATTCCCACTATTTCACTATTTTGATTAACTAAACGTATTGTTTTAGCTGTAATAAATTCATTAATTCTATTTTTCTTAATTTGCAAACTTGACTCCTTGGTTAAATAGTAATTCAGTAGCTTGTTCAAGGGAAAGAGATTCTTGTCTGTTAGATCCCAAACACCTAACTGACACAGTTCTATTCTTAGACTCATCTTTGCCTATAATCCATAATATAGGCACTTTATATAAACTATATAAGCGTATTTTGTAATTAATTTTTTCATTGGTTAGGTCAGTTTTAACTCTTACTCCATGTTTTTTCAACAAATTACTTATTTCTAGAGCATATTGATCTATTTCATTAGTAATAGTAAGAATGGCAAGTTGTGTAGGAGCAAGCCATAAAGGGAACTTTCCTGCGTAATGTTCGATTATAATCCCTATAAAGCGTTCAAAAGTACCTAAGATTGCCCTGTGCAACATCACCACATTATGCTTATGCCCATCCTTACCTATGTATGTTGCTCCAAGACGTTCTGGCAAAATAAAATCAACTTGTAAAGTACCACATTGCCAACTCCGTCCTATCGCATCTTTTAGAACAAATTCCAACTTTGGACCATAAAATGCACCTTCACCTGGATTAAGCTCATAAGTTATTCCAGCTGCTTTCACAGCTTCTAGCAACGCTTTTTCTGCATCATCCCATATTTCATCTTCACCAGCTCTTACATTAGGACGGTCAGAAAATTTAACAGAAACTTGATCAAAACCTAACTCTGAATAAATTTGCTTTAAAAGATCGCAAAACTTTAAAGTTTCAGAAGTAACTTGTGCCCTGGTACAAAATATATGTGCATCATCTTGAGTAAACCCACGTACACGCATTAATCCATGTAATGAACCAGAACTTTCATTTCTATAACATGTACCAAATTCTGCCATGCGTATCGGTAGATCACGATAACTTCTAGTATGAGAATTAAAGATTTGTACATGGCAAGGACAGTTCATTGGCTTAACTGCTACTTCAGATTCATTAATAATAAACATATTTTCACGAAATTTATCCCAATGTCCAGACTTCTTCCATAACTCCTTATTTACTAAAAGAGGAGTTTTTACTTCAGAATATCCATTATCTCTCAATTTATTTCTTATATAAGATTCAAGTATAGTATACAAAATATATCCTTGTTCATGCCAAAATATTTGCCCTACTGCTTCTTCTTGGATATGAAATAGATCCATTTCTTTGGCAATCTTACGATGATCACGTTTCTCAGCTTCTTCTAGACGTGTTAAATAACTTTTTAATTCTTCATTATTTCTCCATACAGTCCCATATATACGCTGTAACATAGGCCCTTTAGAATCCCCTCGCCAATATGCACCAGCCACTTTCATGAGTTTAAACGCTTTAATTTTTCCAGTTGATGGTGAATGTGGACCACGACATAAATCTATAAAGTCACCTTGCTTATAAATAGTTATACTTTCACTAACTGGTATAGAAGAAATAATCTCAACTTTATACTTTTCACCTATGTTATTAAAGAAATCTATTGCTTGTTCACGATCCCACACCTCTCGTATGAATTTATGGTTACTCTTTATAATCTCAGACATTCTCTTTTCTATAATCGTGAGGTCATTAGTAGTAAACGCACGATCTATGGCAAAATCATAATAAAAACCATCTTGAATTGTTGGACCAATAACTACTTGTGCTGATGGAAAGAGCTCCTTTACAGCTTGTGCCATGACATGTGCAGTATCATGCCGTATAATATCCAACCCAGCTTCATCATCTGCATATATTACTTCAACTTCAGTATCATGTTTAATTTTATACGACAGATCATATACTCGATTTTCCGTTACTGATTTCAGTGCAACTGCCTTCTTTAAAACATCCGGTGACAGTATATCAAAGCCAGTAACATTATAAGGGTACTTTTCCTTCCTTTTCTCATTTGTAAAAGTAATTTCTATCATTGTTAATAAATTGGTTAATAATAAGGTTTATTCTTTTTTAATCTCAATGCTATAGCATCCTCCCAAATCTCACCATTATGCAAAAGCTTTTCCTTATTATATATCAATTCTTCTTTTGTCTCAGCAGCAAATTCAAAGTTAGGACCTTCTACAATTGCATCAACTGGGCATGCTTCTTGGCAAAATCCACAATATATACACTTCATCATATCTATATCATAACGTGTAGTACGTCGACTACCATCTTCTCTTGCTTCCGCTTCTATTACAATTGCCTGTGCAGGACAAACAACTTCGCATAACTTACATGCTATACAGCGTTCCTCACCATTCGGATATCTACGCAACACATGCTCACCACGAAACCTAGTACTTAAAGAACCTTTTTCCATAGGATAATTTAGAGTTACCTTAGGTTTAAACATATATTTAAATGTGATAGCAAAGCCTCTAATTAATTCAAGAAAAAACCAATAGGCAACTAATTTCTTAAACACGTTTCATTCCTACCACATTATATCCTGCATCCACATGCAAAATTTCCCCTGTAGTCCCACTACTTAAATCACTGACCAAATATAACGCTGCTTTTCCTACTTCTTCAATTGTGATATTCCGTTCTAACGGAGCATTATTCCTATGCCATTCTGAAATACAGTGAAAATCACTTATACCAGAAGATGCTAAGGTCCTTATTGGACCAGCAGAAATAGCATTTACCCTAATGTTTTGCAAGCCCAGATCACATGCTAAATACTTTACACTTGTCTCAAGTGCTGCTTTACATAAACCCATTATATTATAATTAGGCATCACCTTTTCAGCGCCGTAGTAAGATAAAGTAAGTAAACTACCACCATTCTGCATAATTTTTTCAGCTCTCTGCGCTAGAGCAGTAAAAGAATAGCATGATATGTGCATTGCATTAAGAAAGTTTTCTAGTGAAGTATAAAGATACTTACCCTTTAATTCATTTTTATCAGAAAATGCTATTGCATGTACCAAAAAATCAATCGTATTCCACCGTTTTTTAATCATATCAAACGCGTTGTCGATAGTTCCTTCATCTTGAACATTACAATATAAAAGCAGTTCTTCATCAATGTTAAATGCACTGGCAATAGGCAATAACTTTTTCCTTAGATTATCATTAGGATAAGTAATTGCAAATTCTGCCCCATAATTATCAAGCACTTTAGCTATACCATATGCTATTGATCTTTCATTTGCTATTCCAGTTATTATACCCTTCTTTCCTTGCAACAAATTCATTCCCATAAAAACACTAGATAGTTATTTTGAGCTCTAAAACATTGTCATTACATACATAATCAATCTCAGCACTATAGTGCTTTAACAGTAATAGCGTTAGGTAAAGGTTAATGTTTTTTGCATCCAAGTCAATTGGGTTCTTATCTAATTTACTTGCAAAGCATTTAATAAATCGACTTGATACCATAATAGTCAATGAAATTTTATCTTGATTTAGTAATAAGATAGATATCTCTTTTACTTCTGCCACTGCAACTGACAGTGTAAGCACGAAATTAGCAATAACCTTATTGATTTTCTCCACTACATCTATAGAAACATCAAAATCAGTGATATCCCATACAAATTCTATTTTTTTTTTAGTAAATAATTCTTAACATTTGATCTAGTTTGAACAAAACAGGCATCACTTTCCGATATAGAATATGCTTGCTTCATAAGTTTATATTTTATAAGCAAATCATTCAAACTTTCCTTAATCAAAGAAAAAGCTTCTTTTTGTGTGCTCACACTGCCTGATTCAAATTCTTCCACTCCAAACATTATCCCATTCATAGAATTGGCAAAATCATGGAATAAACGACTTGCAAGCAGCTCTATAGTTAACAAAATATTTGCAGTATCTTCACTCATAAATATAAGACATAAAACATTAATTTGATTTTAACAGCAAGCATAGATATAGTCAATTACGAGAAAATTTTATTGCATTTTTGCACCTTTCCATTAACATAGCGTTAATAATTGTCAAAGTACATGAATACTTACGCTAAATCAGGAGTAAACTTAAACTTATATAACAAATTAATAAAAAAAATTAAACCAATTGCTGCTAAAACAACGACAGAAGAAGTAATGGGTGAAATAGGACAGTTTTCTGCGTTATTTGATTTTACCAAGTTAAGTAAGAAATATAATAATCCCGTATTGGTTTCCTCAACTGACGGAGTTGGTACAAAACTGTTGATAGCCCAAGCAATGGGTAAACATAATACAATAGGTATAGACCTAGTTGCAATGTGTGTGAATGATTTGCTTGCACAAGGTGCAACACCGCTATTCTTTCTTGACTATTTTGCAACTGGAAAACTAAATGAAGATATCTTATTAGCTGTAATGGATGGTATTACTGAAGGATGTAAGCAGGCTAAAGTAGCACTAGTTGGCGGAGAAACCGCAGAAATGCCGGATATGTATAGTGACACTCACTACGATCTTGCAGGTTTTATAGTAGGTGTAGTAGATAAGAATGCAATCCTTCCAAATCACAGTACAATCAAGACGGGAGATTATATAATAGGATTACAATCTAGTGGTATACACTCGAATGGATTTTCGCTAGTACGACATATTTTTAAAAATTTGGACATTAACTATAACAATCTTTCTCCATGGAACAATAAATTGTGGGGAGAAATACTCCTTGAGCCTACCAGAATATATGTTGATCTCTTATTACATATCATGCCTCTATTAAAAGGTATTGCACATATAACAGGGGGAGGGTTATTAGATAACATTTCACGCATTCTTCCAGATGGTTTTTTTGCAGATATAGATTGGCATTCTTGGCAATGGCCGGAGATATTTGTGTGGCTTTGCAATGAAGGTAAGGTTAGAAGAAGTGAAATGCTTCAGAATTTTAATTGTGGTATTGGGATTGCTTTGATTATATCTCCAGAAAATTTGCAAGATTTAGAAGAATATTTTAAAGGTCAACAAGAAGAAATAAAAATTATTGGAAAAATTAACAAGCTTTGACTGTTTTTTAATTGTTTGTAAGGTACAAATCACTTTTATATACAGATAAGTAATGAGAGATCATCAGTTAGCGGTATTATTTGACTGGGATAACACCTTGGTTGATACACAAGACAATATCAGTAATGCTTTAAAGCATACTATAGGTGTCATGGGATATAGTAATAAAACTGCAGACAGAAGTTTCCATTCATCAAGAACAGACTATATGATTAGTCTATTTGGCAATCAATGGAAGAAAGCGAATAGAATATATCAACAATATTTAGATGAAGCGCTTTTGCAAAATATTACCCTTAATCCTGGGGTAGAAGAAATGCTCAAAACATTAAAATTATATAATATCTATACTGCTATAGTAAGTAATAAGAAAAATACTAACTTACGCAAAGAGGTATCCCATTTTAAATTAGATAATTACTTAGATAAAATTGTGGGTTCTGGTGATACACCTGCAGATAAACCATATGCAACACCTTTATTTTTTGCATTAAATAAGAGCCTAGTATCTATTAGTAAAAAAAGTGTATTTTTTATTGGTGATAGCGTCACAGATATCTTATGTGCACGAAATGCAAATTGTCTACCTATTGTATACGGTCAATCACCACTAACTAATTATGAAGACTTGCTATATTTTCAATGCTTTGGTAAACTTACAGACTTTATAGTAAAATATTTAGAAAATAAATAATTAATGAAAATCGCAAGCATACATAGGCGTCTTTTTGCGTACGTAATAGATTCGATCATTCTTCAGTTTTTATTTTCTCCTTTATATGTTACAATCAATATTTTCCTAGATGAGCACTCGCTACTTGTTGGACATCTATTTTATGTGTTTACACATTGTAGTTATTTCACTTATTTCCTTTCCTCTAACGCTCAGGCAACACCAGGACAAAAATTAATGAATATATATACCATTAATCTTGACCATTACAAAATAGATTTAAATTTAGCGTTTGACAGAACGATCTCGCAACACTTTATTCCTATATTACATCACATGACATTAGTTTTAATAAAATCCTTAAAAACAGATACATTTAACGGCAATGCGCTTATTATTCTCTATATATTATACATATCTACACTCTCATTAGATGTGTTATGGGACTTAATGGCTTGTTTCTCAAAAAGAAAACAGACATTCCATGACATATTATTTAATACAACAGTTGTAGTAGCAGAAAAAAATTAGTTAGTCTGCTTATAAAAGCTGAAAAAACTTAGGGCTATTTAACATTTTGTCTTGAAGTAAGTGCTATTTTGAGAGTGCCTTCGTCAAGGTAATCAATTTCTCCTCCCATTGGTATGCCACAAGCAAGACGTGATACTTTGATATTTAAATCTTTAAGTAATTCTATAATATATTGTAGAGTCACTTGACCTTCTAAGGTTGGACTGATAGCAATTATAATTTCCTGAATGTGTGTGTGTAGTACTCTTTTGCGAATAGTATCAAGATTTAATTCTTTGGGTCCTATTCCATTTATTGCGGATAATCTGCCTCCTAACACGTGGTATAAACCTGAATATATATTTCCCCTTTCCAATGCCCACAAATCTCCTAACTCCTCAACGATGCATAGTAATTTACAATCTCTTTTTGGATCAGTACAAATAGCACATGGAGATTGTACGTCTAAATTTCCGCATATACTGCATTTAGTGATTTGATTGATTAGATCTATCATAGATGATACAAGAGGAAGCATTATTTTTTCCTTGTTTTGTAACAGGTATATTGCTACCCTACGTGATGATGCTGGGCCTAAGCTTGGTAGCTTAGATAAAGCATTTACTAAATTTCTTATCTTTATATTCATTTTAGTTTCAAATACCTACTGCTTGTACTAAATATTTCCTGATTTTTAGGTAATAACCTTAATATAGCTAGCACATTCACAAATAATAATGCAGCAATAGAAACATCGGCTATAGCCCATAAAAACCCGATTTCACTAATAGACCCAAAAGGAATCATGATAGTAAAAATTATAGTCCAAATTTTAATATATATAGTATCATTACATATATAATATATTGTTTGCTTAGCACAAAAAAACCAAGTGAAAATAGTAGTAAAAGCGAAACAGAACATTATAGCCATAATAAGATAGCTCACATAAGATGAGTTCATTGCTTTCTTAAACGCATAAATACACATATTAGTACTTTCTAAATCAGTTACCCAGGAGTCTGTAACAAGTAACGTCAGAGTTGTAATAAACGCTATTAATGCAACTATAAAGGGCGAGATTATAGTGATTAAGCTCTGCTCAATCATAAATCTAGTATTATTTTTTTTAGGAGTAATTGCAGAATGTACCGTTCCTTCAAGACCTAAACCTATGTCTGTTGCAAAAATACCACGCAAGGTCCCTATTTGTATCACAGTTAATATTTCCCAAATTAAACCAAATGATAATCCGAATTTAAAGCTATTTGTAGAAAAAAAGTTACCTACTATTAGTTGCATAGATGGTAAGATGTTCTCGCTAAATTTAAATAACGTTATACCACATAATAAAATGTAGCTTACTGTCATGATAGGAGTTAAAGCTGAAATAAAGATTTTAATCTTATCCAAACTCAGTGCTGTAATAATAAAGAAAACAGCAGACATTATAATTCCACCTATAATCACAGGCATATTTAACATATTCAACGGTATAGATAAAGAATTTACCTGTACTAGATTACCAACAGTGATAGAAGCTGTAATCATAATAAACAGAAAGATAATTGTTGCTTTTTTAGAATTAAATGCATCTGCCATATAAGTAATAGGGCCGCCTACAGGCCCATCATTTTTTTCTTTACACTTTTTTATGCTAAGATAACATGTTACATATTTTATCACAGAAGTTACCATAATTATTAAGATCATCCACAAAATAAAACCAGGTCCTCCACTTTTCAGAGCAATGGCAGTACCTGAAATATTTCCTACACCTAAATTTCCACCTAAAATTGTAAATAATGCAGTCATTGATGAGAAACTGTCTCCACTTTTTTGACTTTTTAGTAGTGTAAATGCATACGGCAATCTAAAAATTTGCAACCACTTTAATTTTATTGATAAGTAAATACCTGTAATAAGTATAAGCAGTACTGCTGGTAGAAGTAGGATAAATTTAACTAGGTCCATAAAATTGAGACTTTTCATTATAATATAAATAAAATCTAGAGACACAGCTAGTTTTATCATCACATAACACTAGATTTACTGGCCATTAGTTTTACTATTTATTCCCAGATAAATCTTTGCAAAATATCATTTGATATTTTCGCTGTATTTTCAATCAATTCTCTTGGTGGTAAGTATACACCTATAGATCCTCTGCGAAGTATTTTGAGTATGGAGTAGTCCAAAAGTAGAATTAGCTAAAAACCATAGATCCGCTGCGAAGCACTGCGAAGTATTTTGAGTATGGAGTAGTCCAAAAGTAGAATTAGCTAAAAACCATAGATCCGCTGCGAAGCACTGCGAAGTATTTTGAGTATGGAGTAGCCCAAAAGTAGAATTAGCTAAAAACCATGTTTTAGATTCACGAGACCAGCTATTATGTTGAACCTCATGTT
>JAIXMJ010000120.1 GCA_022836975.1 Wolbachia sp.
TTTTGAAAAAAGTTTACTTTTTTCCCCTAAAGTTCAAATGGTATGACAATTTTTGAAAAATACTTAAATTCGACTAAAACTTAAAGGTAAAAATTTTATAAGTTCTAATTCTATTTATATTATTCCAGAACAAGGAACAATTCAACCTGCAATTAACAATGATGATATGCTCACAGCTGCTAAAGAAAGAAACTGGACACTTGTAAAGGAGTTGATAGAGCAAGGAGCTGATTTACAAGCTAAAAATAATAATAATGGATGGACAGTGTTGCACTATGCTGCTTTTTCTGGCAACTTGGACACTGTCAAGTGGTTGGTAGAAAAAGGAGCTGATGTTAATGCTATTAACTATGCCTATTGTCACAGGACAGCATTTTCCCTGACTTCAAATAATGAAGTGAAACAATGGTTAAGAGAACATGGAGCAATTGCTCAGTTCAATTGCCAAATTGAAGAGTGAGCATCTCTCTCACTCTCCTCACTCTCCTCACTCAACTGCTAGCTAGCTCAACTGTTGAGAAGGAAACGGCTGCTCCATGCGGGGTCGATCCATGAACCTTCCGATTACAAGGGTGATGCACTCCCTGCTGCGCCACACCGTTCCCCAAAGCCTAGCTAGTTTTTGATCTATATAAATGTGTCGGTGAACATTTTTCGTTATTTTAGACTTTTGATAGTACAGAACGATCAAACTAAATGGTTTATTTGATCTGTTAAATTTTTATGGTCTGATTTAAACGAGAAAGTGATTTAAAGATATATATAAATATAAATCGCCAATACCATATTTATTTGAAAAAAGTTTTTTATTTTTTATTTATTTTACTTATTTCATTTAAATGATACTTTTTTAAAAGAAATCTAATTGCAAAACATTAAAACTTGCTTCCTTAAAACGGGTGCGAGGTGGGAAAAATCATTTTCAAAAAATATCACGAAACTTCAGCAAAATATTGCGGAAAACATGGTCATTTAGACTGGACAAGATTTTCGCCGTCTTGTCTTGACGTACGGCTGCAGCACAACCCTAAAACCCATAGCGAGTACGCACCGCGGGTGCAGAAACCGCCTGCTCGCTCATTTGTTGTCTTGTCTAACTTTTGTTAAAAGGACAAGGTCTCGTCTTGATACAAGCATATCAAGAGAGCGCGTTATCGTAAGCATTTTAAATTTATATTCATATACGGTATTTGAATATTGATTGGCGAGGTATGAGTAGCGCAGGCGTATGCCTCCATTTTAAGTTAAGTAAAACTTAAATTACAAAGTAAAACTTTGCTTAAACTCAGCTTAGGCTTAGTTGTTGATACAAGTACTAAGCCTAAGCTGAGTTTAAGGAAACCATAATTTTTAATTAAATTACTTTTTTAATTTAAATTTTGCTAATAACTTAAAACAGGGATGTATGTCTGCGCTATTCAAATCACGTAAAAAAGTAATTTTTTGAAAGTTAAATTCAATTAAAGTAGCCTAGAACGATGGTATTTTAATGGTACTTGGTGTATACCCCATTTTTAAGTTATAAGTAAAATTAAAATTACAAAGTAAGGTTGCTTCAACTCGGCTTAGTACTTTATCGACAACTAAGCCTAAGCTGAACTTAAGCAAACCTTAGCTTTTAATTAAACTACCTTTATAATTTAAATTTTACTTAACTTAAAAGGGGGTGTACGCCTACGCTACTCATACCGAGTATGATAGAAGAAAAAACAAACGAAAAATATACAACTGCATAAACCGTTTTCAACATATTTTGGAAAAAACTAATTTATTACTTATTANGATTTAACATTTTGTACGTGTAGTCAAAAATGATTTTGGCATAGGCCTACATAACTAGTATTTACACGACTNTTTGCTATTGTATTTAATGTACAAGTGTATAACGTTTTTTATTGTTTTACTTTTTCATAATATACGTACTTGATTATCTCTTTAATAATATTATTACTATATAGTTCAACAATGTAACTCAATTTTATTTCACAAATAACAAAAATAACTAAAACAACAAAAATAACTAAAATAAAAATTTACATCATTCTGATTTGCAAATAAAGCAAAAGCGGTAGAACCTTGTAAAAGAATACATAAAAAACATCAAAAGGCTAAAAAAGTTGGGTTAACAAAATCTGGTGAGGGGAAAGTTGTTTTTCGGACATAAAACAAAAGAGAGGCCTTACGTCGACCTTTGAACAATAGGAGGTTCATTCATCGATGCCGTCGCCTATTGTCCAACCACTTTCCCCTC
>JAIXMJ010000121.1 GCA_022836975.1 Wolbachia sp.
AGCAATACAAGCAACACAAGCACATTTAGCCTTAAGAGCACTAGTAGATGAAGCTGACGACCTGCCAGGAATACCTTCTTCAGTGTTATAGTAAATTTGTTGCCGCACTCCCATATTTAACCCCCTTAAAATAGTTTTTTATGATACTACTATATATGTATTATAAGCAATACAAATTATAGCTAATGATATAAGCAACAGGAACAATTGTCAAATAATAATTTATAGCACTTCTTGCAATAGTCATAAGATCTTACCAGAATCAACAGTTTGACAAAAAGCTAGAAATGTCCTTTCTGGTACTGATGACAATCTTGAACTTTTGTGCTGCTGTTGTTCTACCTTTTCTCCTTATCCAAAGCCTGCATTGCTTTTCTCCTTACTATATGCTCTTGGCCTCCTCAATTCAAATTATCATTTTACATTATTTCTATTGCGATAGGAAGAGCCATAAAATCATATAAAATGAAAATACAATCTAAAATTGAGGATAAAGTTCCTTATGAATGTAGTATACAACTTATAATTAAACATAAAACTGGCAACCTACTATGGTGATCACCATAAAAACATTGCCATTATATATCAAAAGGTTCAACTGTTTTTTGAAATAGCCCATTTTCTTGCCTTCATCTAAGAGCCTGTACGCGATCTATAAATATGGTGAGATGAGTATAGTTGAAGTAAGGTGAACTATGAGAAACATATACCCAAGATCATGAAAAATTCGAAAAGATTAGGTTAATTTTAGAAAGCGTACGGAAGAAGAAGAGGAAACCAAGAAAACTTGGAGTTATTTTGTGGTGTGCTGAAAAAGTGGCTGTCAGTGGTGAATGCTGCCAAAAGAGTTTCCAAAATGGCGCAATTGTTACGACTATTTCAAGAAATGGGGTAAAAAACCGAATGAGGATAGAGAAAATGTTCTGGTTAAAAAAAGATTGTGAACAGGCTCTAACAGATGAACAAAAAGAGCACAATCGAGAGCTTGCGTCGTTTAGAATGCGTGTAGAAAATAAGATCCGGGAGATTAAGATTTTTAAAATTATGTCGCATGTTTACCGTAATTTTCAAAAGAAATATAACATGAGGTTCAACATAATAGCTGGTCTCGTGAATCTAAAACATGGTTTTTAGCTAATTCTACTTTTGGACTACTCCATACTCAAAATACTTCGCAGTGCTTTGCAGAGGATCTATGGTTTTTAGCTAATTCTACTTTTAGGCTACTCCATACTCAAAATACTTCGCAGTGTTTCGCAGCGGATCTATTGACGCTCAGAGTGTGAAAAATACCGATACTGCTGAAGAAAAAGGTTATGATGCGGGCAAGAAGATTGCGGGAATAAAGCGCCATATTGCAGTAGACACACAAGGTTTGCCACATGCAATCTATATTACTAGAGCTAATATAGGAGATCGTAATACTGCTATCGAAATGGTTGGTAGAGCAAGAGAAAATCTCTCCAAAGTTCAGAGTATACTGGTTGATGCAGGTTATACAGGGGAAAATTTTGCAACTCAAATNAAGACAATTATTGGTGCAACTGTTAAAGTAATAAAGCGCAATGAGCTACATTTATTTGTTGTATTGCCAAAAAGGTGGGTTGTAGAACGGTCTTTTGCCTGGCTAGATAAATGTAGGAGGCTATGGAAAAACTGTGAAAGAAAGCTTAATACTAGCCTGCAAATGGTCGTTTTAGCTTTCTCTGTTCTCTTGCTAAAAAGATTGTGAACAGGCTCTTAAATCCTGTTATTATATAAACTTTTGAGATTTATTCAACTAGGTAGTGTCGACATTTATTTCAACCAAAGATAAATAGCAGCAATATGAACAAAAGATAAGAAAGCGATGGCTAATTTATCATAACGAGTAGCAACCCTACGAAAGTGCTTGAGTTTATTAAACATTCTCTCAATTAAGTTCCTTTCTTTATATAATTCTGTATCATATTCTCTCCATATTTTCCTATTGGAACGTGGTGGGATCACTACTTCAGACGCTACAGCCTCTGCAGCCTCAATCATATAATTTGCGTCATATCCCTTATCAGCAATAAGTGCTTCCATATTCTTACCATTTATCAAGTCTAAGAGCCTGTTCACAATCTTTTTTTAACCAGAACATTTTCTCTATCCTCATTCGGTTTTTTACCCCATTTCTTGAAATAGTCGTAACAATTGCGCCATTTTGGAAACTCTTTTGGCAG
>JAIXMJ010000122.1 GCA_022836975.1 Wolbachia sp.
TTAACATTTTCAGAACAACCAAGGAATATTGAAGCTAATGACAACAATAATGAAATAGCATTGCATGAAGCTGTTAGGTCTGGAAACTTTGAGCTTGTCAAGCAATTGGTTGAGCAAGGTGATGATATTCAAGCTAAAGATAATTATAACATGACAGTATTGTATTATGCTGCTAGATATGGAGACTGGGAATTAGTCAAGTGGTTGGTAGAAAAAGGAGCTGATGTTCAAGCTAAAGGAAAATATGGTGATACAGTATTGCACCATGCTGCTGTTTCTGGAAGAATTGATGTAGTCAAATGGTTGGTAGAGAAAGGAGCTGATTTTCAAGCTATTGATTCAATTGGCAATACAGTATTACACAATGCTGCTCGTTTACAAAACATGGAAATAGCTAAATGGTTGGTAGAAAAAGGAGCTAATGTTCAAATTAAAGATAGTTTAGACAAAACGGTGTTGCACTATGCTGCTGAGTCTGGAAACCTAAAAGTAGTCAAGTGGTTCATACAGAAAGGAGCTGACATTCAAACTAAAGGTTCTAACGGTATGACAGTGTTGCACNATGCTGCTAGGAACAGACACTGGGACACTGTCAACTGGTTGGTAGAGCAAGGAGCTGATTTACAAGCTAAAGATAATGATGCAGTGTTGCACTGTGCTGCTTTTGATGGACACTTGGACATTGTCAAGTGGTTGGTAGAGGAAAGAGCTCATTTACAAGCTAAAAAAACTAATCATGGATCGACAGCGTTGCACTGGGCTGCTGAGAATGGATACTTGGTCACTGTCAAGTCGTTGGTAGAGCAAGGAGCTGATTTACAAGCTAAAGATAATTATGGATCGACAGTGTTGCACTGTGCTGCTAGCAATGGACACTTGAACACTGCTAAGTGGTTAGTAGAGCAAGGAGCTGATGTTAAAGCTAAAGATATTGATAGCAAGACAGTGTTGCATTCAGCTGCTCAGAATGGACACTTGGATACTGTCAAGTGGTTGGTAGAGCAAGGAGCTGATTTACAAGCTAAAAATAATTATGGATGCAAAGTGTTGCACTTGGCTGCTTGGAATGGACACTTGGACACTGTCAAGTGGTTGGTAGAGCAAGGAGCTGATGTTAATGCTAGAACAAATGCTGGCAAAACAGCCTTGTCCCTGACTACAAATAATGAAGTGGAACAATGGTTAAGAGAGCATGGAGCAACAGAAGAACAAGAAACAATTCAACCTGCAATTAACAATGACGATATGTTCAAAGCTGCTAAAAAAGGAAACTGGATACTTGTAAAGAAGTTGATAGAGCAAGGAGCTGATTTACAAGCTAAAGACAAAGGTGGACAAACGTGGAAGCATCCTTCTACATCCTTCGAATATATGGAATGGATTCCTGAAGGATGGACAGTCCTGCACTTTGCTGCTTGTTCTGGACACTTGGACACTGTCAAGTGGTTGGTAGAGCAAGGAGCTGATTTACAAGCTAAAAATAAATATGGATGGACAGCGTTGCACTTTGCTGCTATTAATCAACACTTGGACACTGTCAAGTGGTTGGTAGAAAAAGGAGCTGATGTTAATGCTAGAACAAATGCTGGTGAAACAGTATTGTACTGGGCTAGGGGTAGAGAAGTGGAACAATGGTTAAGAGAACATGGAGCAACATAACCCTCACTCACCTCACTCACCTCACTCACCTCACTCACACACTCAACTGCTAGCTAGCTCAACTGTTGAGAAGGAAACGGCTGTTCCTTGTGGGGATCGATCCATGAACCTTCCGATTGCAAGGGTGACACGCTACCTGCTGCGTCACACCGTTCCACAAAGTGTAGCTAGTTTTTGATCTATATAAATGTGTTGGTGAATATTTTTTGTAATTTTAAACTTTTGATAGTACAGAACGATCAAAGTAAATGGTTTCTTTGATCTTTTAAAATTTTATGGTCAGTTTTAAACGAGAAAGTGTTTAAAGATATATATAAATATAAATCGAAATATACCGTATTTATTTAAATGACCATATTTAGTTATTTTTTATTTATTTAAACGATGCTTTTTTAAAAGAAATCTTACTGCAAAACTTTAAAACTTGCTTGTTTAAAACGGTAGCGAGTTGGAGAAAATCATTTTCTGAAAATATCATGAAACTTTGGCAAAATATTGCGGAAAACATTTAGACTGGAT
>JAIXMJ010000123.1 GCA_022836975.1 Wolbachia sp.
TAATTATAATAATCTATAACTATTTTTCTTTTATGATTTTTTAGTTTTTCTTCCTTAATAGAATGGAATAACTGTTTTACTAGTATGTTTTCTGGCTTTATGTCTTTATGGCAAATATTTTTCTGGTGTAAGTAATCTAAACCACACCAGCAGCCTTGTGCAATCTTTAATTCATCTAACAACGTTATGTTTTCACCAATGCAAAATCTTCTCATTGAACCGCATTCAATTAATTCTGTTATCAAATGTCTATCATCAGAGACGCAAATATAACGAAGAACATTATTATGTGACAATGTCCTAAAATTAGCATATTTGTTATCATACAAATATTTGCAGAAAATATTTGGAAATTATTTGCATATTTTGAAGTTATACATAAATTTTGTGTACTTTAAAATTTCGGCTTCAGGAATTGAAATGCAGCTACGAAATTGTTTGACTGCCACTATTTCATTGTTGAAAAAAGCTTTGAAAACATATGATGTGGCTCCACGTCCAATTTCACCAAGTAAGTAAACATTTCTTCTATTAATTTTGAATTGTTTTCGAATATCATGCATCTTTTTTACATCCAAGCGTTCAATTTGAATTTTCATTTTAATATCTTCTTTTCGAATTACAATATTTCTACATATTTCCTTCAATGCAAGCTTATGAATGGTGAAAATCACAAATTTTCACAGTTAGCTAGAAAATTTGTGATTTTCACCATAATGTTGTTCATATATTGGTAAAATGCTTTCTAATATGTTTCTGGCTACATGAAACTCATTCAGGCTACAGTAGCATTTTGCAAGTGTGTACTTTGTAAAAGCAACCTGATAATTATTGCTGCCATAATGACTTTATTGAACTTTTAAAGCTTCTTTAAGCAAAGATTTCATTGATAGGAAATCACTTAGCCCACTGCAAGCATTTGCTAAACTTCTGAGTGTTTTAGCTATTTCAAAATGCTCAGAATCATAATGATCTTCTTGAACTTTTAGTGCCCTATGCAAAAACAATTTTGCTTTTTCATATTTACCTAAATCGTTATATGCATTTGCTAAATCTCGAAGTATTGTAGCCATGTGAAAACTATTAGCACCATAATGCTGTTCCTTGATCTTAAATGCCTTTTCAAGCATTGCTTCTTTTGTTTGTGGTTCATCTAAATCACCATAGGCACATCCTAAATTTTGAAGCGTTGTAGCTACTTGAAAATGACAAGGTCCATAATGGAGTTCTTGTATTTTCAAAGCTCTTTCCAACAAAGTTTTCATCATTTGAGGATCACCTAAGTGACTACATGCATTTGCTAAATTTACAAGCGTTGTAGCCACTTGAAAATGATCAGGTCCATAATGTTTTTCATCAATTTTCAACGCCCTTTCCAACAAAGTTTTCATCGTTTGAGGATCGCCTAAATGACCACAAGCATTTGCTAAGTTTACAAGCGTTGTAGCTACTTGAAAATGAACAGGTCCGTAATGTTGTTCTTGTATTTTCAAGGCTCTTTCCAGCAACGTTTTCATTGTCTGAGAATTGCCTAATTGGCCAAAAGCCGTTCCTAAATTTACAAGCGTTGTAGCCACTTTAAAATGATCAGGTCCATAATGTTGTTCTTGTATTTTCAAGGCTCTTTCCAACAAAGTTTTCATCATTTGAGGATCGCCTAAATGACCACAAGCATTTGCTAAATTTACAAGTGTTGTAGCTACTTGAAAATGATCACGTCCATAATGGAGTTCTTCAATTTTCAATGCCCTTTCCAGCAATGTTTTCATTGTTTGAGGATCGCCTAATTGGCCAAAAGCCCTTGCTAAATTTACAAGCGTTATAGCCACTTGAAAATGATCAGGTCCATAATATTGTTCTTGTATTTTCAAGGCTCTTTCCAACAAAGTTTTCATCATTTGAGGATCGCCCAAATGACCACAAGCATTTGCTAAACTTACAAGCGTTGTAGCTACTTGAAAATGGTCAGATCCATAATGTTGTTCTTGTATTTTCAAAGTCCTTTCCAGCAATGTTTTCATCGTTTTAGGGTCGCCTAAATCGCCATATGCGTATGCTAGATTATCAAGTGTCTTTGCAACAGTTAAGTTGTCCCTTCCATAGCTCTCTTCTTGAATTGCTAGCAATTTTTCAATCGTAGATTTGGAAGCTTTAGTGTCACCTATATTGCGG
>JAIXMJ010000124.1 GCA_022836975.1 Wolbachia sp.
GTTAAATTTGCATATCTAACAGAAATGACTCAAATTGGAGAGGTAGGTCAGATGGTGACATTTGTGACGCAAACTAGAATTGACTACCACAGGCTTGTTTAAATGTACTTTTTACACTCTCAATTTTTATATTTGTAGCAACAAATTATAGAAAACTTTTGAAAAGTATTTAAATTCAACTAAAACTTAAAGGTAAAAAAAATTTTGTAGGTTCTAATTCTATTTATATTATTCCAGAACAAGGGACAAGTCAACCTGCAATTAACAATGACGACCTGGTCACAGCTGCTGATAATGGAAACTGGACACTTGTAAAGAAGTTGATAGAGCAAGGAGCTGATGTTAATGCTAAAGATAAATATGGAAGATTTACAGCATTGCACTATGCTGCTTGGGCTGGAAACTTCGACATGGTCAAATGGTTGATAGAGCGAGGAACTAATGTTACTGCTAAAGCTGAAGATGGAAATACAGTGTTGCACCAGGCTGCTTCGTCTGGAAACTTGGACATGGTCAAGTGGTTGGTAGAGAGAGGAGCTGATGTTAAAGCTAAAGGTAATGATGGATCGACAGTGTTGCACAATGCTGCTAGGAATGGACACTTGGACACTGTCAAGTGGTTGGTAGAGCAAGGAGCTGATTTACAAACTAAAGCTAATGATGGAAGCACAGTGTTGCATTATGCTGCTTGGAATGGACACTTGGACACTGTCAAGTGGTTGGTAGAGCAAGGAGCTGATTTACAAGCTAAAGATAATTCTGAAAAAACAGTGTTGCACTATGCTGCTTCAAATGGACACTTGGACACTGTCAAGTGGTTGGTAGAAAAAGGAGCTGATGTTAATGCTACAAATAAAAATGGGTGGACAGTGTTGCATTCAGCTACTAAGGAAGGACAGTTGAACACTGTCAAGTGGTTGGTAGAGCGAGGAGCTGATTTACAAGCTAAAGATAAAGATGGATTGGCAGTGTTGCACTATGATGCTAGGAATGGAAGCTTGGACACTGTCAAGTGGTTGGTAGAGCGAGGAGCTGATTTACAAGCTAAAGATAAAGAGGGAAGGACAGTGTTGCACTATGCTGCTAAGAATGAACATTGGGACAAAGTCAAGTGGTTGGTAGAAAAAGGAGCTGATGTTAATGTTACAAATAAAAATGGATGGACAGTGTTGCACTATGCTGCTGAGAATGGACACTGGGACACTGTAAAGTGGTTAGTAGAACAAAGAGCTGATGTTAATGCTACAAATAAAAATAGGTGGACAGTGTTGCATTCAGCTGCTAAAAAGAAAAACTGGACCCTTGTAAAGGAGTTGGTAGATCAAGGAGCCAATTTACAAGCTAAAGATGAACGAGGATGGACAGTGTTGCATTTAGCTGCTCAAAATGGACGCTTGGACACTGTCAAGTGGTTGGTAGAGCAAGGAGCTGATTTACAATCTAAAGATAATAATGGATGGACAGTGTTGCACAATGCTGCTAGGAACAGACACTGGGACATTGTCAAGTGGTTGGTAGAGCAAGGAGCTGAATTACAAGCTAAACATAAAGATGGATTAACAGTGTTGCACTATGTTGCTAGGAATGGAAGCTTGGACACTGTCAAGTGGTTGGTAGAGCAAGGAGCTGATTTACAAGCTAAAGATAAAGATGGAAGGACAGTATTGCACTATGCTGCTGGGAATGGACATTGGGACAAAGTCAAGTGGTTGGTAGAGCAAGGAGCTGAATTACAAGCTAAAGATAAAGATGGAAGGACAGTGTTGCACTGGGCTGCTAATTATGCAGAGTTGGACACTGTCAAGTGGTTGGTAGAAAAAGGAGCTGATGTTAATGCTAAAGACAATTGTGACAGGACAGTGTTATCCATGGCTTCAAATAATGAAGTGAAACAATGGCTAAGAGAACATGGAGCAACATAACCCTCCCTCACTCACTCTCCTCACTCGCTCTCCTCATTCGCTCTCCTCACTCACTCTCCTCATTCGCTCTCCTCACTCACTCTCCTCATTCGCTCTCCTCATTTGCTCTCCTCACTCACTCTCCTCACTCACACGCTCAACTGCTAGCTAGCTCAACTGTTGAGAAGGAAACGGCTGCTCCTTGCGGGGATCGATCCATGAACCTTCCGATTGCAAGGGTGACACGCTACCTG
>JAIXMJ010000125.1 GCA_022836975.1 Wolbachia sp.
TTTTGATTCAACTTGCTGAAGAACTAATTCAATTTGGCAGATTACAGCAAATTAAAAAATTACCACCTGAGACAACTGAAAAACCAACTGGATCTGGCTGCTGTTTCATCTGCCCACTCATGGGAAATTGCCAAGATGTTTGTGGAAAATGTCATCATTTTGTTCATAATCAGCATTTGAAATTAACTTGTGTCATGTAACAATTACTGTGTATTCATTAAGTTTGACTTAATATTATGAAACTGTTACTTTTATTATAAAAACACTCAATAATAGTTATTGCTTTATAATAAAAATTTAGCAGAACCAGGTTAACCAGGTTCTTTTAACATAATCAGATCCATATGGTGGTTGTATCCCAGTGATAGTTAGTGTTATAAAAAAATCCTGGTAGTTATAGGGTTAAAACATACGACTCAAATTGGAGAGCCTTTGTAACACAAATTAGACATTCAATTACCTGAATGTGAAAATGTAAAAAGAATACTTTTTACAAATTAAATATCTGCAGCAACAAATTAATGACAACTTTTGAAAAATATTTAAATTCAACTTAAGGATAAAAAAAGTTTTTTTATAGGTTTATAATATTATTATTATTATTTATTCTATTTTCATTATTCCAGAACAAGGAACCATTCAACCTGCAATTAGCTCACACATGTTGCTCAGAGCTGCTTATGAAAGAAACTGGACACTTGTAAAGAAGTTGGTAGAGGAAGGAGCTGATGTTAATGTTAAAGATGATTGGTTACTTAATGGACAGACAGTGTTGCATTATGCTGCTAGGAATGAACAGTGGGACACTGTCAAGTGGTTGGTAGAAAAAGGAGCTGATNTACAAGCTAGAAGTAGTGGATGGTTGAATAATGGACGGACAGTGTTGCACTGGGCTGCTCTGANGGGACACTTGGACACTATCAAGTGGTTGGTAGAAGAAAAAGGAGCTGATTTACAAGCTAAAAATATTGATGGATGGACAGTGTTGCACTTTGCTGCTGAGTATGATCACTTGGACACCATCAAGTGGTTTGTAGAAAAAGGAGCTGATTTAGAAGCTAAAAGTAATGATGGAAGGACAGTGTTGCACTTTGCTGTTTTTTTTGGACGCTTGGATACTGTCAAGTGGTTGGTAGAAAAAGGAGCTGATGTTAATGCTAAAAGTGATGATGGCTTAACAGTATTGTCCTGGGCTTTAAATAATGAAGTGAAACAATGGTTAAGAGAACATGGAGTAAACTGAGGAGTGAGCATCTCACTCACTCTCCTCACTCACTCACTCTCCTCACACACACACACTCAACTGCTAGCTAGCTTAACTGTTGAGAAGGAAACGGCTGCTCCATGCAGGGGTTGATCCATGAACCTTCCGATTGCAAGGGTGATGTGCTACCTGCTGCACCACACCGTTTCCCAAAGTCTAGTTAGTTTTTGATCTATATAAATGTGTCAGTGAATATTTTTTATAATTTTAAACTTTTGATAGTACAGAATGATCAAAGTAAATGGTTTCTTTGGTTTGTTAAAATTTTATGGTCCAATTTAAACAAGAAAGTGGTTTAAAGATATACACGTATATAAATATAAATTGCCATTACCATATTTATTTAAAAGACCATATTTATTTATTTTTTATTTATTTAAACGATGCTTTTTTAAAAGAAGTCTAATTGCAAAACTTTAAAACTTACTCGTTTAAAACAGAAACAAGTTGGAAAAAATCATTTTCTGAAAATATCATGAAACTTCGGCAAAATAATTTGGAAAACACAGCCGTTTAGACTGGGCTCTCGCTGGTTTTCGTCTTGTCTTGTCATGTCATTGGAATGGTCCTTCTGGTGATGCTAAGCGAGTCGAAGTTGTAAATTGAACTCCCTTTATAATCTAAATTTTATTCAACTTAAAAAGGTGTATGCGCCTGCGCTACTCATACCGATTACGACGTATAGAAGAAAAAAGAAACGGAAAATATACAACACTGCATACACTGTTTTCAACATATTTTTGAAAAAACTAATTTATTACTTATTATTATTATTATTATTTATTATTTTGTGCGTGTAGTCAAAAATGTACAACTACACAACTAGTATTTTACAGGACTGTTTTTTATTGTATTTAATGTGCATAACGTTTTTTATTGTTTT
>JAIXMJ010000126.1 GCA_022836975.1 Wolbachia sp.
CTACTTCACATATTTAAAGTCTCTTGTACCTTCTAACTTTGTTCAGATTTTTCTTGAGAACAACGTCATTGGTAGCACACTCGTAGCTTTCCTTATAGGCAGTGCTATCATTACATTACCACAAGAGCAACGATATGTACTGCAGCAATTGTTTTCTGCACTCTTTGATACATTACTTAAAATCACTCAAATGTTACTCATATTAATTCCTTTAGCTATGTGGTCTTTTATCACATGCTTCTTACACGATTTAGATAGCAGTAGTGAATTTTATAGCCTATTACGGTACTTTATTTGCATAATGTCTGCAAACTTTGTGCAAGCTTTTATAGTGTTGCCCGCATTGATGTGGTATAAAGGTATACCGATAATACAAACATTAAAGGGTGTGGTACCTGCACTTACCCTCGCATTTTTTTCTAAATCATCTAGTGCAACATTACCAACAACTATAGACTGTGTACATAATAAGCTTAATGTACCTAAAAAATTATCGTCTTTTATCCTGCCCATATGTACTACAATTAACATGAATGCTTGCGCTGCATTTATTCTGATCACTGTCATGTTTGTCTCAGAATCTAATGGTTATATTTTTTCATCAGGTGAAATGTTGACATGGGTTTTTCTAGCAACAGTAGCTGCAGTTGGCAATGCTGGAGTACCAATGGGATGTTATTTCATGGCAACTAGTTATTTAATATCAATGAATATTCCTTTATATATTATGGGTCTTATTTTACCTATTTATGGAATAATAGATATGTTTGAAACCGCATTCAACGTTTGGTCTGATATATGTATAACTCAAATAATAAGTAAAAAGTACAAAAGCGAAGTATTATGACCTCAGATTTAATAATAAAAGAATTTCAAGAAAGCAATGCAATTTTACATGGGCATTTTGTTTTATCATCTGGATTACATAGCGACACATATATACAATGTGCCAAAATTTTTGAACATCCAGAAAGAGCTGTAAGAATTTGCACATTACTAGTAAATAAAATTAGGAAAGAATTAAATGCTACTATAGACCTCATATTATCCCCTGCCATTGGTGGAATTACCGTAGGTTATGAAGTTGCTAGACAGCTTAATATTAAAACAATATTCTGCGAACGTGTTAGTGGCAACTTTGAACTACGTCGTGGGTTTGAAATTAAGGAAGGAGAAAAAATACTACTAGTTGAGGATGTCATTACTACAGGTAAATCATCACTTGAAGCTGTAAAATGTGCAGAAGACAAAGGTGGAAAAGTTATAGCAGAAGCTGCTTTAATAAAAAGGCAGAGCGGAGTTAAAATGCCTGTTCCTATTATATCGCTCATTGAATTGAATATAAAAAATTATGAAGCAGAAGAACTTCCAGATACATTAAAGCAACTGCCTATCAGTCAACCTGGAAGCAGAGGATATTTATGTTCCTCTACAACTTTAGGTTAGCCACAATAGTCACTATACTCATTATAGCACTTTCTATAATATCGCTAACTAAAAAAAGGTTTTCTCCAATTAAAACTTATGATAAAAGTAGTCAATTGAACAAATAAAGATTCCAAAGCCATACAGTAAGAGAAAGAATGATGGAAACTACTAATAACGTTCTAAAATTACACTACCTAACTTGCAATATTGTGAAATTGAAACATTTTCACATATTGTGCTTGGGTCTGGCTTTGTAATATTGTTTTTTGCAATTCCGTGACTTACCGCTGCACCACTAATAATGTAGGGTGTATGACCTACTTGTTTTATTTTATGGGTCAAGTTATGATTTTTCAATGATAGATCATTTTGTTGTGTACATAATTGTGACAATGTTAATGACTTCAGCGTAGAAGGATGCATGGTATCGGTATTTATATTAACAAATGCTGTTGCTGAAGGCAAGGCAACTTTTTGCTCACTGATCTCATCCTTTATTTTCTTTAATAAATCTTCTAGCATATCAGCCAACGGTAAATCATGATTTACTAGGTAGTGTCGACATTTATTTCAACCAAAGATAAATAGCAGCAATATGAACAAAAGATAAGAAAGCGATAGCTAATTTATCATAACGAGTAGCAACCCTACGAAAGTGCTTGAGTTTATTAAACATTCTCTCAATTAAG
>JAIXMJ010000127.1 GCA_022836975.1 Wolbachia sp.
CACTTTTTGTCGCAAACTCAGGAGGCCAGTACATATGAGTACCATTTTGATGAATTGTTTCTTTAGTAGCCATTCTTTCTTCGATTTCAGCAATACCAAAGTCAGCAATCTTTGCAACATATTGTTCAGTAACCTAAAAGTAACGAAAACAGTTGAAAAAACACTTGCCTTAGTCGAAAAATGTTCAGAGCATGTAACAATCAAGTAATTATAATAATCTATAACTATTTTTCTTTTATGATTTTTTAGTTTTTCTTCCTTAATAGAATGGAATAACTGTTTTACTAGTATGTTTTCTGGCTTTATGTCTTTATGGCAAATTTTTTTCTCATGTAAGTAACCTAAACCACACCAGCAACCTTTTGCAATCTTTAATTCATCTAACAGCGTTATGTTTTCATCAATGCAAAATCTTCTCATTGAACCACATTCAATTAATTCTGTAATCAAATGTCTATCATCAAAGACACAAATATACCGAAGAATATTATTATGTGACAATGTCCTAAAATTAACATATATTTTATCATACAGATATTTGGGCAAAATGCATGTATTTTGAAGTTACACATAAATTTTGTATACTTTAAAATTTTGACTTCAGGAATTATGCAATTATTCATGCAATTATGAAATTGTTTGACTGCCACTATTTCATTGTTGAAAATAGATTTGAAAACATAGGATGTTGCTCCATGACCAATTTCACCAAGTAAGTAAACATTTCTTCTATTAATTTTTAATTTTTCTCTAATATCATGCACCTTTTTTATATCCAAGCGTTCAATTTGAATTTTCATTTTAATATGTTCTTTTCGAATTTCAATATTTCTACATATTTTCTTCAATGCAAGCTTACGCTTGCAGAATTTCAACAATTTTCTAGCTAACTGTGAAAATTTGTGATTTTCACCATAATGTTGTTCATATATTGGTAAAACGCTTTCTAATATGTTTCTGGCANCATGANACTCATTCAGATGATAATAACATTTTGCAAGTGTGTACTTTGTAAAAGCAACCTGATAATTATTGCTGCCATAATGACTTTCTTGAATTTTTAATGCCTTTTCAAGCAAAGATTTCATTGATAGGAAATCATTTAACCCATAGCAAGCATTTGCTAAACTTCTGAGTGTTTTAGCTATTTCAAAATGCTCAGAATCATAATGATCTTCTTGAATTTTTAGTGCCCTATGCAAAAATAATTTTGCTGTTTCATGTTCACCTAAATCGTTACATGCATTTGCTAAATCTCGAAGTATTGTAGCTAAGTTAAAATTATTACTACCATAATATTGTTCCTTGATCTTTAATGCCTTTTCAAGCATTCCTTTTTTTGTTTGTGGTTCACCTAAGTCACCATAGGCACATCCTAAACTTTGAAACGTTGTAGCTACTTGAAAATGATCAGCTCCATAATGTTGTTCTTGAATTTTCAACGCCCTTTCTAGTAACGTTTTCATCGTTTGAGGATCGCCTAAATCACTATAAGCACTTGCTAAATTTACAAGCGTTGTAGCCACTTGAAAATGATCAGATCCATAATGTTGTTCTAGTATTTTCAAAGTCCTTTCCAGCAATGTTTTCATTGTTTGAGGATTGCCTAAGTGACTATATGCACTTGCCAAGTTTCCAAGCGTTATAGCCACTCGAAAGTGATCAGGTCCATAATGTTTTTCTTTAATATTCAATGCCCTTTCCAACAGTTTTTTCATAGTTTGAGGATCTCCCAAGTGACCATAAGTACATGCTAAATTATTAAGTGTGACAGCAACAATTGAATTGTCTCTTCCATAGCTTTCTTCTTGAATTGCTAACAGTTTTTCAATGGTAGCTTTGTTAGCTTTAGTATCACCTGTATTATAGTATATATCACGAATACATTGTAATAGTGGGTTCAACAGTTTAAGCATGGTTTTTTTATGTAACCAGCCTTCTAACTGAAACTTTTCTATATATTTCTGCACTTCAACCAAGTGTGGTAGCAGAGGCAATTTTATTGAAATTGCTTCTGAAGAATCGTCAAATTTTGGAAATCGTTTGATGATCAGATCTACAGCACCCTGAACAAAATTTTCAGTTTGTTTTTCATTTAGTAAATTTAAA
>JAIXMJ010000128.1 GCA_022836975.1 Wolbachia sp.
TAAAATATTAGGTATACGGGACCAAAAATTTAGAAATAAGGAAATAAGGAAATTTTGGAAATACACATTAGCCTTAAACTTAAACTTAAACTCCTTAAACTAAAAACTGGCAGTTAATTTCACTTTGTTTTTTCACTAAAATTAAAAGTGTTTTTACAAAGTTTTATCAAAATCTGAGTCTATTAATTTTGAAGGTTTCCTAGTGTAACACTTACTTTCACAAATTAAGTTCATAAATTGTTTTCTCTTTTTTACTAAATTCAAAATGAATAAGCTCAGTTTTTGAATATGATGAAATTAATAATCTTTACTTTTTTTGCGTTTTTTTTGTTCAAAAATAAAAAAAAAGGTAAGAAGAAATGGTGACGATAGAAGTGAAAATGTGGAAAGCACTTTTTAGACATATATGCATAATTAAAAATTTTAAAATTTAAAACTTAAATGTGTTGTTAATTTTAAAAAATGTCATTGCCATTTAATTTGGTTTGTGTTTATGAGCTTTGTTATGATAATGAGCTTCAATCAGCTATGCAATCAGCTTCAAAATTGGGGCTTGATTATGGGAAAAGGGGAATTCAACTAACTGTCCAAAGTGCATGTGTATATGAGGATCAAGATATGTATGGTATGTGTTAAAAAGTTCCTAAAAAGTGCTTTCCACACCTTAATCTTACATATAAATATAAAATATATATAAAGTAAATATGCTATTGCTATTAATTTCATCATATTCAAAAACAACTGAACAACTAACTATTCATTTTGAATTTAGTAAAAAAGGGAAAAACAACTTAATTTGTGCAAATAGAATTTGGTAAACTTATCTTTACTCAAATTGGACCTTTCTAACACAAACTAGACTAGACTTGACATAGACTAGTTGTGGAAATGCACTTTTTACACTCTCAATTTATTTAATCTGCAATTCAAAATGTGCAGCAACAAATTAATGACAACTTTTGAAAAAATATAAAAATTCAGCTAAAACTTAAAATTTTATTCTATTTCCAGAAAGAATTCAACCTGCAATTAACAATGATGATATGTTCACAGCTGCTAAAGATCAAAACTGGATACTTGTAAAGGACTTGATAGAGCAAGGAGCTGATGTTAATGCTGTTAATGTTAATATCGTGATTGGTCAAATAGTGGATGTACAGTGTTGCACTTTGCTGCTGGCAGTGGACACTTGGACACTGTCAAGTGGTTGGTAGAAAAAGGAGCTGATTTACAAGCTAAAAATAATGATGGATCGACAGTGTTGCACTTTGCTGCTTGGAATGGACACTGGGACACTGTCAAGTGGTTGATAGAAAAAGGAGCTGATTTACAAGCTAAAAATAACGAAGGAGATACAGTGTTGCACTATGCTGCTCAGAAAGGACACTTGGACACTGTCAAGTGGTTGGTAGAAAAAGGAGCTGATGTTAATGCTAGAACGAATGGTGGCTCAACAGCATTGTCCTTGACTTCAAATAGTGAAGTGGAACAATGGTTAAGAGAACATGGAGGGATTGAGATAGATGAGATAGATTGAGATGAGACATTGAGATAGATCACTCACTCTCCTCACTCACTCACCTCACTCACCTCATTCACCTCATTCACACCCTCAACTGCTAGCTAGCTCAACTGTTGAGAAGGAAACGGCTGCTCCATGCAGGGGTCGATCCATGAACCTTTCAACTGCAAGGGTAATGCACTACCTGCTGCCCCACACCGTTCCCCAATGCCTAGCTAGTTTTTGATCTATATAAATGTGCCAGTGACTATTTTTTGTAATTTTAAACTTTTGATAATACAGAACGGTCAAACTAAGTGGTTTCTTTGAACTGTTAAATTTTTACCGTCTGATTTAACGAGAAAGTGATTTAAAGATATATATAAATATAAATTGCCAATACCGTATTTATTTTTTATTTATTTACTTATTTAAACGATGCTTTTTTAACATCTCTCTCACTTGGACATCCACCAATTGATCAAAAGTGCTATTTATGGATCAATCCAAGCTACAAAGATTCAGGTCACATTGTACAATTTCACCAAATGAAGAATTTGACCCAAAATGTACTAAGGATACTGCAAAAGAGATGGTTGTTTG
>JAIXMJ010000129.1 GCA_022836975.1 Wolbachia sp.
GTGATAAACAAAATAAAAATTTAACCATATAGTTAGTTAATTTAAAACAATCTTATTATACTCTAAGGATGAAAGAAATCAAATGTTTTGAGGTGTCATGATGTGTGTTGATAAGGATTCTCACTATGGCTTAGATCATAATGTTATTAATGAATTACAAGAAATGATCGATAGTAATAGATTAGATAATATTCATAATATTCTAGAAAAAATGGATAGCGTACAATTGGCTTATTTTTTATCGACTGCAATTAATGACCATAGGGAAAAGTTAATTAATGCTCTTGATCATCATTCATTAAGTAATGCATTAGTGCACGTTGTGCCAGATTTAATGGAAGAAGTTATAGAGATATTGGGGATAAAAAATACAGTAGAATTATTAGTGTCTTTAAGTGTGGAAGATATAGTCACTATAATAAAAGCTACAGATAACTTTGGCTATACAGTATTATTTACTGTGGCTAACCACAGTCACCTGGAACTGGCTAAAATATTATTAGAGAAAGGGGCTGAAATTAATGCTGTGGACAAGTATGGATTGACAGTGTTGCACCATGCTGCTTGGAACGGACACTGGGACACTGTCAAGTGGTTGGTAGAGCAAGAAGCTGATTTACAAGCTAAAGATGAAGTTGGAGAGACAGTGTTGCACTGGGCTGCTAAGAATGGACACTGGGAGTGGGTCAAATGGTTGGTAGAAAAAGGAGCTGATTTACAAGCTAAAAATAATGATGGAGAGACAGTGTTGCACTATGCTGCTCATTATGGACATGGATACTGTCAAGTGGTTGGTAGAGCAAGGAGCTGATTTACAAGCTACAAACGAGAAAGGTAAGACAGTGTTGCACTATGCTGCTAGGAATGGACACTGGGACACTGTCAAGTGGTTGGTAGAGCAAGGAGCTGATTTACAAGCTAAAGATAATGGTGGATGGACAGTGTTGCACTATACTGCTAGGAATGGACACTTGGACACTGTCAAGTTGTTGGTAGAGCAAGGAGCTGATTTACAAGCTGAAGATAATGGTGGATGGACAGTGTTGCACTTGGCTGCTAGGAACAGACACTGGGACACTGCCAAGTGGTTGGTAGAAAAAGGAGCTGATGTTAATGCTAAAGACAAGGATGGGGATACAGTATTGTACTGGGCTAGGTTTAATAATGAAGTGAAACAATGGTTAAGAGAACATGGAGCAACATAACCCATACTCACTCTCCTCACTCACTTTCCTCATTCACACACTCAACTGCTAGCTAGCTCAACTGTTGAGAAGGAAACGGCTGCTCCATGCAGGGTCGATCCATGAACCTTCTGATTGCAAGGGTGATGCACTACCTGCTGCGCCACACCGTTCCCAAAAGCTTAGCTATTTTTTGATCTATATAAATGTGTCAGTGACTATTTTTCATAATTTTAAACTTTTGATAATACAGAACGGTCAAACTAAATGATTTCTTTGAACTGTTAAAATTTTACGGTCTGATTTAAATGAGAAAGTGATTTAAAGATATATATAAATATAAATCGCCAATACCATATTTATTTAAAAGAGTATTTACTTATTTAAACGATGCTTTTTTAAAAGAAACCTAATTGCAAAACTTCAAAACTTGCTCACTTAAAACGGAAGCGAGTTGGGAAAAATCATTTTCTGAAAATATCATAAAACTTTGGCAAAATATTGTGGAAAACACACTCATTTAGACTGGACAAGATTCACGCTGGTTTTTGTCTTGTCTTGTCATGGGGAACATTGGAATGGTCTCCCTGCTAATGCAATAAACGAGTCGAAACTGAATATTGTACTTACGAATTGTTCATGCACCGAGTACGGTAACGTTTTTCTGCACTTGGATGAAAGCAGCTTCTAAGTACGGAATACCAAAAGGGCCACTTGCTGAAAACTGCCGTCTTGAATAAACAAAACTTCAAACTTGAAAAAACCGATTTTTTGTGGCCATCAAAATTATACATAATCAAGTTGGAAAATCAAAATAATCAACTTGAAATTTTTCAAAAAAATTCATCTTGAATATATAAAACATT
>JAIXMJ010000013.1 GCA_022836975.1 Wolbachia sp.
TAAAATAATTGCAGATCGCTATCGAAATCGACGAAAACGTTTTAGTCTGAGGTTCAACTTAATTGCTGGAATTTACAACTTTGAGTTGATAAAATGAGTTATGCAAGAAGTCCAATCACGTTAAGTAAGTCGAGCTTCTGTTAATAAAGTATTGATTAAAAAGTTGATTTTAAGTTTCATACGTGTCTTTAAGGTTGCTGTTCACAGAAATATTTGCATAATAAATAATGTATAAATTGACTTATGGAACGTAATAAAGCTGCAGCATCTATTTTGTTATCTGCATTAATTATTATGATAATAAGTAATGTAGTTGATATGTTATATAATCCAGTAGGGCATGAAATCAAACATCAAACTGTTATTGGTGCTAGTAGTACAGTACAACAGAAGATTGAGGAGATAGTTATAGATATTGAAAAATTAATGCAGAATGCTAATTTTGAAAAAGGGAAATTGGTAGCAAAAAAGTGTATAGCTTGTCATAGTTTTGAGAAAGGAGGTCCAAATAAAGTAGGACCTAATCTATGGAATATAGTTGGTAATAAGAAAGCACACTTGGCAAACACATTCAATTATTCAAAAGCGTTACGTGAGAAAGGTGGAACCTGGGAACATGAAGAATTATTTGCTTTCTTAAAGAATCCACAAGTTTACATAAGAGGTACTCGTATGGCATTTGCAGGAATTGCTAATCCACAAGATATTGCAGACCTAATAAGTTATTTACATACAATGAATGACAAATAACCTGGATTACTGCAAGCTATTTTATAATAATAAAAAAGATTACGTAGCATATAGAAAATTAGTAGGTGAAAGAGGGTCGATAGTTTTTTTGGGTGGATTTGCTTCTGATATGAATGGTGCAAAAGCAACAGCTATTTACCAATTTTGCAAAAAGAATAATATAGCGCTCGTATTATTTGACTATCTTGGTCATGGTTATTCCAGTGGAAATTTTATCGATTATACAGTAAGTGACTGGTGCGAGAATTGTATAAAAGTCATTGATGAACTTACAGATGGTAGACAGGTCATCATAGGTTCAAGTATGGGTGGGTGGCTAATGCTGCTCACCGCGCTACAGCTACCACAGAAGATTTTAGCACTGATTGGAATATCATCTGCACCTGATTTTACTGAAGATTTAATCTTCAAACAGCTGTCAAATGCACAAATCGAAGAACTAGACTCTCATGAAATAATAGACTTCTCTCCCAGACAAGATAACCATTATACATATAAAATAACAAAAAATCTCATTATAGATGGAAGGAAAAATTTGTTATTCACTCAAGAGGAAATAAAGGTAGAATGTCCTATACGTTTATTACATGGCATGAGTGATCAAGATGTACCATATTATACTTCATTAAAAATTGTAGAGAAGGTACAATCCGATGATGTGAAGGTAGATTTAATAAAGTCCGCAAAGCATAATATGTCCGATGGCTATTCACTAAGAGTTTTATTTGATACCATCAGAGAATTTGTACATACAGAAAAAATTTAATAGCATCTATTCTCTAGTTATTTTATAATCAAAATTATGTTCATTCAAATTGAAGAAACCCCAAATCCTGATACTATCAAATTTCTTCCTGGATTTGCTATTTTAGATGAAGGTCAAACTGCTGATTTTACGAGTGTAGATGATGCAAAGGGCTCCAAGTTAGCATCAGAGCTTTTGAAGATAGAATATGTGATGAGAGTGTTTTTTGGGCATGATTTTATTTCAGTTACCAAATCGGATAAAATTAATTGGGATGTGTTAAAAGTAGAAGTCTTAACTACTATTATGGATCATTTTACTTCTGGTAAAAAAGCACTAGATGTAGATGGAGGGGCTACATACGAAGAATTCTTTCATGAAGATGATATAGAAATTGTAAATAGAATAAAAGAACTGATGGAAAATTATATAAAACCTGCAGTAGCTCAAGATGGGGGTGATATTAAATTTCGTGGGTATAAGGATGGTACCGTTTTTGTTGAATTGCGTGGTGCTTGCTCAGGATGTCCAAGTGCTGCTATTACCTTAAAGCAAGGGGTACAAAATATGTTAAGTTATCATATACCAGAAGTTGTTGAAATAGAAACTTTATTATGACTATTCAGACAATCAGAGGAACACAAGACCTATTATCTGATGATTGGTACAAATTGAAATACATACAAGATACTGCGCATAACATTTCTAAGTTGTATGGCTTTGTGCCTGTAGATACTCCAATACTTGAATATACGGAAGTTTTTACCAAGACACTTGGTGAAAGTTCAGATATTATTACTAAAGAAATGTATACTTTTGAAGGTAAGAGTGGAAAAAGTATTACATTACGTCCAGAATTTACTGCGGCTATTATGAGGCTCTTGGCAAATAAGAGGCTACAGCTTCCAGTAAGGTTATTTTCAACTGGTCCTCTTTTCCGCTACGAAAGGCCACAAAAGGGTAGGCAAAGGCAGTTTCATCAAATAAATTTCGAAATTTTTGGCCTTTCAGACTCTAGAGTTGATGTTGAATTAATATCGCTATGTCAACATTTACTTATTAAGTTTGGTATTAATGATAACATAAAACTTGAGATTAACTCACTCGGAGATTGTGAGACAATGATAAAATATAGGGAAGCTTTGATATCATATTTTACAAAATATAAAGGTGATTTGTCAGAAGAGAGTCAAAATAGATTAACCAAGAATCCACTTAGGATATTAGATTCTAAAGATAAGAGAGATCGACTAATAGTTCATGATGCTCCTAAAATAAATGGTTATTATACAAAAGAGTCTCTATCTTTTTTTGATCGAGTATTAGATGGGTTACAGCTTTTAGATATAGATTATACTATCAATAATAAGTTAGTACGTGGTCTAGACTATTATTGTCATACAGTATTTGAATTCATTACTCAAGATTTAGGCTCACAAGGTGCAGTTTTTGCTGGTGGAAGATATGATAGCACTATTGATAGCAGATATATTCCAGCTATAGGTTGTGCTGGTGGTGTGGAGAGGGTAATGGAATTGACAAATTCTCCCTTAGAAGAAACAAGACCTGTTTATCTTATTCCAATCGGAGAACAAGCTGAGAAGTATTCTTTAACACTGACAGATGAATTACGTAAAAATGGTTTATATTCTAGATATGACTATGACAGTACACTGAAATCTAAAATGAAAAAAGCAAATCAAGTCAATGCTAAGATTGCTGTAATTTTTGGTGATGAAGAATTAAGTAATAAAATGCTCAAAGTTAAAGATATGGATAGCGGTACAGAAGAAGCAGTGATACAAAATAATATAATAGAAAAAATTAAGTCTATGATTCAAAAACATTCAATAGTATCTATTCAGTAGAGCAGATACTATTTACTTATTTCTTTTTTCTTTACTATATATTGTGATACAACACTTAAATCAGCTTATGAAAATTCTCTTTTCTCAGATTGCTTTTTATTTCTTAATCCATAATTGAGACTTTTAAGGAGAAAAAATTAGTTGATCATTATAGATTAGTGTTTATATAATACTAGTCAATAACCTTTACTTATCATGGATCTCAACAAATTTACTGACAGAGTGAAAAGCTTGATACAATCAGCTCAAACAAAAGCATTAGGAAGTGGCCATCAGGTTTTTATGCCTGAGCATATATTAAAAGTAATGTTAGAAGAAGAGTCTGGTTTGGTTAATGATTTAATCAGTGCATGTAATGGGAATATCCAAAATATTTCTAATGCTGTAGAGAATGCACTTAAAAAACTACCAGTTGTTGAAGGACCAGGAAGTGGTGGGTTACAGCTTGCAAGAGAAACGGCAAAAGTATTGGAGAATTCACAAGATATTGCTAAGAGAAATAATGATTTATTTATAACTGTTGAGCGTTTATTACAAGCTATGGTTTCTCAGAAAGATAGTGTTGTAGGTAAGATTCTTGCAGAGAATGGTGTGACGCCACAGAAATTGAATTCAGTTATTACAGAAATGAGGAAAGGTAGCAGAGCAGATTCGCCGAATAGTGAAGAAAAATTCAATGCTGCAAGCAAGTATACAAAAGATATAACAGCACTTGCAATGCAAGGTAAACTTGATCCAGTAATCGGACGTGATGAGGAAATCAGACGGACAATGCAAGTATCACTAAGACGTACAAAAAATAACCCGGTATTAATCGGTGAGCCTGGTGTTGGAAAAACTGCAATAGTGGAGGGGCTAGCAAATAGGATTGCAGAGAATGATGTACCATTAGGGTTACATGATGCAAGAATACTTGCGTTAGATCTTGGTGCATTAATTGCTGGAACTAAGTTTAGAGGAGAATTTGAAGAAAGATTAAAGGCAGTCATTAATGAAGTGTCAAAATCTGAAGGAAAAGCTCTATTATTTATAGATGAGCTACATACTTTAATTGGAGCAGGAGCGACGAATGGCGCAATGGATGCTTCGAATTTACTTAAGCCTGCACTTGCCAGAGGAGAAATTCATTGTATAGGTGCTACTACATTAGATGAATATAGGGAACATATAGAAAAGGATCCAGCTTTAGCAAGGCGTTTCCAGACTATTTTCATTTCTGAACCAACAGAAAATGATACTATCTCTATTTTGAGAGGATTAAAAGAAAGGTACGAAGTACATCATGGTATTAGAATTACTGATAGTGCTATAATTGCTGCTGCAACATTATCCAATAGATATATTACAGATAGGTTTTTACCTGATAAGGCAATCGATTTGATAGATGAAGCAGCAAGTAGAGTAAGAATTGAAATGGATAGTAAACCTGAGGTGATCGATGAATTGGATAGAAAAATTATTCAATTAAAAATTGAAGCAGAAGCGCTGAAAAAAGAAAGTGATGAGAATTCTAAGCAACGTTTGAATAAAATAAGTGAAGAAATAGAAAGTTTAAGTAAAAAGTTCACCGATCTCAACAGCAGCTGGCAAATGGAAAAAAATAAAATAACTAGAATACAAGAGACTGCTGAAAAGTTAGATAATGCTAGAAAAGAATTGGAATTAGTACAACGTGGTGGGAATCTTGCTAGGGCAGGTGAGTTAATGTACGGTATTATACCTGTGCTGGAAAATGAACTAAAAACTCAAGAACAAGTATCTAGTGTCTTTCTGAAAAAAGAAGTTACTGCAGGTGATATTGCAAATATTGTTTCAAAATGGACGGGCATTCCTGTTAATAGTATGATGCATAGTGAAAGAGAGAAATTGCTTAATATGGAAAATGAGCTAGAGAAGAGAGTCATAGGACAGAAAGAAGCTATAAAAGCAGTAAGTGATGCTGTTAGACGTTCGCGTTCTGGAGTACAGGATACAAATAGGCCTTTTGGGTCATTTTTATTCTTAGGTCCTACAGGAGTGGGTAAAACAGAACTTGCAAAAGCTCTCGCTAGCTTCGTATTTGATGATAAATCGGCACTCTTACGTTTTGATATGTCAGAATATATGGAAAAACATTCTGTTGCTAAGTTAATTGGTGCACCACCAGGGTATGTTGGATATGAACAAGGTGGACAGCTTACTGAGGCAGTGAGGAGAAGGCCTTATCAGGTTATCTTGTTTGATGAGGTTGAAAAGGCTCACCCAGATATATTTAATTTGTTGTTACAGGTGTTAGATGACGGAAGGCTTACTGATAGCCACGGAAAGGTTGTTGATTTTCGCAACACTATATTAATTTTGACTTCTAACCTAGGTGCAGAAATAATGCTGAAGGAAAATATAGATTCTGTTAAGGGTAAGGTAATGCAAATAGTTAAATCTACGTTTCGACCTGAGTTTTTAAATAGGTTAGATGATATTATTATATTTCATAGTTTGACTAAAGATGATATTTATAAGATCATTGATATTCAATTCTCTTATTTACAAGCAATGCTTGTTAAGCGCAAGCTTACTATAAGTTTATTACAAGAAGCTAAAGAATTAATAGCAACAACTGGTTACGATTCTGAATATGGAGCACGGCCTATAAAAAGAGTGATACAAGAATATGTGCAAAATAATTTAGCTAAACTACTCTTATCAGGTGAAATAGTGGAGAATGATAAATTGATTGTATACACTCTTAATAATGAAATTTTAGTCAAAAAGGTTTAGGCTTTAGTGTTTCTTTATTTTGTAATATGTGTGTAGATTATAATATCAATACTGAAATAGTCCAATCTTTATTTAAGCTTATTGATCACAAAGAGGATAAGGTTTTTAAGGAGTTTGTTAAGTATTTTTACAACTTTATATATAATAGTGGTCTGAAAATTAATAATAAATTTTTGTTGTATATAGCAAAGGATGCTTATCAATTTATTCTTCAAAAAAAAAAGAATGAGAGTAAATTAAATGTAGGTAACGTTTATAATATACCAGGAGTTAAAGGGAATTTTACAATCATCAAGATAGTAAATGATGATATGCCGTTTTTGGTAGACTCTGTGATTGCTACCATTAACTCACATAATTTAACGACGTGCTATTATACAAATAGTGTAATTAATGTAAAGAGAGAAAGTGATCTAATCTGTGAAATTTCTTCATTAGATGAGGGTAATGGAAGCACAAAAGAATCGATAATATACATCCTTATTAAAGGTATAAGTAGTAGTTTTGTCAATCTGTTAATAGAATCTTTACAGAAAACATTAAGGTTTGTCAGTGTGTCTGTAACAGATTGGAAACCAATGTTGCAGAAGTTAGAGGACGTGGTATGTGATAATAAAGAATTTTTTTACTGGTTAAAAAATAATAATTTTATATTTTTAGGTTACCAGGAGTGTGTTGTCAATGATAGTGGAAAACTATTCTCTCAATCTGAGAAGAGTTTGGGTATATTAAGAGTAGGAGAAGAGTATCAAAGTTCATCTGAAAACTTAGGTTCCCTATATGTAATTGGGTCAGATTTAATTTCAATTGTACATAAACGTACATATGTAAATTGTATAGGAATAAAGGAATTTGATTATCAAAGAAAATGTATAAGGGAAAAGCGTTTCCTTGGACTCTTTACCTCTATTGCTGAAACTCAGAATGTAAGGACTATTCCTATAATTAAAGATAAAGTGACAACAATAGAAAAAAAGGCCGGATTTGTTGTTGGAGGCTACAATAATAAAGGCTTGATCTCTATCTTACAAGTGTTTTCTAGGAATGAATTATTCCAATCTAGCGAAGATGAATTACTAGAAGTTTGCATTGCAGTTATGTTCCTTGTCATTAAACCAAGGGTGAAATTGTTTGTAAGAAACAAAGGGAATTTTATGAACTGTATAGTGTTAGTTCCTTTACGTTATGCAAATGCTAAATTAATGTTAAGAATACGTGATATACTCAAGGATGAAATGAGTGCTGAAAATGGAGAAATATATAATCATGGTATTATTAATGAATATAATTTAGTTAAATTACATATTGTTCTTAAAGCACAACCTATCCATAATTTAAATAATGAGGTTTTGCGCATAGAAAATAAATTAAGAAATATTACAGAAAAGTGGGAAGATCGTTTTATAGAAAATTTATACAATATTTTTAATACTGTTGAAGATATATTTGTACGCTATTGTAATCTATTTCCAGTAAGCTATCGTGAGACTTTTGAGCCTTATGATGCATACTATGACATGAAAAAGTTAGAAATGGTGAGGAAAAGGAATACAACTGAAGTAGACTTACGGCTGACCAATAATAATAATCTTCATTATCAGTTAAAGGTTTATACACCAGATAAAGGTGGTCTTGAATTATCTCAAATATTGGAAGTGACAAAAAACTTAGGTACCAAAATACTTTCACATAACGGATACTATATAGAAGTAAATGATGGAATATGGATACATAGTTTTTTGTTAGCACGAGTTGATGAATTAGCAAACAATATTATTTTGAAAGAACAATTTGAGACTACATTAACTAAAGTTTTTAGAAAAGAAATTACAAATGATTATTTTAATAGCTTAGTTATTTTAGCTGGATTGAAATGGAAAGAAGTTCTATTGATTAGGACATTAAGTGCTTATTTAAAGCAGATATCATTCAGTTATAATCAAGAATATATCGAAAAGGTAGTTGTAGCATATCCTAAAATAATCAAATATTTTATACAATTATTTCGTGTAAGATTTAATACTAATATAGATGTTGATAGGGTAAAGACTACTAATCTTTTTAAGAATAAGATAAATGATCTTTTAAAAGGAGTTAGTAATATCTCACATGATATAATCATGCGGTCGATACTCAATTTGATAATGGCCATTGTAAGAACCAATTATTATCAAGACAATAAGCCTTATCTGTCTATAAAGTTTGATTCAAAGAAAATAAATAATTTACCAGAACCTTTTCCATATCGAGAGTTATATGTGTATTCTAATTCTTTTGAAGGTATCCATTTAAGAGGAGGTAAATTAGCACGTGGTGGATTAAGGTGGTCAGATAGAACTGAAGACTTTCGAACCGAAGTTTTAGGTCTAATGAAGGCACAAATGACAAAAAATGCTGTTCTCGTTCCTGTTGGTGCAAAAGGTGGTTTTGTTGTTAAAAACTCCTATCAGGATAAGAATAGTTTACTTAAAAAAGGTATTGAATGTTATACTAACTTTATTAGAGGTATGCTTGATATTACAGATAATGTAGTTGATGGCAAAATAGTGCCACCAAAAAATGTCATAAGATATGACGGAGATGACCCATATTTTGTAGTTGCCGCAGATAAAGGCACTGCTTCTTTTTCTGATTATGCTAATCAGGTAGCTGCCGAGTATAATTTTTGGCTTGGAGATGCATTTGCATCTGGTGGATCTGCTGGTTATGACCATAAAAAAATGGGCATTACAGCACGCGGTGCTTGGATTGCAGCGCAGAGGCATTTTTGGAAAATGAATCGAGATATTTATCAAAGTGTCAGTGTAGTTGGGATTGGAGATATGTCTGGTGATTTGTTTGGAAATGGCATGCTGCTTTCAAAAAATATACGTTTGATCGGTGCATTTAACCATATTCATATTTTTGTTGATCCTAGTCCAGATACAGAAAAAAGCTTTGCAGAACGTCAGCGTCTCTTTGAACTACCATTTTCCAGTTGGATGGATTATAACAGAGAGTTAATTTCTAAAGGTGGTGGTGTATTTGAACGTAATGCTAAATATATAGATATTTCACCTGAGATGAAAAAGTCTTTTAATATTAGGGAGGATACGTTGTGTCCTAGTGAATTAATCAGATATTTATTAAAAGCAAAAGTGGATTTTATATGGAATGGAGGCATCGGTACATTTGTTAAAGCGATAAATGAAAGCCATAGCGAAGTTTATGATAAAGCTAATGATGCTCTACGTATAAATGGCAAGGATATTAAGGCTTCTATGTTTATAGAGGGTGGTAATTTAGGATGTACACAGCTTGGTAGAATAGAATATGCTAGCAAGGGTGGATACATTAATGCAGATTTTGTTGATAACTCAGCTGGAGTTGCATGTTCTGATCTAGAAGTAAATATTAAAATTGCTCTTATCTCTGCTATGAAGGAAAATAAAATCTCTTTACAGGAAAGAAATCAGGTACTTGGTAGTATGGTAGGTGAGGTGGCATCCAAAATTTTAAATGATCATAATAATATAGAAACAAAAGCGCTGCTTATTGAATGTATGCAAGCAAAGGATAAGCTGGAAAAGCATCATAGGTTACTTCTTGCACTTGAGAGATCTGGTATTTTAAATCGTAATATCGAGTTTTTACCTACTGACGAAGAAATAGTGAATATGTCAAAAGGGTTACATGCTCCGCAACTTGCTGTATTAATGTCAGGAGCTAGAACAAGTATAAAAAATAAGATTATAAATTCTGATTTGCCAGAAAAAGATTTTGTTATTGATACTTATCTATTGAATTATTTTCCTAAAAGGATGGTGAGTGAATTTAAAGATTATATATTGAGGCATCCACTTCGCGCTGAGATTATTTCCACAAGAGTTGCTAATGATATAGTAAATAGAATGGGATGTGTATTTATGCATAATTTAATAGAGAATACTGGTATTAGTGTCGATAAGGCAACTACTATTTACATATTAGTGAGTCGTTTATATAACTTGAATGTATTATGGGGAGAAATTGATAAACTAGATGGAACAGTCAGCATAGATACTTATCTAAAAATAGTACATAATGTGCAAAAGTTTATAGGAAGGGTTTCATTTTGGTTGGTGAGAAATTTAAATAAATTTAGTTTAACAGAAATTATAAAATTACATGGTACTATTGAGGCTTTAAGTGAAAATTTGATTCATGTTCTGGATGAAAGGATATTAAAAATTTATCATAATGAGCTTGAGGATTTATTAAAACTAAATATAGATGAAATGCTTGCTAAGAAGGTTGCTAACTTGCACATTCTGACTTATACTTTAGATATAATAGCTATTGCTGAACAAACGTCGTTGCCTGTACTTGAAGTAAGCAGGACATATTTTGAGTTACAATCATTGCTTAAATTTGACTTGATAAGAAAAGCTGCAAGTCAAATGAAAAAAAATAGTTCATCGTACTGGGATCGCAGAGCAATTAGCGCTGCATTAGATGACTTAAGGGACTGCTATAGTAACTTAACAGTGAAAATAATTAAATTTACTGATAATATAAGTGGTAAGCAGTTGATAAAAAGTTGGGCGTATAATAGCAAAAAGTGTATAGAACAGTACAATCGTTTTTTAAATGAAGTGATTACTTCTAAATTTAATTTAAGTAAATTAATATCTGTAATTATGATGATCAGGTCGTTACTTTGTAAAGAAAATGTTTAATGTAGGTTTCTCAGAGATTTTAGTTGTAGCTTTGGTTGGTATAATTGTCATTGATAAAGAGAAAGTACCTATGTTTATTGATTCTGTCAGGATATTATATAGATATATACTTAAAATACGATCTAAGACTAAAAAATTCTTAAAAGATGCAGGAGTGGAAGATTTGTATACTGAAGAAGAGGTAAATTATATAATCGGTAAAGACGGTAAACTTTACCAAGCTTACAATGTAGAGAATCACGATGTAGAGAATCACAATAATGACAGCAAAAATTCTAGTGGTGGATGATGTATTATCCAACGTTAAACTTTTAAAAGCTAAGCTTACTGCAGAATATTACACTGTAATTACAGCTTGTGATGGTCAGGAGGCAATTGATTTGGTAATAAAAGAGCAACCTGATATCATATTGCTTGATGTTATGATGCCGAAATTAGATGGATTTCAGGTATGCAAAGTATTGAAAAATGATCCATTAACTACTCATATACCTATAGTAATGGTTACTGCATTACATGATACTGAAAGGAGAGTACAAGGCATTAATTCAGGTGCAGATGATTTTTTAACTAAACCAATCAAAGAAACTGCCATGTATGCTAGAATTAAATCATTAACGCGCTTGAAATTTGTCATAGATGAATTACGTTTAAGGAACAAAACAAATGCAGAGATGAGTGGTATAATGGATAGAAGTGTTATTAAATATTCTAGCGAAACTTCTTATGGCCGTATAATAGTGGTGGATGAAGATAAGTTACAGGCTCATCAGGTATATGACATTTTATTGAAACAATGTTTTCGTTCTATAGAAATATTACATAACCCGAATGATATCAGTAATATCAATGGTGATTGTGATTTGATAATTTTAAGTACTCAATTTAGTGAAATTGATGGGTTGCGTATATGTTCACAACTGCGTAGTAGGCAAGAAACACGTTATACGCCAATTTTAATTCTGTATGATGAAAGTCAAAGCGAGTCCGTTTTGACTAAAGCCCTTGAAATGGGAGTAAATGACTATTTGGTAACACCTCTAGATGAAAATGAATTGATAGCTAGGGTAAATTCTCAAGTAAAGCGGAAGAGATATCAGGATGCTTTGCGTATGAATCTATTCAATAATGCAGAAATGTCTATCAGGGATCCACTGACAGGATGTTATAACAAAAGATATTTCTACAAACATTTACAGAACATAGTGGAAGATTCTATAGTAAAAGGTAAAGATTTATCTATGATGATGCTAGATGTAGATCATTTTAAAAAGGTAAATGATACTTTTGGGCATACAGCTGGAGACGAACTTTTGAAGCAGGTACAAAAAAGAATGTCTGAAAATATTAGAATCACAGATTTGTTAGCTAGGTTTGGTGGTGAAGAATTTGTAATTGTCATGCCAGATACTAATATACAGGTAGCATCTATTGTTGCTGAAAGAATACGTGGTATGATTGCCCAACCTTCCTTTATACTATCACATAATATGGTTAATATAACTGTTAGTATTGGCATTGCAGAGATACAGGAATCTGATCTTAGAAATGTAAATTTATTTGTTGAACGTGCTGATCAATGCTTATATAAAGCAAAAGATAGCGGCAGAAATAGAGTAGTATCGGAAAAATAGTCTGGAAGAAATATAAAAAGTGATGGATTTAAACAACGCAGGTTCATATTCTCTAGGTAGTGTCGACATTTATTTCAACCAAAAATAAATAGCAGCAATATGAACAAAAGATAAGAAAGTGATGGCTAATTTATCATAACGAGTAGCAACCCTACGAAAGTGCTTGAGTTTATTAAACATTCTCTCAATTAAGTTCCTTTCTTTATATAATTCTATATCATATTCTCTCCGTAGA
>JAIXMJ010000130.1 GCA_022836975.1 Wolbachia sp.
CGCTTTGACACTGCTTTGAAAATGTGTCACAATTAACGAAGCTTTTGTCAACAAATTGGTTGCAATCCGTGCACATTTTTGCAATCGTTAATCACCAACTGAAGCGTATGTACAGCGCAAGGCACTATTTTTACAGCGGTTTCCACAAAAGCGTTCACTAAATTAGGTCCGTTATCTATCACTGCAATATGAATCTTATTTTCTACATCCCATTCAGTTATTAAAGGTTGAATTTCATCCGCAATATTTTGCTGAAGTTTCATGATATCTTCAGAAAATGATTTTTTCCATTTTAAGCAAGCAAGTTTTATCGTTTTGCAATCAGATTTCTTTTAAAAAAGCATCATTTAAATAAATAAAAAATAAATAAATATGGTCTTTTAAATAAATATGGTATATTTCGATTTATATTTATATATATCTTTAAACCACTTTCTCGTTTAAATCAGACCTTAAAATTTTAACAGTTCAAAGAAACCATTCAATTTGACCGTCCAGTACAATCAAAAGTTTAAAATAACGAAAAATAGTCACCGACACATTTATATAGATGTAAAACTAGCTAGGCTTTGGGGAACGGTGTGGCGCAACAGGTAGTGCATCACCCTTGCAATCAGAAGGTTCATCGATCAACTCCCGCATGAAGCAGCCGTTTCCCTCTCAACAGTTGAGCTAGCTAGCAGTTGAGTGTGTGAGTGAGGAGAGTGAGAGAGATGCTCACTCTTCAGTTGCTCCATGTTCTCTTAACCATTGTTTCACTTCATTATTTGAAGCCCAGGTCAACACTGTCCTGCCACGATTGTCTTTAGCATTAACATCCAATCCTTTTTCTACCAACCACTTGACAGTGTCCAAGTGTCCATTCTCAGCAGCATAGTGCAACACTGTTGAGCCACTATCAGTTTTAGCATTAACGTCAGATCCTTTTTCTACCAACCACTTGACAGTGTCCCACTGTCCATTCCAAGCAGCCCAGTAGAACACTGTCAATCCATACTTATTTTTAGCATTAACATCAGCTCCTTTATCTATCAACAACTTGACCATGTCCAAGTATCCTTTCCCAGCAGCCTCATGCAACACTGTCCATCCATTATTATCTTTAGTTTGTAAATCAGCTCCTTTTTCTACCAACAACTTGACAGTGTCTAAGTGTCCATTCCAAGCAGCATAGTGCAACACTGTCCTTCCATAAAAATTCTCTTTAGCTTGTAAATCAGCTCCTTTTTCTACCAACCACTTGACAGTGTCCAAGTTTCCCTTCATAGCAGCCCAGTGCAACACTGTCTTTCCATCTTCATTTTTAGCTTGTAAATCAGCTCCTTGCTCTATCAACTCCTTTACAAGTGTCCAGTTTCCTTCTTTAGCAGCTGTGTGCAACATGTCATTGCTAATTGCAGGTTGAATGGTTCCTTGTTCTGGAATAATGAAAATAGAATAAATAATAATAATATTATAAACCTATAAAAAAACTTTTTTTATCCTTAAGTTGAATTTAAATATTTTTCAAAAGTTGTCATTAATTTTTTGCTGCAATTTGTAAAAAGTATTCTTTTTACATTCAGGTATCAAATGTCTAATTTGTGGCTCTCCAATTTGAGTCGTTTGTTTTAACCCTAGAACTACCAGGATTTTTTTATAACACTGACTTACTCAACTCGCCGAGCTCTATCGAATATAAGATTGTTTTATTTATTTTTATTTTTTCGGCATAAATCATTTGTGATTTGTCTATTAAATTTTTATAAAGGCATTCATTATTAATAATATTATTTATAATCAGTGAATTTAATTAATAAGAATTTTTTACAGGTTTATTGGTAAGAATTATATAAGATTTCTCTAAATTTAAAGTATTATTATATTCGCATTCATTTATTGGTTATTAAAATTTATTTAAATTATACATGATCAATTAAATTCATTTTCTTAAAAAATATTAAATAACAATTAAAATTTCAAATTAATTTATCAAGTTTATGTATGTTTTAAAAATAGTTTTTTAATTTTATTTTTATTATATTATTCTTCAAATTTTT
>JAIXMJ010000131.1 GCA_022836975.1 Wolbachia sp.
GAAATACTGTGGTTTAGGTTGAGTAGAAAATGGGAGCTCAGTTATTATTAGTCCACCACTATCGGCTATTTTCCTATACAAAACTAAATTTTCTTTTGGATATACTATATCGATTCCACTAGCCATAACGGCAATTGTTGGATAGCCTTGATTTATTACACTATTTGCTGCAGTGTCAATGCCTCTTGCTAGCCCAGAAACGATTACTGAGCCAGCTTTGCTGAGATCAAGAGCGAGTTTATTGGCAAATTTTCTCCCATTGATGGAGGAATCACGTCCACCAATTATTGCGATAATTTTATGCTTTAATAGTGATATATTGCCTAGTGCAGTAATGACAGGTGGACAATCTGGTATATTTCTTAAAAGATTTGGATAATCTGGATCGCATGCTGGTATAATTTTGGCACCTATCCTTTCTGTGTTGTCGATTTCTTTTTGTGCATCATGAACACTCAATATGTTTTTTAAGTCTAAACGTGATAACGCTCGATCTAATGATCCGTTCTCTCTTAGAAGAGTAAAAAACTTTGTTATTCCTACAGTTCTTGCTACACTTAGCCATAATTGTAGTTTTGTATTGTCTAATTTATTTATCTTCATAAAAAAATCTGTGTTTAATTGTAAGCAGGATCTTTAAAAAATACAAAATTTAATTTCTTGAATTTTTATGAATTCAATATAATAATTATATATGGATTGTATCATTTTATGACACATTTTGTTACAGATAAATGCATAAAGTGTAAATACACAGATTGTGTAGAAGTATGTCCGGTTGACTGCTTTTATGAGGGTAACAATATGCTTGTAATTAATCCAGATGAGTGTATTGATTGTGGTGTGTGCATACCAGAATGTCCAGTAGATGCCATAGTTACTGATGATGCTGTAAAAAATATTTTAGATTTGGATAGCAATTCACTTACAGATGAGCAAAAAACATTTAAGATGTTCTATAATATTAATATAGAATATTCAAAAAAGTGGCCAAATATTACAATTAAACAGCAACCTCTTGATACGGCAGAGGAATACAAAAATAAGAAGAATAAGTCAGCATATTTGAGTGAAAATGTAGAATAAAGTAATGTGCTGGCACTCTTTAGTGATAATGAAGTGGTATATTAGTATTTACTTAGTTTTAATAATTATCTGGCAGTCAAGATAACATATTAACTAGTTTAGAGGTTAACATGTCAGATCAAAATTCAGCACAGCTACCAAGTACAGGTTCATTAGAACATTTAACTAAAAATAGGCCTAAACCTCCAAGAGCCTCGAGAGGAAATGATACGTCTTCATACATACCTAGTGAGCAAGGAATAAACAGTGGTACTGTGCCGTCCAAAGTGCCGCCCAAAGTGCCGCCCAAACCATCGACAGGTTATACATATGAGCAAGGAATAAACAGTGGTACTGTGCCGTCCAAAGTGCCGCCCAAAGTGCCGCCCAAACCATCGACAGGTTATCCATTTAATCATACACCTCCTTTAGGAGAAGAGAAAGATATACAATCTCAAAGCAGCATAACTGAAAATGAACTACAAAGCATGCCGAATCCTATTGCACAGAGTACACCGTGCATGCCAGATTCTGCTGAACAGCGTGAACAAGATCGTTTACAAGGAAAAGAGGAAGTGAGATCAGATACACAATTTCAAAGCAGTACAACTGAAAATGGGCTACCAAGCATGTCGGATTCTATTGCACATAGTACACCGTGCANACTGGATCATATTGCACAGAGTACACCGCGCATGCCGTACCCTATTGCACAGAGTACACTGCGCATGCCGTACTCTATTGCACAGAGTACACCGTACATGTCAGATCCTATTGAACAGCGTCAACAGAATTGGTTTGAACAGCGTTACCAGGATTGGTTACAAGTCGAAAAAAAAATGGTGCTAACGAACGGATTTAAGTCAAAAATAGGACATGCTATACAGAAAAAACGTGTGGTTATTGGTCTTTCATCGATGGTTTCAG
>JAIXMJ010000132.1 GCA_022836975.1 Wolbachia sp.
AAACATTTTCAATATTTTAAGTGGGTTATTTGAATGTATTTTTGATATATCCAATGAAATGGGTGACACTCAAACAAAGAAAACATCGCTAGAAAAGGCGTTGAAAATTAATGAACAACATTATGGATCTGAACATTTCCAAGTGGCTGCTACGCTTGAAAACTTAGCAAATGCTTTTGGTGATTTAGGCGATCCTCAAACTATGAAAATAATGCTAGAAAGAGCGTTGAAAATTCAAGAACAACATTATGGAGCTAATCATTTCAAAGTGGCTACAACGCTTGAAAACTTAGCAAATGCTTATGGTGATTTAGGTGATCCTCAAACAAAGAAAACATTGCTGGAAAAGGCATTGAAAATTAAAGAACAATATTATGCAGCTAATCATTTCAAAGTGGCTACAACGCTTGAAAACTTAGCAAACGCTTATGGTGATCTAGGCGATCCTCAAACGAAGAAAATCTTGCTAGAAAAGGCATTGAAAATTAAAGAGCAGCATTACGGAGCTGATCATTTTAAAGTGGCTACAACGCTTGGAAATTTAGCAAACGCTTATGGCAATTTAGGCAATCCTCAAACGAAGAAAACGTTGCTAGAAAAGGCATTGAAAATTAAAGAACTACATTATGGAGCTGATCATTTCAAAGTAGCTACAACTCTTGGAAACTTAGCAAACGCTTATGGTGATTTAGGTGATCCTCAAACGAAGAAAACGTTGCTGGAAAAGGCGTTGAAAATTAAAGAACAACATTATGGAGCTGAACATTTCCAAGTGGCTATAACGCTTGAAAACTTAGCAAATGCCTACGGCTCTTTAGGTGATCCCCAAACACAGAAAAAGTTGCTGGAAAGGGCATTAAAAATTCAAGAACTCCATTACGGGGCTGATCATTTTAGACTAGCTACAACACTTGTAAATTTAGCAGATGCCTATGGCTCTTTCGGTGATCCTCAAACACAGAAGACGTTACTGGAAAGGGCATTGAAAATTGATGAACTACATTATGGCCCTGATCATTTTCAAGTTGCTATAACGCTTGTAAATTTATCCAGGACATACAGCTCTTTAGGTGATCCCCAAACTCAGAAAATGGTGCTGGAACGGGCACTGAAAATTCAAGAACTCCATTATGGCCCTGATCATTTCAAAGTGGCTACAACGCTTGTAAATTTAGCAGATGCCTATGGCTCTCTAGGTGATCCCCAAACACAGAAAACGTTGCTGGAAAGGGCATTGAAAACTGATGAACTTCATTATGGCTCTNATNATTTTCAAGTGGCTATAATGCTTGGAAGTTTAGCAAACGCCAATGGTAACTTAGGTGATCTGCAAACGAAGAAAACTTTACTGAAAAGGGCATTGAAAATTAAACAACTCCATTATGGCCCTGATCATTTTCAAGTTGCAATTACACGTTTTTATCTTGCAGAATGTCATATAACTTTGATGAACTATAAAAAAGCTAAGAAACTGTTGGATTTAGTTTTACCAGTTTATGTGAAGCACTATGGTGAGGAGCACAAGTATTGCAATTATGTAAGGAGCTTGTTAAAAAAATGTGACAATAAAAGTGAATTATGCATTGTTTCATAAAGAAAGAGGTTAACATGTCATATGTATTCCTTTCTCTCTCTCTCCCTCTCTCTGCATTTGACAAATGGTACTGTTCATTGTTTAAGTATAATATATTGTTAAAATATTAACAGCTTTATTGAAAATATGGATGGACTCCTGATATAGCGCTGGAATTGGGCATCCTAGATGACCAAAATGACGTTACATTTTACCCTACTGTGAATTGAGCATTTGTAGGTAGATTTTGAAGTATTGAAGTTTGTTTTTTTTTTCAATACATAGCTTACATTTTGTGGAAAGTGAATACTCTTCAGTAAGACCTTTCACCGTTGAAAATGAGACTAATGT
>JAIXMJ010000133.1 GCA_022836975.1 Wolbachia sp.
CCACCCTCAGCAGCTTTATGTAAAGGTGTGTCACCAAAATATGATGTTTCTTGTTCTTCAACGTTAATAGTATTATTTACAAAGTACTTTATTACATCTAAGTTACCATTATTTGCAGCACAATGCAAAGGTGTGCCACTTTTACCATTTTCAATTTTAGCATCCTTATATTTTACAAGGTATTTTATCACTTGCAGGTCACCATGAGCAGCAGCATAGTGTAGAGGTGTTTTATCATTATGTTCCTTAGCATTAACATTAGCACCATTATCTACAAGGAATTTTACTATATTGAATAAGTTATCATCTATATTACCAGCTTTAATAAGAAATTTCTGGACATCTGCAGCACAATGATCTTTAGAGTGTGACTCCCATAGGAATTTATATTTATTTAATTGACTGCTTTGGATAGCAAAGTGTAGTGGAGTCCTTTTGCTTCGATCAAGGATATTAACATTAATTCTTTTCTCCATTATAAGGTAATTTACTAATTTCAAGTTTCCACTCCCAGCAGCCCTGTGCAGAAGAGTAATGTCATTATTATCACTAAGAACAGCCTTTTTCGCATCTATAAAATATGCAAGTATATCATGTGCACCACTTTCAGCAGCTGAATATAGAGGAGTCCAGCCATATTTATCAGTAATAGTAAAGCTGGCATGGTGATTATCTACAAGATGCTTTACTATTTCTAAATGACCACTTTCAGCAGCAAAATGCAGAGGAGTTCTGCCATCTTTGTCTTGAGCATTAACATTGGCACCTTTATCTATTATGGACTGTATAGTATCTATGTCAGCAGCATGACGAATAGCAAAATGCAGTAATGTTACTCCTTTTTCATCAACAGACCTTTGAACATCTTGAACTTTCTTAATATCATTTATATCTGCTCCTTTTTCTAAAAGCAGTTCAGCAGTATTCCAACTACCTAACTGCACAGCATAAACCAGAGGACTCCAACTGAATATCTCATCACTGACTTTAACTTTTGCATTATGGTTCAACAAAACCTGAACAATTTTTTTATAACCATAAGCAGCAGCTAAATGAAGTGGTGTTCTTCCTGCTTTATCAGTTTTGTCAATATTTTCAGCATTTTTTAATAGACTTTCAACCTCTCCTTCATCGTTATTTAAAACAATTTTATGTATTTCACTTTTATCAGTTAGCATACGATTGAAGAAAATTAGTATTATTTTATTTTCTTCCTTAAGAATCTGCTTATGTAGAAAATCTTTTACTTTCTTCTTGTTTAGATTCTTCTCATCAGCAAACCAAAGTGCAGTAAAATACTCAGCAAATGTGCGATGAATGAAATGAGGTTTATTATCTATGACTTTATCAATGATTCCAGTTTTTCCTCTGCTATCTTTTACTTTATTGATTAACATACATTTAACATGCATTCCTAGAACAATGTAAGGGGGACTTTTTTAGATGAAAATATTCATCTTTCTTCATTAGAGAAAAAAAATTCGAATTTTAAGACATATGCTACTGTTTGAATTCACAGAAGCTGTATATTTTTTCACATAAATCATAAACATATCATATTTACTTACAGTTCGCAAACATAAAAAGTTTGCAAACATCAAGATTTTGCACATGCGCATACTGTTGGGTCAAACCGACCCCCCCTCACCGTAAAACGTGTGTGCAAACCCCCTTGCCTGTAGAGGGTTAAAAATCTTAATTAAAAACCAAATTTATACTATAAACAATCATATTTACAATAGAAAAAAACAACATTTTAAACAATCGAAAAAAAATCATATTTGAAAAAGAAAAAGCTCAATTTGAAATAGAAAAAGCCCAATTTGAAGTGCTATATATTAA
>JAIXMJ010000134.1 GCA_022836975.1 Wolbachia sp.
AGGACCAAGAAGATGGTATATGCGTATGGTAAGGTATGCATATATGCCTAACAAAGTGCTTTCAAGCTTTAATTTTGTTTTATATCAGCATTTCTTATTTTGTTTTATAGTTCTGAACAAAAAAACGCAAAAAAAAGTTTCCCCCATAAAGTGAAGAACTCTCCCATTATTACTATTAATTTCATCATATTCAAAACAACTTCTTCATTTTGAACTTAGTAAAAAAAGGGAAAGCAATTTATGAACTTAATTTGTGGAACTAGAATTTGCTTAAACTTGCATATCTAACTACACAAATTGGTGAGATAGGTCACATGGTGACCTTTGTAACACAAACTAGACATTTCATTACCATAGGCTTGTGGAAATGTAAACAGACACTTTTTACACTCTCAATATCTACAGCAACAAATTAATGACAAGTTTTGAAAAATATTTAAATTCAACTAAAACTTAAAGGTAAAAAATTTTTATAGATTCTAATTCTATTTATATTATTCCAGAACAAGGAACAATTCAACCTGCAATTAACAATAATGATATGTTGTTCAAAGCTGCTAAAAATAGCAACTGGACACTTGTAAAGAAGTTGGTAGAGCAAGGAGCTGATTTACAAGTTACAGGTATTTTTGAACTGACAATCCTATACTTAGCTGCTTCTTCTGGAAACTTGGACACTGTCAAGTGTTTAGTAAAGTGAGGAGCTGATTTACAAGCTAAAGGTAACAAAGAATGGACAGTGTTGCACTATGCTGCTAACAATGAACATTGGGTCACTGTCAAGTGGTTGGTAGATTGAGGAGCTGATTTACAAGCTAAATCCAATATTGGATTGACAGTGTTGCATTTAGCTGCTAGTTCTGGAAACTTGGACATGGTCAAGTTATTGATAGAAAAAGGAGCTGATGTTAATGCTAAAAATAAGTGTGGTGGGACAGTGTTGTCCTGGAGTTCAAATAATGAAGTGGAACAATGGTTAAGAGAACATGGAGCAACATAAAACTCTCTCACTCACTACTCAGCTGCTAGCTGCTAGATGTTGAGACATAGGAAACGGATGTTCCATGCAGGGTCGATCCATGAACCTTCTGATCACAAGGGTGATGCACTACCCAGCTGCGCTACACCCATTCCCCAAAGCCTAGCTAGTTTTACATCTATGTAAATATGCTGGTGACTATTTTTCGTTATTTTAACCTCCTGATTGTACAGGACAGTCAAATCAAATGGTTTCTTTGAGGTGTTAAAGTTTTTAGGTCTGATTTAAACGAGTAAGTGATTTAAAGATATATATATATATATATATATATAAATATAAATCACCAATACCATATTTATGTAAAAAAGTGTTTATTTATTTTTTATTTTTCTAGCCATAAATAGCCTTGCACGAAATAACTTTAGAAGTTAAATATCGTAAGATTTATGATATAAACGGAAATGCTAATAAATAACAATATGAGGAGAAACGGCTTTTAAATTGACAATATATAATTAGCTATATAGTCTACTTATCTTAAATACGTGTGCCTCTGTGGTGGAATTGGTAGACACGACAGACTCAAAATCTGTTGCTCCTGGAGTGTGCCGGTTCAAATCCGGCCAGAGGTACCAATAATTTTGATAAATTAATATAGGCAATGACTAATTTTATTAAAATTTATTCTCATCTTTGTACCCCTATATAAAGCTATAATTTCGCCAATTTCTTAGAATATAAGACTTACAACCTAGAAGTTAGTTAAAGTTATACACAAACTAAACTTCATTATTGAATAGCTATCCGTTAATAGCGTAATATTTTTTATTTTGTTGGAGTGATGCCTGTTTCAAGGCAGCGC
>JAIXMJ010000135.1 GCA_022836975.1 Wolbachia sp.
AATTTCCTCATCCATTTCAATTTTTTCTCCCCAATGCCTTGTTGTTTCCGGTGAAAGCTTATTGGTAGCATCAATACCTAATTTACTTCCAAGCCCAGATATCGGAGAAGCGAAATCCAGATAGTCGATAGGGGAGTTTTCAATAAAGGTAAAATCACGTTTTGCATCAGTCCTAGTAGCCACCACCCACATAACTTCTGACCAATTGCGAATATCAACATCATCATCTACAACTATAATAAATTTAGTGTACATAAACTGGCGTAAATAACTCCAAATACCAAACATTACTCGTTTAGCGTGTCCAGGATAGTTTTTTTTGATTGAAACATAATAGTTATAAGCTTAAAAGGTAATCAACAGATAGAATAAAACTTTCCATAGTGTTGAAGAAAAGTCACAGTATTTTTTTACTATAAAATCTGCAATTCTAATAATATTCCTTTCCAGATATTTCTCTGACAGATAAGCCAATGGAATAATAATACAAAAAGCGTAAAATGGTGCAAGTAGCCACCAATGAGAAGGGTTTTCTTAGAGATACTTATCAAGTGTTTATCCAAGTATAGGTTCAATAATGTAAAAATGAATGTAGTTATTGTATTTACAGACTATCGATAGTTGAATCATATAAGCACTGTACGATACCCTTTATAGCAGTTGAGTAAAAGAGTTATCAAATACTTATTAATACCAGAACTGTCTTTCAAAGGATGCAATTAATATTGTTAATATTATTGGTGGTACATTAAAAGCAATAGCCCATGACAAGCCGGTATTTTTCCATAGCATATTAAAGTTCCAATAGGAATATCCTGTTGCTATTAGCAATAACATCACAACTAAGTTCATGATTGTCTTATTGAATTTTACCAGGTATTTATGTACCTACTCATGTATAAAGTAAGTCAAAATGCCTAAGAAATACGGGTGCATACGATTTATAACGGAATAATAACGTAGTTTATAGATGCTCTATGAGTACAATGATATTCCAATAAATGGTAATAGAATGTAAACTTTTTCAAGGAAGTATAATTTTCTCAGCATCTCAAATAAAAAAGGAGATATTATGGCTAAATGAAATATTATCTCTGCACTCCATACATTGTATACACAGTTAGTACTATGTTCAGTAACCCAAAGTGTAATAATGTTCATCCAATCATTTTAGTTACATCTACTAATCGGGCCTCTAAATTTAGGTGAAAAGAATACGTAGAAATAGTTAATGGGTGCTATTCTGTAATATCTCTTAATAACATACTCCCAGAAGGATTTAATAAAGCTATCAGTTTAGTAATTTTCTCGAATCATAATTTAAGAGTAACTCATGATTGAAAGGAACCCTGAAATAAATAAGAAGTAGTCTGGTGCGTAATTACCAAGATGATGAAAGGTCCACCATAGTTTCTATTGAAAGTCCAAGGATTGAAGATAAATCTCTTTGAGCTCTTTGGATTCTTGATTAACAGCAAAGTCTTGCTATTTTTACAATAAGTTGACTACTAGATCACGACCCTTTACAGGATTGTCTGAATAGAAGAAATTAATATGGTTTCCAATAATCCACAACATCATTACTGCTTTTGAGAATGTGAAGAAACTAGTATTAACTTTCATATTTGATTGATGTCCTAAATAATTTTAATTTAAATGTTATATATTATGTTAATGAATATACATGTATTTTGCGAAATAATTATAATACTAATTCTAAATATCATTAACAACTATTAAATTCTTTTCTTTCTTTTCTCCCTTATTTCTATATAATCAAAACCCCCCCCTAA
>JAIXMJ010000136.1 GCA_022836975.1 Wolbachia sp.
TCAAAACTTGGAATAAGTTTTGGTACCAATTTTGGAATTGGTGGAGTTAACATTGGAACCCAAATTGGCACAAATACTGAAAGTAGAAGCGAAGTTACGAAAGAACAATTGAAAACATGGTTTAAACAAAACGATTTTCAAGTTGATATTAAAGGAGAGAAATTTTTACCAAAAAACGTCAACCTGGTTCGGCTGAATTTGATTCATTTACAAGAAAACAGAACAATAGCAACAAAAATTGTTCAAATTCGTCATGTTGAAAGTCCTGGGTCCCTTAAAATAAGTATTGGTGAAAACGTTGAAGCTGAAGAAAATTACGTTCGTAAACAAATTGATCGATTTCAGCAGCAGTATGATGATTTATGCAATATTTCAAATCGTTTACAAGATAAAGTGCAAGCACTACAAAAAGTAATTTTAAACTTACAAACAAAATTATTATTAAATAACATGTTTAAAGAGCTAACATTTTTTATTTCAATTTCAATTCAATTCAATTTTCAAATTCAATTTTTTATTTCAAGTAGTAAATTTTTGCTTTTTCTATTTAACTTAAATAAATTCGATTTCAAGTTAGAAAATGCAACAAAAATCGAAGCGTCATTTTGAGCAGGGACTGTGCAACAAATTATTAATGATGAATTTTGACTAATTCAACTAATACTAAAAAAAGTTTATAGGTAATTCAACTACTAATGCAACATGCTGACATTCCTGCAACATTGCTCACAGCTGCTGAGAATGGAAACTGGGCATTTGTAAAGTTGTTGGCAGAGGGAGGAGCTGATTTACAAGCTAAAGATAAATATGGAAGGACAGTGTTGCACTATGCTGCTGGGAATGGACACTTAGACACTGTCAAGTGGTTGCTAGAAAAAGGAGCTGATTTACAAGCTAAAAATATATATGGAGGGACAGTGTTGCACTCAGCTGCTATCGGTGGACACTTGGACACTGTCAAGTGGTTGGTAGAAAAAGGAGCTGATGTTAATGCTAAAACTGGTGGCTCAACAGCATTGTCCCTGACTTCAAATAATGAAGTGAAACAATGGTTAAGAGAACATGGAGCAACATAACCCTCACCTCACTCACCTCACTCACCTCACTCAACTGCTAGCTAGCTCAACTGTTGAGAAGGAAACGGCTGCTCCTTGCGGGGATCGATCCATGAACCTTCCGATTGCAAGGGTGACACGCTACCTGCTGTGCCACACCGCTCCCCAAAGTGTAGCCAGTTTTTGATCTATATAAATGTATCGGTGAATATTTTTTGTAATTTTAAACTTTAGATAGTGCAGAACGATCAAAGTAAATGGTTTCTTTGATCTATTAAAATTTTAAGGTCCAATTTAAACGAGAAAGTGGTTTAAAGATATATATAAATATAAATCGCCAATGCCGTATTTCTTTAAAAGAGTATTTATTTTTTATTTATTTCACTTATTTTATTTAAACGATGCTTTTTTTAAAAGAAATCTAATTGCAAAACTTTAAAACTTACTCGTTTAAAACGGAAGCGAGTTGGAGAAAATCATTTTCTGAAAATATCATGAAACTTCAACAAAATATTGCGGAAAAAATTTAGACTGGATAAGATTTTCGCCGTCTTGTCTTGTCATGGGCAAGATTGGAATGGTCTCCCTGCTAATGCGATAAGCGAGTTGAAATTGAATATTGTACTTGCAAATTGTTGTACGTGTGAACGGTAGCGTTTTCTGCGCTTGAAAGCGGCTTTTAAACTTATCACTAAGCTAATTCTTTAAACTTTAAAAGAAAA
>JAIXMJ010000137.1 GCA_022836975.1 Wolbachia sp.
CTGTACAACATCCCAGTGTGCAAAATACTTAGCTGCATGCAGTAGAGTGACACAACCTTTATATCTAGCTGTAACATCAGCACCTTTATCTACCAAAAACTGGACAACATCCAACTTTCCAGCACAAACAGCCTTATACAGCACAGTCTCACCATCTTTGTTTGTAGCATTAATGTCAGCACCTTTATCTTCCAACAACTGGACAACAACCAACTTTCGAAAAAAAACAGCCGTATGCATCACAGTCTCACCATCTTTGTTTATAGCATTAACATCAGCACCTTTCTTCTCTACCAACCATTTGACTAATCCCAAATTACCAGATTCAGCAGCCTTGTGCAGCACCGTCTGGCTCCACTTGCCTGTAGCATTAACATCAGCTCCTTTTTCTACCAGCCATTTAGCGATATTCCATTTCCCCCCCTTCAGCAGCCATGTGCAGCACCGTCTCGCCATACTTATCTTTATCATTAACATCAGCTCCAGCTCCTTCTGGAGCTGGAGTTACCAGCCATTTGACAACATCTAAGTTACCCGCATTTGCAGCCGTGTGTAGCACTGTTCGACCATTCTGGTCTCTAGCATTAACATCAGCTCCTTTTTTTACCAACAACTTGACTACCGCCCATTCGTTCTTATAAGCGGCCCTGTGTAGCGGCGTTTGGACATTCTTGTAATTAGCATTAACATCAGCATCTTTTTCTATCAGCCATTTAGCGATATCCTCTTCACCCCTTTCAATAGCAAGGTGCAACGCCGCCTCGTCATACCTATCTATAGCATTAACATCAGCTCCTTTTTCTACTAACAATTTGACTACTTCCCATTTATTTTTTTTAGCAACCAGATGCAGTATTGGCTCGTCATACCTATCTTTAGCATTAACATCAGCTCCTTTTTCTACTAACAATTTGAATACTTCCCATTGATTTCTTCCAGCAGCAAGAGTCAGTATTGGCTCGTCATACTTGCCTTTAACATTAACAAGGTAATATTGGATATTCTCATCTCCTATGTTTTCCAATTGTGTCTGTACTTGCTGAATATTTCCTTCCTCTACAGCTGTAATAAAAGAAGATGACCACTTTTCTTTAATCTTAACAGGCATAATCTTTTTCTATATATTGCGTCAACAATTTTCTTATAATAAGATCATTTATATCTTCAGTTCGCATAAAATTTCACCTAAATATGTCATTTTAAAAAAATTTTAGAAAATTTTTTTTCGATTTTTAGCCTTGGGGTGACCCCCTGATCCACAATAGCTCCTAAATTCCATNCATGCAACTTTTGGAACACCTGGATGACCCTTTCACCAAAATTCCAACAATATAATTTTAGCGTCATTAAAAAACTCTCATTTATAAAAAAAGAAAAAGTTGGCGCCTGTTTATCGATACTGATCGGTGCCAGCCAGCAAGTCAATTGAAGAAAAGTGTCTCAAGACCTTGTCGTTGATTGGATCAGTTTTTATAGCAGCGTAGAGAGTAAGTTATTGAAAAAATTAATTAATAAGGTTAATTAATCAAGTTAGTGTAAACAATTTTTGACATTCTTTTTAGACAGAGAGAGAGAAGAGAGATTTCGAAAAGTCTGATTGTATTTTTTCAATAAGTTTTGTGTGTGTTAATTTCAACTACTTGACGTCCATTGGCGATATAAAGGTATAAAAAATTTCCAGCTGCTCAAATTTTTTTTAAATTTATAGAGAAAATTTCAGAGCTACTACACAATAGGGAGGTCACTCACGTG
>JAIXMJ010000138.1 GCA_022836975.1 Wolbachia sp.
TACTGTTCATCAAAAATAACATCGCTATCATCATCACTCATATCAGTTCCTTCTGATAATTCAGTTGATTTATCAAGAACAGGCGACAACTTTAAACTATTGTATCCAATAGCACGTAAATTGTATTTCAAAAATAACAGTTTCAAAAAATCCCAATCCCAAGTTGGGATCAGCACAAGTTGGGATCAGGATCAGGATCCCAGTCAAACGCTACGTTCACATGTATTAGGTGCAGGAACAATTCGCAAGTACAATATATTCAATTTCGACTGACGTATTACATTAGCAGGGAGACGCCGTTCCAATGTTCCCCATGACAAGACAAGAAGAAAACCAGCAAGAATTCTTGTCCAGTCTAAATGGCCGTGTTTTTGGCAATATTTTGCCAAAGTTTCATGATATTTTCAGAGAATGATTTTTTCAAACTTACTTCCGTTTTAAGCAAGCAAGTTGTTTCAAAGTTTTGTAATTAGATTTCTTTTAAAAACGCATTGTTTAAATAAAATAAGTAAAATAAATCACTTTCTTGTTTACTAACTAACTAGGCTTTGGGGAACGGTGTGATGCAGCAGGTAGTGCATCACACCTGCGAGTGAGAGAGTGAGAGAGTTTTATGTTGCTCCATGTTCTCTTAACCATTGTTCCACTTCACTATTTGTACGGTAGGACAATACTGTCCTGCCATAATTGTCTTTAGCATTAACATCAGCTCCTTGCTCTACCAACCACTTGACAGTGTCCAAGTGTCCAGAATAAACAGCCCAGTGCAACACTGTTCTGCCATTATTATCTTTAGCTTGTAAATCAGCTCCTTTCTCTACCAACCACTTGACAGTGCCCAAGTGTCCACTCTGAGCAGCTCTATGCAACACTGCCCATCCTTGTTTATCTTTAGCTTGTAAATCAGCTCCTTGCTCTACCAACCACTTGACAATGTCCAAGTGTCCCTTGTGAGCAGCTCTATGCAACACTGTCCATCCTCGTTCATCTTTAGCTTGTAAGTCAGCTCCTTTTTCTACCAACCACTTGACAGTATCCAAGTGCCCATTGTATGCAGCTGGATGCAACACTGTCCATCCATCATTACCTTTAACTTGTAAATCAGCTCCTTGCTCTACCAACCACTTGACAGTGTCCAAGTGTCCCTTCAGAGCAGCTATATGCAACACTGTCCATCCACTATTAGTTTTAGCATTAACATCAGCACCTTGCTCTACCAACCACTTGACAGTGTCCAAACTTCCATTGTTAGCAGCTAAATGAAACACTGTCTGTCCAAAATTATCTTTAGCTTGCAAATCAGCTCCTTGCTCTATCAACTCCTTTACAAGTGTCCAGTTTCCATTTTTAGCAGCTGTGAACATATTGTCATTGTTGAAGGCAGGTTGAATGGTTCCTTGTTCTGGAATAATATAAATAGGATTAGGACGTATAAATGTTTTTTTACGTTTAAGTTTTAGTTGAATTTAAATATTTTTCAAAAGTCATCATTAATTTGTTGCTGCAGATATATAAATTGAGAGTGTAAAAAGTATTCTTTTTACATTTCCATAAAGCCTATGGTAATCAAATGTCTAGTTTGTGATAGAAATGTGACCATGTGACCTATCCCTCCAATTTGAGTCGTTTGTGTTAGATATGCAAGTTTAAGCAAATTCTATTTGCACAAATTAAGTTCATAAATTGTTTTCCCTTTTTGACTAAAT
>JAIXMJ010000139.1 GCA_022836975.1 Wolbachia sp.
GTCATATAAAATATAGTTTTAGACTATTCTATAGCGAAACTAACAGAAGAATCCGTTAATTGGTATATAAAATTGTTAATAACTATAAAACATTTGTTACGAAGTCGTTTGCAGATACTTGGACACTGTCAAGTGGTTGGTAGAAAAAGGAGCTGATTTAAAAGATGAAGATAGTCAAGGATGGACAGTGTTGCACTGGGCTGCTTCTTCTGGACACTTGGACACTGTCAAGTGGTTGGTAGAAAAAGGAGCTGATTTACAAGCTAAAACTACTTATGGATGGACAGTGTTGCACAAGGCTGCTGAGAATGGACACTTGCACACTGTCAAGTGGTTGGTAGAAAAAGGAGCTGATTTACAAGCTAAACTTAATGATGGATCAAGATCAACAGTGTTGCACTTGGCTGCTATGAATAGACAGTGGGACACTGTCAAGTGGTTGGTAGAAAAAGGAGCTGATGTTAATGCTAGAACAAATTCTGGCAGGACAGTGTTATCCTGGACTTCAAATGATGGAGTGAAGCAATGGTTAAGAGAGCATGGAGCAACATGAAACTCATTCCTCACTCATTCCTCACTCATTCCTCACTCATTCCTCACTCATTCCTCACTCGCTTCTCAACTTCCTAGCGCTAGTTATCAAGACCATGGGAAATGGCTACCCCAAGCAGGTTCGAACCATGCACCTTCTGGTCACAAGGGTGATGCGCTATCCACTGCACCACACCGTTCCCCAAAGCCTAGCTAGTTTTTGATCTATATAAATGTGTTGGTGACTTTTTTTCGTAATTTTAAACTTTTGATTGTACAGGATGGTCAAACCAATTTTTTTCTTTGAACTGTTAAAATTTTAAGGTTTGATTTCAACGAAAAAGTGATTTAAAGATATAAGTCGCCAATACTGTATTTATTTAAAAGAGCGTTTTATTTATTTTTTATTTATTTTATTTAAACAATGGTTTTTTTAAACGAAATCTAATTTCAATACTTTAAAACTTGGTCGCTTAAAACGGAAGCGAGTTGTGAAAAATCATTTTCTGAAAATATCATGAAATTTTGGCAAAATATTGCGGAAAACACGGCCATTTAGACTGGACAAGATTCTCACCAGTTTTCGTCTTGTCTTGTCATGTCATTGGAATGGTCCTTCTACTGATGCAGTAAGCCAGTCAAAATTGTATATTGTACTTGCAAATTCTTGATACACCTTTAAATTTTAAATTCATTGTATACGGTATTTGAACATTGATCGGTGAGCCGGTATGATAGCATAGGCGTGTATACATGTACCGTTAAAATACCGCTCATCTCGGATGCTTTGATTGAATTTAACTTTCAAAAAAACCTTTCTTTTTTTTACTTTTTTACCTGGCAGCGCAGGCGTATGCCTCCATTTTAAGTTATAAGTAAAACTTTAATTACAAAGTAAGGTCACTTCAACTGAACTTAGTACTTTATCGAGAACTAAGCCTAAGCTGAACTTAAGCAAATCTTAGTTAATTAAACTACCTTTGTAATTTAAATTTTATTCAACTTAAAAAGGTGTATGCGCCTGTGCTACTCATACCGATTACGACGTATAGAAGAAAAAAGAAACGGAAAATATACAACACTGCATATACTGTTTTCAACATATTTTT
>JAIXMJ010000014.1 GCA_022836975.1 Wolbachia sp.
CCTTCCTATCCATATTACTGAAGCTACGAATTTTCTGTTATCCTTTCCTCTTCTGCCACTATCTCCTTCTTTCCCAGGTAATTTATCTTTTATTCTTTCCCACTGCTCATCTTTCAGGTCGTATAACATCTTTCCCTCTCAAAAAATACTATTTTAACTCTGTTTTTATTTAATGTCGACACTACCTAAGTTTATATAGCTCCTTGTCTATTTTTCTTGGAACTTTTCTATTTCTCTTTACAGAATTTATGCTTGATTTTTTTGTTGAACGATTTGTATCGTAAGCCTTATCTGATATAAGTCTATATTTTGTGTTAGGCTGATCTACTTGGCATACCCACAGGTCTTTGCCCCTTGTGTGCTCTCCTCTTGCTCCAGTTATGCACTGTAACATATATGGATAAGCTATTCAAAATCTGGGTCATCAAATGGATCCTCCTATATGCCACTTTCCTACTTCCAATGGCCATAATCTGGTTCTTTGTGGTGTACAAGTTCTGAACACCACATTACTGATATCCTTTGCAATTCCTCTCCATTTTTCTCTTCCACCAGGCAAGTCCACAGTTCATTTATGCATCTATAGGACAATTGTATCTCTACCTTTTTCTAACCTTCCAAATCTATAATAGTAGAAACTTTATGTAATCAGCATCTCGTGACTACATACCCTAGCACAAAAAGACGAGAGAAAAGTTCTCTTGAACAAATTTGGCGGACGGAGTGGGATTCGAACCCACGGTACGCTCATCACGTACGTCAGTTTTCAAGACTGGTACCTTAAACCGCTCGGTCATCCGTCCATTCTTTTTCTAACACAATATTTGGTTTTTATCAATCTAAATTATTTATTTGCCAATACAAAAAGTGCTAAATATTTCATCTAATATTTCTTCATTGCTAATAACTCCGATAACTTTTCCAAGTTCTGCTGAAGCAAGCCGGAGATCTTCAGACATTAATTCAATTGGTTTGTCGATATGAAAGCGTTCTAGATGTTCTAATGCTTGCTGTATGCAATTTCTATGTCTCTGTCGTGTAATTATAGGGGTGTCGTGATCAGACATAAATTTTCCTTTTATTTTCTCTTGAATGGATAAAATTAACTTATTGGTACCTATATTATTTATTACAGAAACAGGTAAATAATTTATACCATTAATTTTAATGTTTTGATCATCCACAATATAATCTGCTTTACTTAGTACATAAATAGTATTATTGTCTTCTACAATGTGATCTAATCTATGCTGTTGTTCGAAAGCAAATAATGCTATTCTGAAATCAGATTCAGCAGATTTCTTTTTTGCTCTATTAATACCTTCTGATTCTACAGGATCTAAACTCTCGCGTATCCCTGCAGTATCAGAAAGGATTATTGGATATCCTCCAATATCTATATGAGCTTCAATAACATCCCGTGTTGTTCCTGCAGATTCTGAAACTATAGCGATATCACGCTGAGATAAATAGTTAAATAATGTAGATTTGCCTACATTTGGTTCTCCAGTAATTACAATATGTAATCCATCACGTAATCTTTCACCTTTTCTATTATCATTCAAATGTTCTCGCATTGATTTGATAAGTGTTTTAATTTCTTCATAAATTTGTATCAATTCATTTTTCTCTGTTATTACATCTTCTGGAAAATCTATATATGCTTCAATTTTAGTGTGTACACTTATTATAAACCGCCTCCATCTATTATATAACTTTTCCAGTTCTCCGGAGATTTGTTTTATTGCCTGTTTTGCTTGTACCTTTGTTTCAGCATCTATTAAATCTGCAATTCCTTCTATTTGAGTTAAATCAAATTTACCACTTAAGAATGCTCGTAATGAAAATTCTCCAGGTTCTGCCATCAAGAAAATTTTTGATAATTCTTCTAAAATTGTTTTAATAACAGCTTTACTTCCATGTACTTGCAATTCTATAACATCTTCGCCTGTAAAACTATTAGGAGCAGGAAAGTAAATGGCTATTCCAGTGTCTATTAATTGGTGAAAGCTATCATATAAATCAACAAGGGTAGCAAATCTTGATTTAATTTTTTTTTTGATTCCAAAATGACTCAGAACTTTCAATGCCTCACTTCCAGATATTCTGATTATTGCAACACCAGATTTTCCGAATGCACTAGATAAAGCGAAAATTGTGTGAGATTTCTTGTTCATTAAAAACATTCACCGGATAAATAAGCAGACTTTTTTATATAGATTCTAATTTTATAGGATTTATATTGACATTATACATAGTAAAGTTTACGATGAAACTAATAAATAATGGTTTATATGTTTGCAGTAATTGAAACAGGTGGAAAGCAGTACTTGGTAAAACAGGGTAGTATAATACAAGTAGAGAAGCTTGAGGCTGAAAAGGGAGAAAGAGTAGAAATTAATAAAATAATCTATGTCAATAGTGGTACAGCAGCTAATGCTACTGTGAGCGCAGAGGTAGTTGAACAGTGTAAAGGAACGAAGGTGATCATCTTTAAGAAAAAAAGAAGAAAAAATTATCGCAGGAAAACTGGTCACAGACAATCCTTAACAGTGCTACGTGTTAATGAAATTAACCTAAAATAATTAATAGGAGTGTTAGGATATGGCAACTAAGAAATCTGGTGGTAGTTCCTGTAATGGTCGAGATTCGATAGGCCGTAGGTTAGGAATAAAAAAAAATGGAAAGGTAATACCAGGAAATATAATTGTGCGTCAAAGAGGTACAAAATTTCATCCCGGTAAAAATGTTGGTATTGGTAAAGATCACACAATTTTTGCTAAAATAGAGGGATGGGTTAGTTTTAGACACACTACAAATAACAAAACTTTTATTGATGTTATTCCTCTTCAGGTTTCAGCTTAATTTATGGGTCTGTAGCTCAGGTGGTTAGAGCGCACGCCTGATAAGCGTGAGGTCGGAGGTTCAACTCTTCCCAGGCCCACCATCTAAGCCTTCTTCCAAAGATACGCAATGGATATATCAAGTATAAAAAATTACAGTTCTCACAATAAAGTAGTTTTGCTTAGAACTGATTTTAATGTTCCAATAGTCGGTAATGTGATTCAAGACAATACACGCATTTTAAGAGCATTACCTACTATTAAATATTTAGAAAGCATCGATGCAAAAATTGTAGTATTGTCACATCTTGGACGCCCGCAAGGACGTGATGATAGGTTATCATTAAAAGTCATGGTAGATCCTCTATCAAAACTATTAAATAAAAAAATAAAATTTGTTGATGATTGTATAGGTGAAAAAGTACAAAAAGCAGTAGATTACATGTCTACGGGGGATATTCTTTTATTAGAAAATTTAAGATTCTATCAAGCAGAAGAGCATAATGATATAAACTTTGCTAGACAATTGGCATTAATTGGAAATTTATATGTCAATGATGCATTTTCTTGTTCTCATAGAGCTCATAGTTCCATAGCTCGTATTACAGAATTTTTACCTGCTTATGCAGGATTATCTATGTTGGATGAATTAACCTATCTTGAACATTTACTTTCATTTCATTCTAGGCCAATTGCAGCAATAGTTGGTGGGTCTAAAATATCAACAAAACTTCAGATGATCAGACAATTAATAGAAAAGGTAGATTTTTTGATTGTAGGTGGTGCAATTGCTAATAATTTTCTGTTATTTAACAAAATGAATATAGGTAAATCTTTATTTCAAGAGAATATAGATCATCTATTAAATGATATCTCGCATGAAAAAATCGTTATGCCTGAAGATGTAATAAATTCCTCCGGTACTGTGAAAGTGGTGGAGGCAATAACTGATAGTGATGTAATTTTGGATATTGGACCACAAACTTTAAAGAAAATTGGTAATATAATAGCAAATTGCAAAACTGTATTATGGAACGGCCCTATAGGAGCTTTCGAAAATCCTGCTTTTGCAAGTGGTACTATAAAATTGATGAGTATTATAAGCGGTTTTACCAAAACAGGAAAATTAATGAGTATAATTGGTGGTGGGGATAGTGTATCCGCAATTAAAGCTGCGAATCTAACAAATAAGGATTTTACATATGTGTCAACAGGTGGAGGAGCATTTTTAAGCTGGTTAAGCGGCAACAAAATGCCCGGGATTGCTGCACTAGACAGAAAGGTTTAAAGAATAGAATTCTTTCGAAAATCATTTTTCCAATTTCCAATTGTGGATACAGGTATTTATAGCCCATCCATTGGTGGATGTAAGATAAGAGCCTGTACGCGATCTATAAATATAGTAAGATTAAGTGTAGTTGAGATAAGGTGAATTATGAGAAACATATACCCAAGATCGCGAAAAATTCGAAAAGATTAGGCCAATTTTAGAAAGTACACGAAAGCAGACGAAGCCAAGAAAACTGGGAGTGATTTTCAGAGTGCTGAAAAAGTGACTACCAGTAACGGATGTTGTCAAAAGAGTGATTATGACTATTTCAAGAAATGGGATAAAAAGCCGAATGAAGATAGAGAAAAAGATTGTGAACAGCTTCTTAGGAGCAGACGAGGACACAGAATGGCTTATGATAGACTCAACGATAATCAGGGCGCATCAGCATGCAGCTGGTGCAAGGAAAAAATGTAGAGACTGGTAAGCAAGAACAGGAATTAGGTCGGTCTAAAGGTGGATTTTCGAGCAAGTTACATGCTGCTTGCGATGCTCTCGGCAATCCATTAAGATTTTTTGTTACTGCCGGACAAAGGTCAGATTATGTAAAGGCTTTAGACTTGATAAATGGTAAGAATATGGAAGCACTTATTGCTGATAAGGGATATGACGCAAATTATATGATTGAGGCTACAGAGGCTGTAGCGTCTGAAGTAGTAATCCCACCACGTTCCAATAGGAAAATATGGAGAGAATATGATACAGAATTATATAAAGAAAGGAACTTAATTGAGAGAATGTTTAATAAACTCAAGCACTTTCGTAGGGTTGCTACTCGTTATGATAAATTAGCCATCGCTTTCTTATCTTTTGTTCATATTGCTGCTATTTATCTTTGGTTGAAATAAATGTCGACACTACCTAGTTGAATAAATCTCAAAAGTTTATATAATAACAGGATTTAAGAGCCTGTTCACAATCTTTTTAGCAAGAGAACAGAGAAAGCTAAAACGACCATTTGCAGGCTAGTATTAAGCTTTCTTTCACAGTTTTTCCATAGCCTTCTACATTTATCTAGCCAGGCAAAAGACCGTTCTACAACCCACCTTTTTGGCAATACAACAAATAAATGTAGCTCATTGTGCTTTATTACTTTAACAGTTGCACCAATAATTAGACCCTCTGCAAAGCTACAACAAAATAAATGAAAAGAAATAAATAAGGGAGTAGAATATTATTTTTAAAATAAAAATATGGCATGAATTACAAAGAAGTAGTAAAAAGACCGCATAATAGCTGGTCTCGTGAATCTAAAACATGGTTTTTAGCTAATTCTACTTTTGGACTACTCCATACTCAAAATACTTCGCAGTGCTTCGCAGAGGGTCTATAGTTGAAATAAGGTAAATTATGAGAAACATATACCCAAGTGATATAGATCGTGAAAAATTCGAAAAGATCAGGCTAATTTTAGAAAGTGCACGAAAGAAGACGAAGCCAAGAAAACTGGATTTGTATGAGTTATTTTGCGGTGTGCTGTATGTATTAAAAAGTGGCTGTCAGTGGCGAATGCTACCAAAAGAGTTTCCAAAATGGCGTAATTGTTACGACTATTTCAAGAAATGGAGTAAAAAACCGAATGAAGATAGAGAAAGTATTCTGGAAATAGTCAGATTGTGAACAGGCTCTTATACGAAACCAAAATCAACAGCTTGACAAAAAGATCTGAATATAGGAGTGCAATATTTTTTCTGGTCCTGATGTCGCCTTTTTGCTGCTGTTGTTCTACCTATCCAAAGCCTGCATTGCTTTTTTCTTAAATCTTTTGCTAACTCCCTTATTCTACCCCATTCGGATCTCTATAATGAAAGGGCTGTATCATGATTATCTTTTATCATTGGTTGTGCTTCCTTCACTTCATCCACCTGTGTACTACTCACTCCTACATGATTATCTTTTATCATTGGCTGTTCTGCCTTCACTTCATCCACCTGTGTACTCACTCCTATATGCTTTAGCAAGTAGTACTCCACTATTATTAACCCTGCAAGCGCTACAACTAGCGAAGCGTATACACTGATGCTCATGCATATTATAACCGCTACAACAACACATATATATATTTCTTCTATGTTACATGATTGTAAAGGTTGGCTTTTTCTGGGTTGCATGAAAGGCTCTTGCATTTTACAGGTTTGCACATCATCTACTCCGACTTGCGTATAATCCTTAACTGGTGTGGATTTTTTGTTATTGTGTGCAGTGGTATGATAAGCATTAGTGTCAGTGGTGTTTTTGATATAATTAGCATTAGCGTCAGTAACATTTTCTATGGAATTAACTTTAATTCCGATTTGATTTGCAACACGTCCTTGCATTAAAACATCTCTAATTGGCCAGTTTGTTTCCGATGGAATACCTGACATATTGGTGGCTTTTCCTCCAAGAAAAAGGCATATATTATTGTTGTACATAGAGTAATTCAAACGCATATACTTTTCACATTTTGGAAGGTATACACTCCGTGATTCAGGTATTTGAGATTGGATGGATCGTGCTATCGGGTGCAGCCAGGACGCCTTCTCTGTCAGAATGTTGGCCTCTGTGGGAACTTTTAACCCAATGACTATATAGTCGGAAGCATTCTCAGTGAAAGCGTTAGCATAAGATCGACCATGTTTTTCAAAAAATTTAGGGAAATACATAGTTAAATTGCTGGTATAAAGTATAGCAGCATGACCATTGTTATCTGTAAAACGAAGAGAATATTCATTTCTTCCAGGCTGTATTTCCTGTAATTTGAGAGTAGAGAGGTCAACTTTAGTACCTATATACGCATCTATTTGAAAAGCAAGCGCGAGCGTTTTTACATCATCGACTTCTTTTTTTTCTTCCATTCCAGATTGTAAACTGTAGTATTTATTATTTTCATACTTTTTCTCTTCTGTCACTATCTGTTGAGCGTCATTATTGTGAGCTGCTACTGTACGTTCAAATTTTATTTTAGATTCTTCTTGTTGCTTAGCTGCTACATCTTGGGTATCGATACCTTCTTCTTGTTCCTCTAGAGCATCATAGAATTCTTCTTCTTGTTCCTCTAGAGCATCGTAGAATTTTTCTATATCTTTGTTATTTTTAATTTGATCATTATTTTTAGTTTGGGAATCTTCTGCGCTTTGCAGAATACCTTGAGGTTTTGATGTTACGTTTTCTCTATTAAATGAAAACATTCCATGAAAAAAGAACTTTATTTTCGATAGAGCATTATATAGATCTTTAATCTTATTGAGATAATTCATCATAAAAATATTTACTTTTACTGTTGAAGTTATATTACTAATAATAAAGTAAAAATGTTAAAATGTTATGAGTAAGCTTCGGAGAAATAGCATATCATATGATCTTGTACATCTAGTTTCTGCATATAATATCCTTTTTATTTCAGCCTCAAAATTTCTGCTTTATTTCAACTACGAGACTCCTGACAATTAGAGCATAAATCTTTTATCTTGCGGTTTTATTTGCAGTATTGCTATCAACCCAATTAATAAATTTAATATAACATAAATTCCAGCTACAAAACTTATCTGTGGAAGTTTCATGGCAAACAATATGCATAATAACATAGGAGTTAAGCCACCATATATTGCATAAGAAATATTACGCGCCAAATTAACACCACTGAACCTCACTTCTGTAGGAAATAATTCAGATACCACTATTCCTATAGGACCCACTCCTTTTTCCATTACAGTCAGTACCATTATACTTAGCGCAATAATAAGGTAACTTTTATAGTGATATGCAACTGATAAAATAGGATAACATAGTAACATTGTCATAACTATAAATAAAATGACTGTACGTTCTTTCCCAATTCGATCAGCTAATATTCCTAATGCGATAGAACATAAAGGTAATAATACACAAGTTATTATGCTAACAGTCTCATGAATATATGTTACAGCGTACTTCTCTATCGATACTGTTTCTTTTGCAAAGGCACGCAAAAACATAGTAAAACCAACTATAAGATTAATTGGCATAACAGCTAAAATAGCAATAATTAAAGCCCTTTTATGAGATGTTATTAAATCTATTATTGGGAAACCAGCGCGTTCAACATTTCTCTTATAAACTGGTGTTTCTCCTAATAAATGGATACTATATGCACTAATTAATCCTAAAATAGCTAAAAAAATAAAAGGTATCCTCCACCCATAAGTATTAAAATCTGTGGTTTTTTTACATATAATGATCATTATTGTAGCTAGTAACATGCCAATAGATCTACCAAGACTTGTTATGCCAAAAAACATACCTAGCCTTTTCTCCTGATTAGGTAAATGTTCCATTAAATACACTGAGCTTCCTCCTTGTTCACCACCTAACGCTATACCCTGTACGAATTGAATTATAAAAAACAATATAGTAGAAATTACCCCAATCCGACTATAACTTGGAATCAAAGCGGTAAGACTTGCTGGAATTGATATAAATAACATGGCAAGCAACAACGCTATTTTTCTTCCATATTTATCACCAATATGGCCTAGTACAAATGCAGCACCTATAGGTTTTGCCACAGTACTGATCAACGTTATTCCAAAAATCTGAAATACACCATAATAAGCATTTTCTGCATGACAGAACTCTCTACCCATTAAATTTACAAACTCAATAAACAACATATGGTCATACCATACTGTTGCTCTGCAAAGTATACTTGAAATTAATACTCTTATCTGTGCTCTACTCATACTGGCAATTCTGCTAGCTTTTTGAATTTAGTAAAGCAAAAACTCAAACTCTAAATCTTATATTCCCAGGACAAGGAAAGTAGTTTTAAGGTGTACTTTGAGGAAGAATAAGAGAAAAGAATTAGGAATTCATCGAAAAAGTGGTTATTGTAGTGATTTATTTGGAGATACCGCTTCTCAAACATATGGCTTCATTCCTAAAAGTTTAAATAATATACTAGGAATGTGAGATCTAGCAACAGGCTCTTGTTCACAAATTAGCAGCTAACAACAGACTCTGTATCGGTAATAGCAGAGCTTGGTTGTCCTTGCTGGTAAGTCAAGTTTTTCTCTTGTTAATTCTGGTAGCTCTTGTGAAATATTATGTCCTTTCAATAACTGTTAAGTGTATACCAAGCTAAGTAACAGAAATCGGCTCAAGAACTTATAATATTTCAAAGAGAGTTATAATTTATCACTCTTAACATTGTCTCACCTATTACTGCAGGAGTTTCAGCAATGACAATGCCACTACTGCGCATAATTTCAAGCTTTGCCTCTGCACTGCCACTACTAGAAGAAATAATTGCTCCAGCATGACCCATACGTTTCCCTGGAGGTGCAGTTTGTCCTGCTACAAACCCTACAATTGGTTTTTTTACTTTCTCTAATTTTATAAAATCTGCTAAATCCTCTTCCTCATTTCCACCTATCTCACCAACTACCATAACACCATGGGTATCTTGGTCTTTGAGAAACAGTTCCATACAATCAACAAATGTCATACCATGCACTGGATCCCCACCAATTCCTATACAAGTAGATTGTCCTAAACCTACAGCTGTTGTCTGCGCAACAGCTTCATAAGTCAAAGTTCCAGAACGAGACATAATCCCTATATGTCCACGCTGATGAATATACCCAGGCATAATCCCTATTTTGCATTCCCCAGGTGCAATAATACCTGGACAATTTGGACCAATAAGCCTACTTTTTGAACCAACAAGAGCGCGCTTAACTTTTACCATATCAAGCACAGGTATACCCTCTGTAATACATACTATTAGCTCTACTTCTGCATCTATTGCCTCTAGTATTGCGTCTGCAGCAAACTTCGCAGGAACATATATGACTGTAGCATTAGCTTGTGTTTTATCCTTAGCATCTTTTACAGTATTAAAAACCGGCAAACTTAGATGAGTCGTTCCTCCTTTTCCAGGCGTGACACCACCTACCATTTTAGTTCCATAATTAATTGCTTGCTCTGAGTGAAACGTACCTTGAGCTCCAGTAAACCCTTGGCATATAAGCCTTGTGTTATGATTTACTAAGATAGACATGTTACCTCGCTTACTATCTTACGTGCAGCATCATCAAGTTCATCAGCTGTGATTATATTTAATCCTGATCTTTCCAAAATACTTTTACCCTCCCTAAAATTAGTACCAGAAAGCCTAACTACTAAAGGAACATCAACGCTCATTTCTTTTGTAGCTTCAACAATGCCATTTGCTATAATATCACAGCGCATTATCCCACCGAATATATTGACTAAGATCCCTTTCACTTTTCTATCAGATAATATAATTTTTAATGCCTCAGTAACGGTTTCCTTACTTGCTCCACCACCAACATCTAAAAAATTTGCAGGCTCTGCACCATAATATTTTATTATATCCATCGTTGCCATAGCAAGCCCTGCACCATTAACCATACAACCAATATTACCATTCATTTTAACATAGCTAAGTCCATATTTCGAGGCCTCTACTTCCTCTTTGATTTCCTCATGACAATCACGAAGCTCTACAATTTCAGGGTGACGATATAATGCATTGTCATCAAAGTTCATCTTAGCATCTAATGCAATAAAATCACCAGAATCTGTTTCAACTAGTGGATTAATCTCTATTTGACTAGCATCCATTGCAATAAACGCTTCATATATTTTACATGCAATATTATTTATTTTGCCTATCTGTTCTGAATACAAATTAAAATTACTACATATATTAAAATCACTTGATGGATCAAAAGCAATTTTGACAACTTTAGAGGGAAAACTTTTTGCTATTTCTTCGACATCCATCCCACCTTCTGATGAAAATACAAACGTTGGTTTACCTAGTCTTGAGTCAATTACTAAACTTAAATAATATTCCTTCTTTATACTTGATCCCTCTTCAATATATACCTTCCTAACTTTCTGTCCATTTGGACCAGTTTGATGCGTTATTAAAGTAGAATTAAGCATACTTTCCACACATTGCTTAACCTCACCGATAGATCTTGCAAGCTTTATACCACCAGCTTTACCTCTACCACCTGCATGAATCTGAGATTTTACTACAAACAGATCAGTTTGCAATCTGCCTATTTTTAATTCTACCTCTTCTGCAGACGTAACAATAAAACCCTTAGGTACCGGAACATGAAATTTAGATAAAATTTCTTTTGCTTGATACTCGTGAATATTCATATGCCGTAACGTTGCTTGATACGTTCTTGCTGATACCTTCTCTTTTTTCTAGCTTCAGCTTTTTTCTTGGCTATCTTCTCAGATTTTTTCTCGTGATACTGTTTTTTTATTTTAACCCACATACCCTCTTTTTGTATTATTTTTTTTAATACAGGGAGCGCTCTTTCTATGTCACCATGGTGAACTGATACTTCGATCAAATTTTATACCTCCGTATTTAATAAGTTATCTAGTTTTTATAAATTAGAAAGTTAATACCGTCAATTAATTTATGGATTTAGTTTAACTATAACTTTTTAAAAAAGTTATAAGATCTTTAAATTAATTGTAATAAATCGGGGCGGAGAGATTTGAACTCCCGACCCCTTGGACCCAAACCAAGTGCGCTACCAGACTGCGCCACGCCCCGATTATTCATCGACTATCATATCAACTATTGATGTTACATGCAAGGTTCTTATTAATAAAGGTGTTGAGTCACTGATGCTACTATAGTAATATAAATAAGTTAACCGTATTATGATAAAATTGCATAACATAATAAATACAACCCAACCTTAAAAGATATAGAATAAACAAAAAACTATAGACCCTCTGCAAAGCTACAAAAAAATAAGTGAGAAGAAATAAATAAGGGAGTAGAATATTATTTTTAAAATAAAAATATGGGAATGAATTACAAAGAAGTAGTAAAAAGACCGCATAGCAGTGCTTCGCAGAGGGTCTTATGGCTGCCCTTTCCCTTAAAGCTTTATTAATGTGGGCTAAAATCTTATAACGACATACCCAAGAGAAAAGACCACACATAAAAGAAGTTATAATAACAGATAGCACTGAAACAGCAATAGAAGATAAAACATAAAGTAAATTTAGGGTGGTCATGGATGTTTAGTGAATGCTTAGGTAGTGTCGACATTTATTTCAACCAAAGATAAATAGCAGCAATATGAACAAAAGATAAGAAAGTGACGGCTAATTTATCATAACGAGTAGCAACCCTACGAAAGTGCTTGAGTTTATTAAACATTCTCTCAATTAAGTTCCTTTCTTTATATAATTCTGTATCATATTCTCTCCATATTTTCCTATTGGAACGTGGTGGGATTACTACTTCAGAGGCTACAGCCTCTGCAGCCTCAATCATATAATTTGCGTCATATCCCTTATCAGCAATAAGTGCTTCCATATTCTTACCATTTATCAAGTCTAAGAGCCTGTACGCGATCTATAAATATGGTGAGATGAGTATAGTTGAAGTAAGGTGAACTATGAGAAACATATACCCAAGATCATGAAAAATTCGAAAAGATTAGGTTAATTTT
>JAIXMJ010000140.1 GCA_022836975.1 Wolbachia sp.
CATTAGAAACTATGCAATTAAAAACCAAAATGAGTAGTGGTGGTGCTTTAGAAGCAACAAACAACAGGTTTGTTGTTTCAGAGATCCTACCTCTTGTACAGTCTACGCTGCCTGTGAATATGGCATGGCTACACAACCAAACTCCTCCGGCCCATGATTGATCAAAAGTCACGTGTCTGTAAGTCTTGTTATTCTTCTACAAGATCAAGAGAGTAAAATTTAAATTTAAAATCTACAAGATCAAGTTATGAGTAAAATTTAAATTACAAAAGGAATTTAATTAAAAATTATGGTTTGCTTAAACACAGCTTAGGCTTAGTTGTTGATACAAGTACTAATCCTAAGCTGAGTACCACCTAAAACTTACAGTCACATGACTTTCGATCAATCACGGGCCGGAGGAGTTTGGTTGTCTAGCCGTACGTCAAGACAAGATGGCGAAAATCTTGTCCAGTCTAAATGACCATGTTTTCTGCAATATTTTGCCAAAGTTTCATGATATTTTTTGAAAATGATTTTTCCCACCTCGCACCCGTTTTAAGCAAGCAAGTTTTAATGTTTTGCAATTAGATTTCTTTTAAAAAAGTATCATTTAAATGAAATAAGTAAAATAAATAAAAAATAAATACAGTATTGGCGATTTATATTTATATATATATCTTTAAATCACTTTCTCGTTTAAATCAGACCATAAAAATTTAACAGATCAAATAAACCATTTAGTTTGATCGTTCTGTACTATCAAAAGTCTAAAATAACGAAAAATGTTCACCGACACATTTATATAGATCAAAAACTAGCTAGGCTTTGGGGAACGGTGTGGCGCAGCAGGGAGTGCATCACCCTTGTAATCGGAAGGTTCATGGATCGACCCCGCATGGAGCAGCCGTTTCCTTCTCAACAGTTGAGCTAGCTAGCAGTTGAGTGAGGAGAGTGAGGAGAGTGAGAGAGATGCTCACTCTTCAATTTGGCAATTGAACTGAGCAATTGCTCCATGTTCTCTTAACCATTGTTTCACTTCATTATTTGAAGTCAGGGAAAATGCTGTCCTGTGACAATAGGCATAGTTAATAGCATTAACATCAGCTCCTTTTTCTACCAACCACTTGACAGTGTCCAAGTTGCCAGAAAAAGCAGCATAGTGCAACACTGTCCATCCATTATTATTATTTTTAGCTTGTAAATCAGCTCCTTGCTCTATCAACTCCTTTACAAGTGTCCAGTTTCTTTCTTTAGCAGCTGTGAGCATATCATCATTGTTAATTGCAGGTTGAATTGTTCCTTGTTCTGGAATAATATAAATAGAATTAGAACTTATAAAATTTTTACCTTTAAGTTTTAGTCAAATTTAAATATTTTTCAAAAGTTGTCACAACATTCGAACTTTAGGGAAAAAAGTAAAATTTTTTTCAAAAAAACCCTTAATTTTTTATAACACTGACTACCACTGGGATACCATATGGACCCCATTATGTTATTTAAAGGAATATACTTGATTCTGCTAAATTTTTATTATAAAGCAAGAATTATTGAGTGTTTTTATAATAAAAGTAACAGTTTCATAATATTAAGTCAAACTTAATGAATATACAGTAATTGTTACACAACACAATGCT
>JAIXMJ010000141.1 GCA_022836975.1 Wolbachia sp.
TTTCTGTTATCCTTTCCTCTTCTGCCACTATCTCCTTCTTTCCCAGGTAATTTATCTTTTATTCTTTCCCACTGCTCATCTTTCAGATCATATAACATCTTTCCCTCTCAAAAAATATTATTTTAACCCTAATCTTACTTAATGTCGACACTACCTAGTATTTATAGACGAATCTGGAATAGAATACAACAGGTTTATGGCTGGGCTCCAGAGATTATTTGCTAACAATGCTATACTGAAGGTATTGGTTTGATCACATTGAAAATTTCTGATGCAATTAAAAAATTTAGTTTGAGCAATTTTAGCTTGTAACACTTGCATTTTACGCAATCCAAATTTTATTTACTTTTATCGCATCTTAATATCTAATCTTATTTAGCAATGAGATTTAGTATGTTTGTACCTTTTCTGTTTTCAACGCTTTTTCTGAAAATATTGCCTATTTATATGATAATCTTTATTGGTTATTTGGCAGGAAAATACCTGAAGATTGATAAAAATACTATATCTGAAATACTTTTTTATATAGTTAATCCATTAGTAGTATTATACGGAGTATCACAAATAAAAGTAAATTTACAAGTTGCTTCTTTACCAATTTTAATTTTGTGCATAGGTAGTATAGTATCTTTGATGGTATATTATGTTTCATCTTTTTTATTTAAGGATAATACCAAAAACATCTTAGCATTTAGTTCTGGTAGTACAAGTATGGGCTATTTTGGATTGCCAATAACTGTAGCTTTGCAGTTTGATGAAAACACAATATCTGTATATATTGTATCCTATATAGGCATGCTGCTTTTTGAAAATAGTTTAGGATTTTATATAGCTGCAAATGGCATATATACTAAGAAGGAATGTATATTGAAATTATTTAAACTTCCCTCTTCTTATGCAATGTTATTGGGCTTCATTTTTAGTATATTTGATGTGCATATACCACATTTTTTGTCAGACTTCATGATAAATGTTAGAGGTACATTTATTACACTAGGAATGATGTTATTAGGAATATGTATTGCACAAATTACAAATTTTAAAATAGATTGGAAAATCGCATTTACTACTATAATGGTAAAGTATATATTGTGGCCATTATTTGTCTTAAGCATTGTATTATTAGATAAATATGTGGTTAAAGTATATGATGATGATATATATAAAGCTCTTATATTATTGGCAATTATTCCAGTTTCTGGATCCAGTATAATACTCGCTAACGTTTTAAACTATCAACCAGATAAAGTGACATTGTTGCTTTTGATTAGTATAACAGTAGGGTTATTTTATGTGCCTATGATAATATCACTATTTTTTGCTCAGCTTTTTTTTCCATCTTAACATTACACTTAAGAAGAAAGCTTTTTTACGTTTCATAGATTATAAAATAAGAGCACAAGTATATGCACTTCAAAAGATTAACCGAACTCTATAATTTTCTTTTCTATAAATAGATCCTCTGCAAAGCACTGCGAAGTATTTTGAGTATGGAGTAGTCCAAAAGTAGAATTAGCTAAAAACCATAGACCATCTGCAAAGCTACAAAATAAGTGAAAAGAAATAAATAAGGGAG
>JAIXMJ010000142.1 GCA_022836975.1 Wolbachia sp.
GCTTTAAAACCCTATATTATCCGCTCGATGGATAATTTGTATATTGGTCTATGGTTTTTATTTCGACTAATAAAGTTTTTTCTGAATGAATGCAATTAACAATGATATGCTCACAGCTGCTGCTGATAGAAACTGGACACTTGTAAAGGAGTTGATAGTAGAGCAAGGAGCTGATTTACAATCTAAAGATAATTATGGAAGGACAGTGTTGCACTATGCTGCTTGGAATGAAAGCTTGGACACTGTCAAGTGGTTGGTAGAAAAAGGAGCTGATGTTAATGCTAAAACTAATAATGGCAGGACAGTGTTGTTCTGGATTTCAAATAATGAAGTGAAACAATGGTTAAGAGAACATGGAGCAACATAAACTTGCTCCTCACTCTCCTCACTCACACCCTCAACTGCTAGCTAGCTCAATTGTTGAGAAGGAAACCGCTGCTCCATGCGGGAGTCGATCCATGAACCTTCCGATTGCAAGGGTGATGCGCTACCTGCTGCACCACACCGTTTTTTCCCTTGTGTTTTCCATACATTGATATTTATTAAAATATTCTGAATTCATTTCAATTTTTTTAAGATACGACTGTGCTTTATCACTCATCTTATATAAATATATTATTATTGCATCAAAAAAAGAGAATATTTGTAATCTAGCAACGTAATTTTTATAAGTGGGTTTTTTTAAAGCTTCAGTTTTTTTTAAAGTAAAAATTTTTCAAGAATTTTTTCAGTTTTTTTTATATTAATGCAAAAAGTTTAAGCAGTAAACGAAATATTGCTGTAGTGTGGGACTATACGGGTAGTAGAAGGTAGCCTCGATAAAAAAATATTTAGTCAAATTAATATTGTGTACAAGAGAAGCTATGTATGAAGAACTAAAAGTGGGTTTTTTTTACAGGACAGTGCTATACAATATAAAGTTGTACTTCCGTTTTTCTCCTTATTACTTCTATTTATATTTGTACTTTTACACTTTATGGATTTTAGGTAGCAGGTGGCCAGCAATGCAACCAGCCATACACAAAATTGTTTTTTTATTTTTTCGATAGATTGAGCCTTTGTCCCAATTATTAAGCCTATGCTGATTATAAGATAATTCGCGCTCATATAATTTTATTCTTCCTCAACATAAAAATCGTCTATAAAATTCACCCTCTGGCCACCAGCTACCTAAATCCCTACTTTGTAATTGTTGTTGTATTTCTTATTATATTATCACCATTACTCCATTTTCTATTTAAATATATATTTACATTGTATATTAACGTATACTATATATTTAACGTATATTATGTTTAAAATATTGAAAAATAAAAGTTAAAAATTAATAAAGCAGAAATAAGTGAAACACAAAATGCATATCGTTCAATTGTGGAAGCATGAATGTCTGGATGGGCAGTGGCTATTGACCTCGCGGGGTCAATTTAATTTAATTTAACTATTAAAATTACATTTAATGCTCAGATTGCAACTTTTTTTGGTGTTGCCATGTTTATTTTACAGTTAGAGTACCTGCTCAAATACAAGCGCAGTACGTTTACATTTTCAAATGGCCTGTTACAGGCAAGTTTATT
>JAIXMJ010000143.1 GCA_022836975.1 Wolbachia sp.
ATTAGGTTTCTCATGCTTTATGACGACGTTTATAGAAATTTTATTTTATCAAGTAAAGGCTTAAGTTATTGTCTACAGTATAGTACACCTGCATAGCTCTTACAACTTTATAATTTCTTTAATCGGGTTAAGAACAAAATAAAGGCGTTTGTTATGTCTTATATTTTAAAGAGAACGAATAAATTAATAAAAAATCTAAATGTATTTATATAAAAATGTAAATACTATTTTATAACAAAAAATAAATTATTACATAACAATAATTATATATACTGTATATATAATATATATTTAAAAAAATGTAAGATAGTACATGCCGCAAACTGCAGACAACAAAATGCATGTTATAATACAGTAGCGCTCAAAAGTTTAAGATCACTTGAGCAAACTCATTTGAGTACGCATGAATTGCTATAGAATGCATTTCATATACATTTTTAGAACAATTTGATTGAGTAATTTTCAATATTTCTAAGTTAGNTGATCAATTAATNGAAAACTGGGTGATCTTGAAAATCATTAAAAAAAACTAGGGTGATCTTAAACTTTTGAGCGCCACTGTAGCAGCTAGCAGTTGAGTAACGAGTAGTGAGAGAGTAAGAGACTTTTATATTGCTCCATGTTCTGTTAACCATTTTTTCACATTATTTTTTGAAGTCAGGGACAATACTGTATGTCCATTATTAGTTTTAGCATTAACATCAGCTCCTTTTTCTACCAACCACTTGACAATGTTCAAGTATCCTTGGGATGCAGCTATATGCAACACTGTCATTCCAGTTTTATCTTTAGCTTGTAAATCAGCTCCTTGTTCTACCAACCACTTGACAGTGTCATCATAGATTCCACCCTGAGCAGCTGAATGCAACACTGTCGATCCATTATTAGTTTTAGCATTAACATCAGCTCCTTTTTCTACCAACCACTTGACAATGTTCAAGTAATCTCGGGATGCAGCTATATGCAACACTGTCATTCCAATTTTATCTTTAGCTTGTAAATCAGCTCCTTGCTCTACCAACCACTTGGCAATATCCAAGTGTCCTTTCCAAGCAGCTTGGTGCAACACTGTATATCCATGTTTATCTTTAGCTTGTAAAACAGCTCCTTGCTCTACCAACCACTTTACAGTGTCCAATTGTCCATTCAAAGCAGCATAGTGCAACACTGTCGATCCATCATTATTTTTAGCTTTTAAATCAGCTCCTTGCTCTATCAACCACTCGATAGTATCCAAGTGCCCATTCTCAGCAGCATAGTCCAACACTGTCCATCCATATTTATCTTTAGCTTGTAAATCAGCTCCTTGCTCTACCAACCACTTGACAATGTCCAAATGTCCATTCCTAGCAGCATAGTGCAACACAGTCCATTCATCATTATCTTTAGCTTGTAAATCAGTTCCTTGCTCTACCAACCACTTGACAGTGTCCAAATGTCCATTCTCAGCAGCATAGTGCAATACTGTCAATCCTTCAAAAAGCCCTTTTTCAGTTTTTGCTTGTATATCAGCTGCTTGCTATACCTAGGACTTGACAGTTTCCAAGTGTCCTTTGCTTGCA
>JAIXMJ010000144.1 GCA_022836975.1 Wolbachia sp.
TGTACNAAAAANTGGCTGTNNGTGGTGAATGCTGCCAAAAGAGTTTCCAAAATGGCGCAATTGTTACGACTATTTCAAGAAATGGGGGTAAAAAACCGAATGAGGATAGAGAAAATGTTCTGGTTAAAAAAAGATTGTGAACAGGCTCTGAGGTTTAATCTCATTGCTGCTTTTTATAACTTTGAGCTCCTTTCATGAGTTTCGAAAGAGATCTATTTAAACTTTTAGGAATTAAGCCATACATTCGAGAAATGGTATTCCCAAATAAACGAATAATCTTTTTTCTGAGCTCATTGAGGTTTGTGAGCATTCTTTTGATTGTGGTTGCCGTTTTATTCTGATAGATTTGAGTATGCCTTCCATGATCTGAAAATCCATCGGAGTATACGGTTTATTGAGCTGATTTGGAAGTGTTTCACCATTTATTTTTAAAGTTTGACGCAATTTAAATTGGGCAAGGTTGTAGACCATCAAGCAAAGGCGTCATGATCATCGTCAAAGCTTCAATGCGTTTGGGTAAACACAGAATTTACCATAAACCAACGGTCTTTGAGAAAACGAAACCCTGCTTCCAGATGATGTTGATCAAAAATTAACATCTAGCAACAGGCTCATATAGTATTTATTCCGACTGTGACACTTCTGTTTATAATTGCCATTGCCCTAATATATAGAAACTAGCTACACTATAGTTTCAGAAAATTTAATCACAATAAGATTGCCTATGGATCACATAAACTTAATTAAATCTAGGCTACTACTATCTGAGATAGTAAGTAAAAAAATTAAATTGACAAAAAGAGGCAATAGCTTTGTAGGTCTATGTCCGTTTCACCGTGAAAAAACCCCATCTTTCTCAGTAACTGATACTAAAGGATTATATTACTGTTTTGGTTGCTCAGCTCACGGAGATATATTTGAATTTGTCTTGCAAACTGAAGGATTAAGCTTTAAAGATGCAGTACAAAAATTAGCGTCTATTGCAGGAGTTGAATTACCTAAAAAAAATTATATAGACGTAAACAATAAATTTTTTTCAATACTTGAATCAGCAACAAGTTGGTTTGCACAGAATAATCAATACGCTATATACTATTTACAACAACGCAAAATATCAGATAAAACAATTGAAAAATTTAAGATAGGGTATGCGCCAAACTCTGGTTTAAAACAACACTTCAATGCCTTAGGCATTGAAGATAACGTTTTAGCTGATAGATGATTACTTGCTCAAGAAGCTGTTCGTTTTCAACGACTTAGGCCGAAAACAGTCGTCGGTTTCGGCAGCTCAACGGAAAGCCTCTTCCGTCACGACAGCAAAAGAGAGCCATCGCGATCGAGATCGAAGTTTATTGATCGAGAAACTTTAAACAATTTAAGGCCTCTTTTCATCTGACACGTTTCTATAATACGATAAATTCCGATATGGATGGATTTTTCACGTTTTTTCGAGTCTAAATATAACCTGAATAACGTTTCGATTCCATTTTTCCCCTAAAGTCGTTAAAATTTCTCTTATTGTAACAA
>JAIXMJ010000145.1 GCA_022836975.1 Wolbachia sp.
CCATTAAATAACAATTTAAAAATAGCAACATTTAATGTATTCTGTACTGTAACCTCAGCAACAAATTAATGACAACTTTTGAAAAATATTTAAATTCAACTAAAGGTAAAAAAATTTTATCAGTTCTAATTTTATTTATTCCAGAAGAAGGAACAATTCATCCCCTCCATCCATCCATCCATCCATCCATTCAATTTCTATTTAACAATTTGTTGCTCAGAGCTGCTAAAGAAAGACAATGGACATTTGTAAAGGAGTTGATAGAGCAAGGAGCTGATTTACAAGCTAAAGCTGATGGTAGCAAATCTTGCTCCTATTCAGCTATGAAATGTTTTTATACTGGTGTTGGATGGACAGTTCTGCACTTTGCTGCTTCGAGTGGTCACTTGGACACTGTCAAGTGGTTGGTAGAAAAAGGAGCTGATTTACAAGCTAAAGCTAATCTTGGACAGACAGCATTGCACTATGCTGCTCGTTATGGACACTTGGACACTGTCAAGTGGTTGGTAGAAAAAGGAGCTGATTTACAATCTAAAGCTAATCTTGGACAGACAGTGTTACACTATGCTGCTAGGAATGGAAGCTTGGTCACTGTCAAGTGGTTGGTAGAAAAAGGAGTTGATTTACAAGCTAAAACTAATAAAGGATGGACAGCATTGCACTATGCTGCTTGGAGTGGACGCTTGGACACTTTCAAGTGCTTGGTAGAAAAAGGAGCTGATGTTAATGCTAGAACACACAGAGGAGAGACAGTGTTGTCCTTGACTTCAAATAATGAAGTGAAGAAGTGGTTAAGAGTACATGGAACAACATAAACTCTCTATCACTCTCTCTTTCAATCACTCTCTCACTCACTTCTCAACAGCTGCTAGTTATTGAGACTTAGGAAATGGTGTTCCATGCGGGTTTGATCCATGAACCTTCCNATCNCAAGGGTGATGCGCTATACCACTGCACCATGCTGTTCCCCAAAGCCTAGCTAGTTTTACATCTATATAAATGTGTTGGTGATTTTTTTTTCGTTATTTTAAACTTTTGATTGTACAGAACGATCAAATCAAATGGTTTCTTTGAACTGTTAAAATTTTAAGGTCTGATTTAAACGGGAAAGTGATTTAAAGATATATATAAATATAAATTGCCAATACCATATTTATTTAAAAGAGCATTTATTTATTTTTTATTTATTATTTAAACGATGCTTTTTTAAAAGAAATCTAATTGCAAAACTTTAAAACTTGCTCGCTTAAAACGGAAGCAAGTTGGAAAAAATCATTTTCTGAAAATATCATGAAACTTTGGCAAAATATTGCGGAAAACATGGCCATTTAGACTGGACAAGATTTTCGCCGGTTTTCGTCTTGTCTTGTCATGTCATTGGAATGGTCCTTCTAATAATGCAATAAGCGAGTCGAAATTGTATATTGTACTTGCAAATTGTTGTACGTGTGAATGGTAGCGTTTTCTGCGCTTGAAAGCGGTTTAAAAGCAGACACTGAGTGGCTGTTAAGCATAAACTTAT
>JAIXMJ010000146.1 GCA_022836975.1 Wolbachia sp.
GAAAAATTGTTTCCATCATTTAGCTACGAATGGGTTTTGATCCCAAAAACTAGCTAGACTTTGGCGACCAGTCAGCCGTTTCCTTCTCAACAGTTAAGCTAGCTAGCAGTTGAGTGTGTGAGTGAGGAGAGTTTATGTTGCTCCATGTCCTCTTAACCATTGTTTCACTTCATTATTAGCCCTAGCAAAGTACAACACTGTCCTGCCATCATTGTCTTTAGCATTAACATCAGCTCCTTTTTCTACCAACCACTTGACAGTGTCCAAGTATCCACCATCAGCAGCATAGTGCAATGCTGTCTTTCCTGTATTAGTTTTAGCTTGTAAATCAGCTCCTTGCTCTATCAACCACTTGACAGTATCCAAGTGTCCATTTATAGCAGCAGAGTGCAACGCTGTCCATCCATTATCATCTTTAGCTTGTAAATCAGCTCCTTTTTCTACCAACCACTTAACAGTGTTCAAGTGTCCATTCTGAGCAGCATAGTGCAACACTGTCTGTCCATCATCACTTTTAGCTTGTAAATCAGCTCCTTGCTCTACCAACCACTTGACAACATCCAAGTGTCCATTCCTAGCAGCAAAATGCAACACTGTCCATCCATAATTATCCTTAGCTTGTAAATCAGCTCCTTTTTCTACCAACAACTTGACAGTGTCCAAGTGTCCATTCTTAGCAGCCAAGTGCAACACTGTCGATCCAATACTATTTTTACCATTAACATCAGCACCTTTCTCTACCAACCACTTGACAGTGTCCAAGTTTCCAGAAGAAGCAGCAAAGTGCAACACTGTCGATCCAAAGTAAGTTTTACCATTAAGATCAGCTCCTTTCTCTACCAACCACTTGACAGTGTCCAAGTTTCCAGAAGAAGCAGCATTGTGCAACACTGTCCATCCATCATCATCTTTAGCTGTAACATCAGTTCCTTGCTCTATCAACTTCTTTACAAGTGTCCAGTTTCCATTGTTAGCAGCTGTGATCATATCATCATTGTTAATTGCAGGTTGAATTGTTCCTTGTTCTGGAATAATATAAATAGAATTAGAACTTATAAAATTTTTACCTTTAAGTTTTAGTCGAATTTTTTTCAAAAGTTGTCAGAACATTCAAACTTTAGGGGGAAAAAAGTAAAATTTTTTTCAAAAATTTGAAAAATTTCAAAATTTTTAACCCTAGGACTATTTTTTATAACACTGACTAGCACTGGTATACCATATGGACCCCATTATGTCCATTTAAAGGAATATACTTGATTCTGCTTTAATTTTTTTATAAAGCAAGAACTTGAGTGTTTTAATAATAAAAGTTCATAATAATCATAAAATATTTATAATATTAAGTCAAACTTATTCTTACACAACACAGTGCTCATAAGTTAATTTCAAATGCTGACTACAAACAAAACGATGACATTTTCCACAAATATCGCAGCATTTTCTATCAATTTCTCATGGGCAGATGAAACAGCAGCCTCATTTTGCATATCCAGTTTGTTTTACAGTTTTTTCT
>JAIXMJ010000147.1 GCA_022836975.1 Wolbachia sp.
CCCCCCAGATGGACAAATTTGGCCAAAATTCTATTATTTTTGTGATTGTCATTTTAATGTCCTTTACAATGTAAAAATTATTTAATTGTTTAAATTAACAAACTAATGAATTAGAGAAACAGTCATTCTAAGTAATGGTAGAGCGTGTGCTAGTGAATAGTGAGAGATATTAGAAGAGAAAAGCGAAGACTCTCGGTAACAGGCACGTCCATAAAGTGGACAGCACCATAAATAGGTAAAACTAAATCCAAGAGTTCCTTAGCTTTTATATACTCCTTCAAACTTAAATAACATTGTGCAAGGCAAGAATATGTAATTGCAACTTGAAAATGATCTGGGCCACAATGGAGTTCTTGAATTTTCAATGCCCTTTCCAGTAACGTTTTCTTCATTTTGGGATCACCTAAATCACCATAGGCATTTGCTAAATTTACAAGCGTTATAGCTACTTGAAAATGATTAGGGCCATAATAGAGTTCTTGAATTTTCAAAACCCTTTCGAGTAACGTTTTCTTCATTTGTGGAACATCTAAATCACCATAGGCATTGGCTAAATTTACAAGTGTTATAGCCAGTTGAAAATGATCAGAGCCATAATGAAGTTCATCAGTTTTCAATGCCCTTTCCAGCAATGTTTTCTGTGTTTGGGGATCACCTAAAGAGCCATAGGCATCTGCTAAATTTACAAGCGTTGTAGCCACTTGAAAATGATCAGAGCCATAATGAAGTTCATCAGTTTTCAATGCCCTTTCCAGCAACGTTTTCTGTGTTTGGGGATCACCTAGAGAGCCATAGGCATCTGCTAAATTTACAAGCGTTGTAGCCACTTTGAAATGATCAGGGCCATAATGGAGTTCTTGAATTTTCAGTGCCCGTTCCAGCACCATTTTCTGAGTTTGGGGATCACCTAAAGAGCTGTATGTCCTGGATAAATTTACAAGCGTTATAGCAACTTGAAAATGATCAGGGCCATAATGTAGTTCATCAATTTTCAATGCCCTTTCCAGTAACGTCTTCTGTGTTTGAGGATCACCGAAAGAGCCATAGGCATCTGCTAAATTTACAAGTGTTGTAGCTAGTCTAAAATGATCAGCCCCGTAATGGAGTTCTTGAATTTTTAATGCCCTTTCCAGCAACTTTTTCTGTGTTTGGGGATCACCTAAAGAGCCGTAGGCATTTGCTAAACATACTATTGTTCTAGCCACATGAAAGTGATCAGGACCATANTGGAGTTNTTGAATTTTCAATGCCCTTTCCAGCATCGNTTTCTGAATTTGGGGATCACCTAAAGAGCCATGGGCGTTTGCTAAACATACAAGCGTTCTAGCTACTTCAAAATGATCAGGGCCGTAATGGAGTTCTAGAATTTTCAATGCCCTTTCCAACAACGTTTTCTCCGCGATAGGATTATCTACATTAAACAAGGTATTTGAGTAGTCTATGCA
>JAIXMJ010000148.1 GCA_022836975.1 Wolbachia sp.
AAAAAATCTTGGTCAGCAACGCATGGACAAAAAAGATCAAAATTAAAAATTAGAAACGATTTGTATAAGTTTGAAGTTATTCATAGTAGTTTTTCTAGCAAACTCTTTTTCTTTTAAAAGTTTAAATTACAAAAGAATATTTTCTTTAGCTTAGCGATAAGTTTAAGCTTAAAAGCCGCTCAGTATCTGCTTTTAAACCGCTTTCATCCAAGCGCAGAAAAACGTTACCGTTCACACGTATTATGTGCATGAACAATTCGCAAGTACAATATTCAATTTCGACTCGCTTATTGCATTAGCAGGGAGACACCATTCCAATGTTCCCTATGACAAGACAAAACGAAAACCGGTGAGAATCTTGTCCAGTCTAAATGTTTGTGTTTTCCACAATATTTTGCCAAAGTTTCATGATATTTTCAGAAAATGGTTTTTTCAAACTCACTTCCGTTTTAAGCAAACAAGTTTTAAAGTTTTGCAATTAGATTTCTTTTAAAAAAGCATCATTTAAATAAAATAAGTAAAATAAATAAATACTCTTTTAAATAAATACGGTATTGGTGATTTATATTTATATATATATCTTTAAATCACTTTCTCGTTTAAATCAGACCTTAAAATTTTAACAGTTCAAAGAAACCATTTGATTTGACTGTCCTGTACAATCAAAAGTTTAAAATAACGAAAAATAGTCACTGACACATTTATATAGATGTAAAACTAGCTAGGCTTTGGGGAACGGTGTGGTGCAGTGGATAGCGTATCACCCTTGCAATTGGAAGGTCCATGGATCGACCCCACATGGAGCAGCCGTTTCCTTCTCAACAGTTGAGCTAACTAGCAGTTGAGGGTGTGAGTGAGGAGTGTGAGTGAGTGAGCTCTCAATATGTTGCTCCATGTTCTCTTAACCATTGTTTCACTTCATTATTTGAAGTCAAGGTAACACTGTCGAGCCAGCATCTGTTCTAGCATTAACATCAGCTCCTTGCTCTACCAACCACTTGACAGTGTCCAAGTGTCCATTCCTAGCAGCCCAGTCCAATGCGGTCCATCCATATTTATCTTTAGCTTGTAAATCAGCTCCTTGCTCTACCAACCACTTGACAATGTCCAAGTGTCCGTTGTCAGCAGCCCAGTGCAACACTATCCATCCATCATTATCTTTAGCTTGTAAATCACCTCCTTGCTCTACCAACCACTTGACAGTGTCCAAGTGTCCATTCTGAGCAGCTGAATGCAACACTGTCCATCCATCACTTTGTTTAGCATTAACATCAGCTCCTTTTTCTACCAATGTTTTAGCCAGTTCCAGGTGACCGTGCTTAGCCACAGTAAATAATGCTGTATTACCTCTGTTATCTGTTACCTCTATTATATTTCTTTGTGTTTTTGGATAGCTTTCAAGGCTTTCTAGTAAAAAATTTGTTATAT
>JAIXMJ010000149.1 GCA_022836975.1 Wolbachia sp.
CACAACTGGAGTATTGTGATGTTTTTGATAGAGAAAGGGGCTGATATTAATGCTAGAAACAATAATGGTGATGCTGTAATACATCTAGTTGCTTCTTCTGGAAAATGGGATGTTGTTGAAGAGCTGGTAGTGAAAGGCGCTGATATAAATACTGCAGACAATGATGGTGAAACTGTGCTGCATAGGGCTGCTTCTTCTGCTAAATTAAATGTTGTTGCATGGCTGGTAGAGAAAGGGGCTGATGTTAATGCTAGAAACAAAAATGGTGATAGTATGCTGCACAAGGCTGCTTATTCTGGTAAGTTGAGTATTGTTAAGTGGTTGGTAGAGAAAGGGGCTGATGTTAATGCTAGAAACAAGAATGGTGATAATGTGCTGCATAAGGCTGCTTATTCTGGTAAATTGAGTGTTGTTAAGTGGTTGGTAGAGAAAGGGGCTGATGTTAATGCTATAAACAAAAGTGGTGATAGTGTGCTGCATCAGGCTGCTTATTCTGCAGAAATTAATGTAGTCAAGTGGTTGGTAGAGAAAGGGGCTGATGTTAATGCTAGAAGCAATAATGGTGATACTGCATTGCATAAGGCTGCTTCTTCTGGAAAGTTGGATGTTGTTCAGTGGTTGGTAGAGAAAGGTGCTAATGTTAATGCTACAAGCAATGATGGTGAAACTGTGTTGCATAATGCTACTTATTCTGGAAGGTTAGATCTTATTCAGTGGTTGGTAGAGAAAGGTGCTGATGTTAATGCTAGAAACAATGATGGTGAGATTGCATTGCAGAAGGTTGCTTGTACTGGAAAGTTAGATGTTGTTCAGTGGTTGGTAGAGAAAGGGGCAGACGTTAATGCTACAAACAAGGATGGTGAGAGTGTGCTGAATAAGGCTGCTTCATGGCAAAACTGGGATGTTGTCAAGTGGTTGACAGAGAAAGGGGCTGATGTTAATGCTACAAACAAGAATGGTGAGACTGTGNTGCATAAGGCTACTTATCAGAAAAAATGGGATGTTGCTCAGTGGTTGATAGAGAAAGGGGCTGATGTTATTGATACAAACGCGGATGGTGAGACTGTTTTGCATACTGCCGCTTATTCTAGAAAGTTAGATGCTGTCCAGTGATTTGTAGAGAAAGGGGCTGATGTTAATGCTACAAGCAAGAATGGTGAGATTGCATTGCATTAGGCAACTTTTCTAAGATTGATATTTGCAAATTTTTTGTCATGACTGATGCTTTAATTAAACTTAAAAACATTAATTATCTAATTATCACACTGAGGTAAACCAAAAAATGTATTTCATTCGTTTGTTTGTATATTACCCTACTACTGAAGTTGTGTGCATTGTTGAATATTACTTTTTTCTTTGCTCCCATAAATATCATTGTTC
>JAIXMJ010000015.1 GCA_022836975.1 Wolbachia sp.
GTTTAAATTAATAATTTATGTATGGAAAAATAGATTTTATAAATATGAATATTAATTTACGCATTAGGTGAGATTAACTAATTTTTAATTGTAATTAATTTTAAGTAAATAAACAAGAGAAATTTTATGAATTGGTTATCAGAAATAAGGAAGATTTTTTGGCCGATTGAGTGGCATGAAAATAAAAAGTTCTTACCTATGGTGATGATGATGTTCTGTATTTTATTGAACTATTCTACTTTAAGATCATTAAAAGATAGTTTTGTTGTCATATCTATTGGTGGGGAAGCAATAAGCTTCTTAAAATTTTGTCTAGTAGTGCTAGCAGCCATAGCAGCTACTATAATTTACGTCAAACTATGCAATACGTTTAAACAAGAGAGCGTTTTTTATATGGTAACTCTGTTTTTTATTGCATACTTCATTCTATTTACTTTTATCCTATACCCTTATCAGGATTATATACATCCTAACCCTGAAAGAATAGACGTGTTGAGTGAGCAGTATCCCTTTTTGAAGTGGCCTATTAAAATAGCGGGCAAATGGAGCTTGGCAACTTTTTACGTTATGTCTGAGCTTTGGGGTAGTGTAATGCTTAGCTTATTATTCTGGCAATTTGCTAATCAGATTACTACTACAGAAGAAGCAAAGCGTTTCTACTCAATGTTTGGTATGCTTGGTAATTTAGCTTTGCCATGTACTGCGTTAATTCTAAACTATTTTTTATCTAAAGGTGTGCATATATTTCCAGAATATTTAAGATTTACACCCTTTACGCCAGTAATGTTAATTACGATATTAAGTTGCGTTGTGATCATGATAGCGTATAGATGGATGAATAAACATGTACTTACCGATCCAACATTATATAATCCAACCGATCAAAAGAAGACTAAAAAAGGCAAAGTGAAGTTATCTATTATAGAGAGCTTCAAGCTTATCTTTACATCTAAGTATTTAGGTCTTATCGCACTATTAGTTTTAGGTTATGGTATTTCAATAAATCTTGTGGAAATAGTATGGAAAGCTAAGCTCAGTGAGCTATATCCTACTCAGGAAAGCTATGCTAGGTATATGGGAAAATTTCAAGCATGGCAGGGTGTATCTACTATATTACTTATGATTATAGGAAGTAATATTTTAAGAAAGTTATCATGGTTTACTGCTGCTGTTATTACACCATTGATGATATTGGTCACAAGTGTTATCTTCTTTGCGTTTATTTTCTTTGACAATATTGTTACTATGTACTTTATTTGTGAACCGTTAGTAGTAGCTGCAACAGTTGGTACTATTCAAAATGTGTTGAGTAAAGCTACTAAGTATTCATTATTTGATGGTACTAAGAATATGGCATATATCCCTCTTGATCAGGATATCAGAGTAAGGGGTCAAGCTGCGGTGGAAGTTGTAGGTGGTAGGTTTGGTAAATCAGGAGGTAGCTTCATTCAAATGTTATTTTATTCATGTGGCTATAGTATTACTATGGCTGCTCCTTACTATGCTGCAATTGCATTTGTTGTGATAATGTTATGGATATATGCAGATAAAGCTCTAAATAAGGAATACCAATCTCGTATAAGTCATAAGTAAGGGATAGAACCTGTTAATGTTGTATTAGCCTATATACATGCGTAATACAAAAAAAATGACGCTAAATTTTGGTCCGCAGCACCCTGCAGCACATGGTGTGCTGCGTCTTATCTTAGAAATGGATGGTGAAGTAGTTGAAAGGGTGGATCCGCATATTGGGCTTTTACATCGTGGTACCGAAAAACTTATAGAATATAAAACGTATCTTCAGGCCTTGCCTTATTTTGATCGGCTTGATTATGTATCGCCTATGTCGCAAGAGCATGCATATTCATTGTGTGTGGAGAAACTATTACAGTGTGATGTTCCAATTAGAGCAAAGTATATACGGGTATTGTTTTGTGAGCTTACACGTATATTAAATCACTTGCTTGCTATTTCTTCTCAGGCATTAGATGTTGGAGCTATGACACCTCTTTTGTGGCTGTTTGAACAAAGAGAGAAAATGCTTTCTTTTTGTGAAAGAGCTTCAGGTGCAAGGTTTCATGCAGCGTATATAAGACCGGGAGGGGTGGTGGCTGATGTTCCTGATAATCTGGTTGAAGACATAGCAAAATTTATGGGTGAGTTGCCAAAATATATAGATGATGTTGATAACCTTTTAACGGACAATAGAATATGGAGGCAGCGTACAATTGGTATTGGTGTTATGTCAGTTGAACAAGCGTTAGATTGGGGTTTTAGTGGTCCTATGCTCAGAGCTTCTGGTCTTGCTTGGGACTTAAGGAAAAGTCAACCATATGAAATATATGATCAACTAGATTTTCAAATACCAGTTGGGCAAAATGGTGATTGTTATGACCGATATTTAGTTAGAATGGCAGAGATACGGGAATCTATAAAATTGGTTAACCAATGTATAGACAAACTTCCTCGTGGTCCAATAAAGACAGATAATAGAAAGATTTCTCCACCACCACGAGAGGAAATGAAGAAATCTATGGAAGCTTTAATTCACCATTTCAAGCTTTTTTCAGAAGGATATCATGTACCACAAGGTGAAACTTATGTGGCTGTTGAAGCACCGAAAGGTGAATTTGGGGTCTATATAGTTGCTGATGGAACAAATAAACCGTATAGATGTAGGATCAGGGCTCCAGCTTTTGCACACCTACAAGCGCTAGATTGTATGGCAAAAGGTCATATGTTGGCTGATGTTACTGCGATTATTGGTTCGCTTGATATAGTGTTAGGTGAAATTGATAGGTGAAACAATATTATTTCATAGATAAATGGCTTGATAAATTGCTCTTATCAGACTATAATAATGTGGTTTTCTGCGGTAACTATAGATGAGTGCCTTGGTTTTGATTTATACAACTTTTGCAAATCCTGAAGAAGCTGAAAGGGTTTCTATGGAATTATTAGGTGACAAGTTGATTGTATGTGCAAACATATTTCCTCAGGTGAGTTCTTTTTATTTATGGGAAAGTAGAATTCATAGTAGTAATGAGATAGTAGTAGTGATGAAAAGTAGAGATGATTTAACTGATGAAATTGTAAAAAGAATTGAAACAAGACATTCGTATAGTCAACCTGTGGTTGTGGTTATACCAGTAGCGAAAGCGAATAAATCTTTTAGTGACTGGGTTAATATTGGGGTGTAGCCAAGCGGTAAGGCAACGGTTTTTGGTACCGTGATGCGAAGGTTCGAATCCTTCCACCCCAGCTTATAAAATAGGACTACTTTTTGTATATTAAGGCTACTGGCTATATATTAAGTCACTTTAGAGGTACAATGGTAACGCTATTTTCCTTTATAATATATCTTTATGGGTTTAGTATTATACTGATATTTCTTTATTATGGGTTTGGGTATGCTATTTTATAAATTGAGGCTGCTCAGCTATATATTTGGTAACTTAAAAAATACAACGCTAAGATTACTTTTATTTATGGTATATCTTTATGCAGTTAGCATTGTATTAGTATTTCTTAGTGATGGATTCCAATATGCTATAGAAGCTAGTGCTCCGATGCGGGCATTTCATGAATTATATAAATATATTAAGATGTGTTATGCAAATAGAGGTAATTTAGGGTACGGAATACCCATCAGGACTTTATTGGCACTTTTGATACCCAATCTTTGCTATAGAATGTTTGTAGGAATAAATTTGAGCAAGCTTTTCAAAGAAACTGTGATAAAATGCGTGAAAATTGTGAGGAGAAGAGAGAATAAAAAGTTCCATAATTCTGATTATAATATAGGATATGATGATCGTAACGAAGAGTTAGTAAATGTGCTAAAGGAGCTCTTAATGCATGATATAGAACAAACAATAGATAAAAGGTTGCATGAAGTCTTTCTTACTGGAAGGTATGACAAAGATTTTAAAGAATAAGTAAGTAGTTGTAGTTATCTCTTATAACGACGTTCTTTGGCAGTGTGCCTAATTACTACATAGCTTAATTAAAAGATTTAATTTGAAAAGTGAAGGTCAATTTCGGTAGAGATGATAAAATGGTTGTCCTTATGTTTATAGATCTTTGAGGGATTGAGCTTAGTAAAAAATGTTGGTATGAAGTTGAAAACTTTATATAATTTAGCTTTATACTTTTACTTATTTTCACTGTTCTTATTGAGATACAAATGGTTTTTTTCTTTTACTTCCTAGCAGTCTGCACTGTCTTATCTGCTATTTGTGTTGTAGGTGCAAAAAATCCAGTACACTCGGTATTGTTTTTAATTCTTACATTTATTAATTCATCTGCGTTATTTATCCTTATTGGAGCAGAGTTTATTGCAATGATGGTGTTAATAGTATACATAGGAGCAGTGGCAGTATTGTTCCTCTTTATGGTGATGATGCTAGACTTACGAGTGGAAAAAGGATTTACGAAATACTATATTTTTATTGTGCTATTTTGCGGCATATTTTTGTTTGCATTAAGCTTTACGATTTATGATTCGAAGCAAACTATTGCAAATTATAATATTAATAATAATATTAATATTAATAATGTGAAAGCTATCGGTGATTTATTATATACTGACTATATGTATGCTTTCCACATGTCAGGTCTCTTATTGTTAATTGCAGTTATTGGTGCAATTGCTCTGACTTTGCAAGAAAAGAAAAAAACTGCTAAAAAACAATTGTTTTCATCTGTCAAATTAGTTAAAGGCGAATTTAGGAAAGGTGTAGAATGGAAATAGGATTGGATCATTTTTTAATAACTGCTGCTATTTTATTCACAATAGGGATATGTGGTGTTTGTATTAATCGTAAGAGTATAATTAATATATTATTATCGATAGAAATAATGCTACTTGCAGCCAATATAAATTTAGTTGCTTTTTCTGTATTTATGAGTGATATAGTGGGACAAATTTTTGTTATGTTCGTACTTACAGTTGCTGCTGCAGAGTCTGGTGTAGGGCTTGCAATACTGGTAGTATATTATAAAAAACGAGGTAATATAGATATTGTGCAAGCAAATTTAATGAAGGAATAAAATGAACATACCAAGTTTAATAGTATTTCTTCCATTACTTGGTGCTTTATTTTCTACGCTTATCAAAAAAGATAGATTTAGTCAATTAATTACAACATTTGGGGTAGGTGCATCATCTTTCTTAGCTTGGTACCTATTTTTTACCTTTTCTGAAAATTATCACTTAAATATATTTCCTATTTTTTCTTTAGAAGCAATAAAGTTAAATTGGGCAATTAACATAGATATGCTTTCAGCTTTTATGTTAATCATCATCACTACCGTTTCGCTAATAGTCCATATATATTCCATTGGATATATGCAGGATGGAATACAGAGATTCTTTTCTTATTTGTCATTCTTTACGTTTTGCATGACCGTATTAGTAGTAAGTGACAATTTTGTCCAGCTCTTTTTTGGCTGGGAAGGTGTAGGTATGTGCTCCTATTTATTAATAGGGTTTTGGTTTAAAAAATATGCTGCAAATAATGCAGCTCTTAAAGCTTTTATTGTAAATAGGGTAGGAGATTTTTTTCTGCTTCTTGGAATCTTTTTGATTTATTATACATTTAACTCGTTAGAGTTTATGAATATTTTCAATAAGGCTAGTTATCATGGTGAGCTGAATCTTATTTGTATATTGCTTTTCATAGGGTGTATGGGAAAATCCGCTCAACTAGGATTACATATATGGTTACCAGATGCAATGGAGGGGCCGACTGCTGCATCTGCATTAATTCATGCGGCAACTATGGTAACTGCTGGAGTGTTTCTTATAGCTAGATGCTCTCCATTATTTGAACTATCTAATATAGCGAGAGAGCTGGTTGTGGTTGTAGGTACATTGACTGCTTTTTTTGCAGCAGCAATTGCGATTACTCAGAATGATATCAAGAAGGTCATAGCATATTCGACATGTAGTCAGCTTGGTTATATGTTTATAGCATGTGGTGTTTCTGCATATCATGCGGCCATATTTCACTTAATGACACATGCTTTTTTTAAAGCCCTATTATTTCTCGGTGCAGGCAATGTGATTCATGCAATGAATCATGAACAAAATATTCACAAAATGGGGAATTGCTGGAATAAAATTCCATATACTTATACCTTTATGTGGATAGGGTTTTTAGCTTTATCCGGGATATTTCCATTTGCAGGTTTTTATTCCAAAGATTTAATCATTGAACATGCGTACGAAACAAACAGATTTGCCTTTATGGTAAGCTTAATTGTTGCGTTATTTACTGCGTTTTATTCATGGAGATTGCTTTTTCTTGTGTTTCATAATGGGAAACAGTCTGGTCATAATGTGCATAGCGTGCCAAAAATTATGTTAATACCATTGTGTGTTCTTGCTCTAGGATCGTGTTTTGCAGGAATATGGGGAATACATATATTAAATATAGCAGATAATACATTCTGGCAATCAAGTTTAGTGGTGTCAAAAGTACATCCACACGCTGGTTATCTTATAAAAATTTTGTCAGCATTAATGAGTTTAAGTGGAATATTGTTTGCATATTATGTTTATTATCTTAAGTGCATTAGGCAGGAGTATTCTGTAAAGCTTTTGCAAAACAAGTTGTCTTTTGATAAGATATATGAGTCTATTATCATTATACCATTAAGGTTTTTGTCTCGTATTCTATTAAAATGTGATATTAAAATAATTGATTCTTGTGGGCCAAATGGTATATCAAGATTAGTGAATATCTGTTCAAAGGGTTCAATAAGGTTGCAAACTGGTTATATCTTTGATTACGTATTTATAATGTTGATCATGTTAATAATAAGTACACTATATATTATTGGAACAAAGTAAAGTGTTATTATTAAGTATATTTTTGCTCCCGTTGATAGGAGCTCTAGTGTTATCTATGGTAAAGGTTTATTATAGATTGATCTCCTTAATTATTACAGTACTGACCTTTTTTCTCAATGTTTTGGTTGCGTTAAATTTTGATAAATGTTCAACTGGATGTTTTATGGAAATAAGTATCGGAATAGATCAACTTTCACTACCTTTTCTTTTACTTACAACTTTTTTATTTGTTATTTGTGTAATCTATAATTGTCATGTGAATTGCAGAACATACATGGCACTATTTTTATTGCTAGAAAGTCTTATAATTGGTTTTTTTGTTTCGCTTGATGTGATACATTTTTACGTATTCTTTGAAGCTGTATTAATTCCGATGTTTTTTATTATCGGAATCTGGGGTGGCAAGAACAGAATATATGCTGCGTTTAAGTTTTTTCTATATACACTTACTGGATCATTATTATTTTTACTTGGGTTAATATATATTTGTGATACTTTTAATGAAAGTAAGATAGAAATATTAACTACATTAACACCAACCTTAGACTTTAAGGTACAGGTGCTACTGTGGATTGCATTTTTCATCTCATTTGCAATCAAGATTCCAATGTTTCCTTTTCACACTTGGCTTCCTGATGCACATGTACAATCTCCAACTTCAGGGTCTGTAATTTTAGCTGGTATACTGATAAAAATGGGAGGATACGGATTTTTGAGGCTTTCTATTCCAATGTTTCCTGACGCCAGTAAATATTTTTCTGGTTTAGTGATGGTATTAAGTAGTATTTCAGTGATATATGCTTCATTAGTTGCTCTTGCTCAAAGTGATGTAAAAAAGTTAGTGGCATATTCTTCAATAGCACATATGGGTGTGGTGACAGCAGGATTATTTTCCTTTAATGAAGAAGGTATACTAGGTGCTATATTTCAAATGATTAGCCATGGATTAATTTCTGCAGCACTATTCTTATGTATAGGTATGCTATACACTAGAACAGGAACTCTAGAAATTAAAAAATATAGCGGTATAGTAAATATAATGCCAAAATTTAGTTTCATGTTTATCTTATTTTCAATGGCTTCTATAGGGTTACCAGGTACATCTGGTTTTATAGGTGAATTTTTATCTATGCTTGGAATATTTAAAAGTATAAAACTTGCTACAGGGTTTATTGCACTTGGTACCGTTTTAAGTGCAGTCTATATGTTGAGTTTGTGTAAAAAAATGATATGGGGAATAAATCATTCCGACATATTAATGAAAGATTTAAATGAACTGGAATTATTAATTTTAACTTTACTTGCAGCATTGGTGGTATTCCTTGGATTTTATCCGACATTTGTGTTAAAGCTATGATAGATTATTCAGTAATATTTCCCGAGACGTTTTTTATTTCTTCTTTGTTATTATTGTTATTATTGGGACTTGTAGTTAAGCCACGTATTAGTAATCTACTTGTACTTGTCTCTGCAGTTATTACATTATTACTATTAATCTGTCATTTTCTAGTGTTACAGGACGATATACTATTATGTTATCATAATCAATTAGACAATTCACTGTATGGATGTGGTACTCATGTCCTTTTTAATTCGCTACTTAAAGTTGATACAAATGTTAGAATAATTCAAGCATTTGTTCTGATTTCAGGGATTGCAGTGTTGCTATTGCTTAATCTGTCAAAATGCCAATACAGATACGAATTTTCTATACTTACTGCATTTGTGCTATTTGCTATGTTAACACTGATATCAACAAATAACTTAATTTCATTTTATCTGGCATTTGAATTAATGAGTATTTCGTTATATGTACTTACATGTTTTAATCAGGATTCACTTTATTCATGTGAGGCGGGTGTGAAATACCTTACACTTGGTTCATTATCTTCATGCATTATGTTGTATGGGATCTCTTTTCTCTATGGATATACTGGGCATACTGATTTTGATAAATTAACTGTCTTTTTACAAGATCACAAGATTACTTATGGGATAGCATTTGGATTGATGTGTATTTTTATCAGTTTATGCTTTAAATTAGCCATAGCTCCATTTCATATATGGGCTCCAGATGTCTACCAAGGTGCTCCTACAATAGTTACTGCTTTTCTTTCCACAACATCGAAAGTTGTTCTTGTGGCACTGTTTATACCTTTTTATGGGGTTATATCAGCTAGTTTTACAACTGATATATGGAAGCACTTGTTGTTATGCATGGCTGTGTTGTCTGTATTAATTTCGGCATTAGGTGCACTACGCCAACAAAACTTAAAAAGGTTATTTGCCTATAGCTCGATCGGTCATATGGGGCACATATTTGCAGTATTGTCTGTTAGTTCAGGTACGCACGGAGTAGAAGTAATATTAGGTGTTGTTTTTTATCTAATGATATACATAGTTACAAACATAGGTCTATTCGCCTACTTAGTAGGGGTGGATGATGACCATTGTGTAATTGAAAATTTATCTGGTATCTGTAAAGTACAACCAATCTTAGCATTCTGTCTTGCTGTTTTACTGTTTTCAATGTCAGGAATACCACCACTTGCAGGCTTTTTTGTAAAGCTTTATATATATAAATTGTTAATAGCATCTAATTTTATTAAATTAACTTTAATTCTGATAGCGGCAAGTATTATATCATGTTGTTATTATCTAAATATAATAAGAGCTATATATTTTGATAGAACAGCATGTAATAATCCTGTTAACCCTGGTAAAGGTCTATCATCTGTTATAATTGCAGCTATGTTGATTAATGCTTTATTACCATTAATGTTTTTGTATTAATTTATAGTGCTGTTAACAAAATAATTTATTTTTCACTGTCGTCATAAATCATTGGGCTTATCTCTAATGCTAAGCCTAGTACAGTCAACTACGCCACACATTGCAAAAGCTTCATTTATAATTATTCTGCTTACATCATGAAATTTACAATGGATGGAATTTAAGTGATAGCTAAAGTAAGTAAGCTTTCCCAGATTTTTTAAAAACACAATCAATAGCGGTATCAATAGATCTCTTTCGAAACTCATGGAAGGAGCTCAAAATTATAAAAAGCAGCAATGAGATAAAACCTCATGGCAAAGCGTTTTCATCTATTGCGATAACGATCTGTAATAAATTTAAATCTCTTTAGTTCAATATTTGAATACCTGGATTAATAACATTTTTATCTCTATTTCTACTTTTTCATATATTCCATTATCCATACTTCGGGTTATTATAATAGAACTTTACCTATCTAAACCATCCAGCATTTGTTTCATCTACAATCTCAATACCAGCAGCAACAGACCCTTGTATCTTTGAACGACCCCTTAAAAAGACTTTACAACTTGTATAAGCGGTTCCTTCTACTTCCAAATCATTCAGTACTATTGTATCAATTAAAATTAATTTAAGTGACCATTTCCAAAAGCTATCAGGAACTTTTAACAGGACAGAATTAGATTGGCAGTCTTTCAAAGTAAACGAATAACCCAAACAATGAAGAGTTGAAAAATTGGTATGTCTTACCTTTAAACTCCCTCTTATTTCAAAAAGCTCTTGAAATGAGCATTTTAAAAGATTTGCTGTTCCATTGACCAAGACAGATTTTAAAAAAGTAACATTGACGCCTTTTAAAACACCATTAATAATACAATGACCTGCTACTTCCATTGTCTGATTGGAAATACCCAGCTTAGCATTACCATTGATACGCACATTACCAAAAATTTTCTCAGCCCCGTGAAAACCGCCATTAATGATAGTAAACGCATTCTCATCAGTAGTATGATCTTTAAACATAAAATCCTCTTATTAAATAAACATAAACCTCCTATCCTGCTATTTTAATTTATCTATGACCTTTGAAATATGATTAAGCGTTTCACAAGAAATAGAAAGCGGTTGCCCGCCAAAATCAATTTGCAATAGAATAATATTAATCCCAAGCTTTTTATTGATAAATTCGATATCTGAAAGGACATCTTGTGGTGTTCCCACTAATGCCTGCTTATTAGATATCATATCCTCCGGTTTAATGGCACTAACAATCTCAGGAATGCGGCTATAACCTGGATAGCTCTGAACATTTCTTTCCGTCCAACAGCCAATGGCATGATTCCATGTCGATAAATACTTGTCTAAATAAATTTTAGCTAAAGCATGAGCTTTTATTTTTGTATCAGATACAATAACCGGCAAACTGATAGCTACTCTACTACAATTTGAATCGTTTATGCTTGGTATCAAACTTTCTCGATAAATATTAATGTAGTCTAAAAGCTTATCTAATGGACCAATCTGCGGTGTAACCAGTAAATTAAATCCTTGTTCCCCTATCCAAGAAAAACTTTGTCTTGAATTAACAGCGGCACACCAGATAGGAGGATGAGGTGTTTGTTGAACTTTAGGTAGGGAATTAACATTTTTAAACTTAAAATAGTGGTTATTCACAGAAACAGAGTCTTTCATCCATAATTCACGAACCAAATTAATAGCCATTATAAAACGTTCTCTGCTTTCATTTATGTCTACTTCGAATGCTTCAAATTCATAAGGGAGATAAGCCCTTGCAAAGCCTACTTCTAAACGACCATGACTAATAGCATCAACCATAGCCGTTTCGGCAGCTATCTTCAGTGGATGATTAAATGCAGGCAATATACATCCTGTCATTAATCGTATAGTCTTAGTTCTTGCAGCAACAGAAGCTAAAAATGTTAGTGGATTTGGACAATAACCACCATAAGGATGTAAATAATGCTCAGTCATCTTAATATATTGAAATCCATATGATTCAGCTATATCACTTAAAATTAAAGCCTCTTCAAAATATTGCTGAGCACTTTTTTGATTAGGATCAAGATCAGGTAGAAATGATAACCCAAATTCCATCACTTAACCTATATTTAAATCACAGAAACAAGAAAAAATGTACAGTGAGCAATTATTAAAGAAATCAATCCTTTAGTTGTGATATAAACAACACTAAAAAAAATGCCACTCACGAAAGCGCCTACCATAGGAAACATAGCTACAGTCCAGCTTGGCATTTGAAAAGATTGCATATAGATAAACAAGATCGTTGAAATCATTATAGTTACTAATGTTCCATATGAGTAAAAATAATTAATTAAAATACCTCTAAAAATAATTTCCTCGGCAGTGATTTGCATTATTAAAATTGGAACAGAAAAATAAATTGGCAATATCTGAAAATTATACATATGATGCCTCATCCAGCCTCCTTGAGCAAGAGTAGTCCATGCCTTAATATCTTTTGGGAAGGAACTAGGAAACATTCTAATCAATACGATTATAAAAAATCGACACACAATGGATGAGATTCCTGCCATCGAAACACCTAGTAGAATGCCATACCCTAATTCTGTAAAACTAGGATAGTGCATACCTAGCTGCTCGAGGTTTATACCTAAAAAATACAGTAATATTGTGGCCATCATTAAATGAGAAGCAGCAATGCCTATTATTTCAATAATGCCTCTAATTTTAATAGTAGAGTATTGTGAAGAAATAGGAAGAGATTTCATAATGACAGGCGCCATGCGATAAATAAAATCTTTTATTATTTTATAATACAGGATGATTAAACAACAAGTGATTAATACCTTAAGGAGCAATAATGATTTATTGTACATGGGTTATAAACTCATTACTAATACTAATGATTTATTGTATATG
>JAIXMJ010000150.1 GCA_022836975.1 Wolbachia sp.
ATAGGTTTGTTCTATAATATTATTTATATATTATTATTTATTCTATTTTCATCATTCAAGAACAAGGAACAATTCAACCTGCACTTAGTAATGACATGTTGCTCACAGCTGCTAAAGAAAGAAACTGGACACTTGTAAAGGAGTTGATAGAGAAAGGAGCTGATTTACAAGCTAAAAATAATTACGGATGGACAGTGTTGCATTATGCTGCTGAGAATGGACACTTGGACACTGTCAAGTGGTTAGTAGAAAAAGGAGCTGATGTTAATGCTAAAACTGATGGTGGCTCAACAGTATTGTCCCTGACTTCAAATACAGAAGTGAAACAATGGTTAAGAGAACATGGAGCAATTAACAATGATGATATGCTCACAGCTGCTGAGAATGGAAACTGGACACTTGTAAAGAAGTTGATAGAGCAAGGAGCTGATTTACAAGCTAAAAATAATAATGGATGGACAGTGTTGCACTATGCTGCTTGGAATGGACACTTGGACACTGTCAAGTGGTTGGTAGAAAAAGGAGCTGATTTACAAGCTAAAGATAATCATGGATGGACAGCATTGTCTGTGACTTCCAGTAATGAAGTGAAGCAATGGTTAAGAGAACATGCAGCAATTAACATTGACAATACACTCACAGCTGCTAAGAATGGAAACTGGACACTTGTAAAGAAGTTAATAGACCAAGGAGCTGATTTACAAGCTAAAAACATTTATGGAGAGAGAGTGTTGCACTGGGCTGTATTGAGTGAACACTTGGACACTGTCAAGTGGTTGGTAGAGCAAGGAGCTGATGTACAAGCTAAAACTAATTATGGATGGACAGTGTTGCACTTGGCTGCTCGTTATGGAAACTTGGACACCGTCAAGTGGTTGGTAGAGCAAGGAGCTGATGTCCAAGCTAAAGACAATTCTGGCAGCACAGCAATGTCTTTGACGCAGAATAATGAAGTGAAACAATGGTTAAGAGAACATGGAGCAACATAAACTCACTCACTCTCCAACTACTAGCTGATGCGATGTGCTATCTGCTGCACCACATCGTTCCCCGAAGCCTAGCTAGTTTTTGATCTATATAAATGTGTTGATGAATATTCTTCATTATTTTAAACTTTTGATAGTACAGAACGATCAAACTAAATGGTTTATTTGTTCTGTTAAATTTTTACGGTCTGATTTAAACGAGAAAGTGATTTAAAGATATATATATATAAATATAAATTGCCAATACTGTATTTATTTAAAAGACTGTATTTATTTAAAAGACTGTATTTATTTTTTATTTTTTAATAATAAAAACAATAAAGACTATAATATGATAAAATATATAACTGTATATATATCTCTTTATATAATAGTATAGTTCTGT
>JAIXMJ010000151.1 GCA_022836975.1 Wolbachia sp.
GTCTGCTGTCGAAGTTCAAGTGGATGGATAGTATAAGCCACGATTATATTATAAAACTTAATATTATTATATCATTTTTATAATAATACTAGTAAAAGAATTTTCACCCTATGATAAAAATGATTATGAAACAATTTTTGTAAAACAAGATCTATTACCTATGATGAGTGAGTGAACTGTTTAAACATATAGAAAATTTAGAACACCAAAATATATTAAACAAGGAAGCCATTTTTGATGCTTACAATGCATTGCTGGTTAATATCTATGATATATGTTTTGATATAGGTGAGGCAACAATTTCCAAAAAAGCCTGTGAGAAACTACTGTCAAGTTGAGAAAAACGTATTGGAAATGATCATGCAGACGTTGCTTTTGCACTAGCCTATTTAGCATCTGCCTANAGCTCTTTAGGTGATCCCCAAACTCAGAAAACGTTACTGGAAAGGGCATTAAAAATTGCTGAACTCCATTATGGCAAGGACCATTTCAATGTTGCTACAATCCTTGGAAATTTAGCAACAGCTTATGGTCAGTTAGGTAATCCTCAAGAAATGAAAAACTTACTCGAAAGGGTGTTAACAATTAAAGAACCCCATTATGGTCGTGATCATTTCCAAGTTGCTACAACACTTGGAAATTTAGCAAATGCTCATGGTGATTTAGGCAACCCTAAAACTATGAAAACATTGCTAGAAAGAGCATTAAAAATTTATGAACAGCATTATGGACCAGATCATTATCAAGTGGCTGCAATGTACATAAGCTTAGCAAACGCTTATGGTGATTTAGGTGATCCTCAAATGAAAAAAACGTTGCTGGAAAAGGCACTGAAAATTCAAGAGCAACATTATGGACCCTATCATTTTCATGTAGCTACAACACTTTGCAATTTATCAAATGCTTATGCTGCCTTAGGCAATTCAGAAATGGTAAAAACGTTGTTGGAAAGAGCAATGAAGATTAAAGAGCAACNTTATGGTTCCAATCANTTTCAAGTGGTTACAATATTTGGAAATTTAGCAAATGCTTATGGTGACTTAGGCAATCCAGAAATTATGAAAACGTTGCTGGAAAGAGCTTTGAAAATTAAAGAACAACAGTATGGACCTGATCATTTTCAAGTTGCTGCAATATTTGGAAATTTAGCCAAGGCTTATGGCCAATTAAGAAATCCTCAAATGTTGAAAATGTTCTTGGAAAAAGCACTGAAAATTATGGAATACTATAATGATGTTAAGGATTGTAAAGTAGCTACAATACTTAGCATTTTAGCAAGTGGTTATGATAAGTTAGGTGATCCTCAAATGACAAAAACGTTGCTAGAAAAGGCACTGAAAATTATGGAACAACATTAT
>JAIXMJ010000152.1 GCA_022836975.1 Wolbachia sp.
TTTCCTTTGATTTTAATGATTTTAACAAAGAATAAATATGTTGTGTTTTTGTTGTAAATCGTCAATAAAAAAGAAAGAATTCCATTTCCAAAATGACTGCCTGCGTTTGTCCATCCTTGTTTTTGCAAAAATCAAACCGCTCTTATCTACAGCACTTTAGGGTATATAGATCTAAAACTAGCTAGGCTTTGGGGAACAGTGTGGTGCAGCAGATAGCGCATCACCCTTGCAACCAGAAGGTTCATGGATCGATCCCACACAGGGCAGCCGTTTCCTAGGGTCTCAACATCTAGCAGCTAGTAGTTGGGGAGTGAGTGAGGAGAGTGAGTGAAGGTTTATATTGCTCCATGTTCTCTTAACCATTGTTTCACTTCATTATTTGAAGTCATATACAACACTGTTGAGCCACCATCAGTTTTAGCATTAACATCAGCTCCTTTTTCTACCAACAACTTGACAGTGTCCAAGTGTCCATTGAAAGCAGCATGGTGCAACACTGTCCATCCACCTGTCCATCTTAGAGTACTTCTAGCTTGTAAATCAGCTCCTTTTTCTACCAACCACTTGACAGTGTCCCAGTGTCCATAACCAGCAGCCAGCATAACCACTGTCGCTCCATCATTATTTTTAACTTGTAAATCAGCTCCTTTTTCTACCAGCCACTTGACAGTATCCAAGTGTCCATTCTTAGCAGCATAGTGCAACGGTGTCGATCCATTATTTAAGAAATAAGTAGTTTTAGCTTGTAAATCAGCTCCTTTTTCTACCAACCACTTGACAGTGTCCAAGCTTCCATTCCCAGCAGCATAGTGCAACACTGTCTGTCCATCTTTGTCTTTAGCTTGTAAATCAGCTCCTTGCTCTATCAACCACTTGACAGTATCCAAGCTTCCATTCCTAGCAGCATAGTACAACATTGTCAATCCATTTCTATTTGTAGCATTAACGTCAGCTCCTTTTTCTACCAACCACTTGACAGTGTCCCAGTTTCCAGAAGAAGCAGCATAGTGCAACACATGTCTATGATATAACCATTCATCTTTAACATTAACATCAGCTCCTTGCTCTACCAACTTCTTTACAAGTGTCCAGTTTCCATTCTCAGCAGCTGTGAGTATATCAGCATCGGTAATTGCTCCATGTTCTCTTAACCATTGTTCCACTTCATTATTTGAAGTGAGGGACAATATTGTTAAGCCACCATTCGTTCTAGCATTAACATCAGCTCCTTTTTCTACCAACCACTTGACAGTGTCCAAGTGTCCATACTGAGCAGCTGAATGCAACAATGTCCATCCACGATTATGTTTAGTTTGTA
>JAIXMJ010000153.1 GCA_022836975.1 Wolbachia sp.
GTATCAACTCCCAAAAAAGGACCAAAAGTGGACTGGTCCTTTAATATACCCCCGTTTCCATGTTTACTTCACCAAAAGTGGGCGTAGTGGATAAGGAAGCCGACCGTCCGATCTGGCAAGTTAAGCAAAGTTGAACCCGCAGGTTCGATTCCCATTAGGATAAAACTTTGGATTTTTTTAAATTGTAAAAAATGGAGCAAACAATTTTTGCTCCATGCAAAAAGAAATTTTGAAAATCAAAAGTTTTACATACGTGGAAATCGAACCTACGGGTGCAACATTGTTTAACTTGCCAGATCGGAAGGTCGACTTCCTTTAGCACAATTTTAACCATTAAAAAGACATACATGATTTGTCCACATAGAGTCGTTCCCTGTAGCCTTTTTGTGAAAATATCCTTTTTCGCATGCTGACGGCTTATAATTAGACTTGATTAAGCAGGTTTATGTAAAAAATTTAATTTTAACATAAATAAAACGAATAATTTTNACATTTCCATATTTAATTGATACCACTCAAAACACAGCTAGAGAATATGGTGCAGTATGTACACCAGATTTTTTTGGTTTTAACTCTCAACTAAGTCTTCGTTATCGTGGACGTTTCGATAACTCAAAAAAAGATAGATCGGAATCCTATGAGGTAGGTAGTAGTGATTTATTTAAAGCTATGAAATTTATTGCAGAAACTGGTAACTCACAGGAAAATCAAAAACCAAGCATTGGTTGCTCAATTAAGTGGTCTAGCTAATGCATGAAAGTTTTATTCAATATTTGTATGATGTAATAATTCTACTCTCTGCTGCTGTGTGCCAACGTCTTGTTTCATCATCTCCGTATTATCCATCAATTGGTTTTCTTAGTCAAAATAAACAAATTTTATATCTTTCGAATACATACGATATTCTTTGTGATCCATTCTATGAAATTCCAACGATTAGTGGTCGAACATTATCAAGTGAAGATTTTCTTTCGATAATTAATCTCAATTCAGGTCAATCAGCATTACAACAATCGACATATACATTACGTTTGTCGAATATACGTTTAATCAAAGATTTCTTTCTCTATTATTTATATGGATTCGAACATGAGAATATCTCATATTTTCTAACGATTCAACAATCGGATATTCATCATCCAAGAAAATATCGTTTACAAACAAAAATTCTACGTTTTTGTCAATCATTGAAACAATCAATTATTAAAAGTTATATCGAAATTCCATTAACATGCGGACAAAATTATCCTTATTTAGTTACCGCTAAATTTTCTCCAGAAAAACAAACTCTTTACGGTATTTTTCGT
>JAIXMJ010000154.1 GCA_022836975.1 Wolbachia sp.
GTGAATCTAAAACATGGTTTTTAGCTAATTCTACTTTTGGACTACTCCATACTCAAAATACTTCGCAGTGCTTTGCAGAGGATCTAATGATTTCTTATCTTACATCATTCTGTCCTTTAGTGGAAGTGCTATAAATCCAGTCTTTTTCAAATGTTGCAAGTCCGATATTTGTTAGTGGATGGTTGATCATTTGCTTTAGTGCCCTTACTGGTACAGTGACTGCATCAGCCCTGAGCCTTGCAGCTTTAATAATATGCACTGGACTTCTGACTGATGCAACTAAAACTTTGGTCTTAAACATGTAATTAGTGTATATAGTACATATATCTTGTATTAGTAATAGTCCATCGTGACTTATGTCATCAAGGCGACCAACAAATGGGGAGACAAAACAAGCACCAGCTTTAGCAGCAAGCAGTGCTTGTCCAGTGGAAAAACATAAAGTAACATTAACATCTACATCATATTCAGTAGATAATTTTTTACAAGCAATAAGTCCGTCGTAAGTTAGAGGTAATTTTATTACAACATTATCTGCAATTTTCTTTAACTCTAAGCCTTCTGTTATCATATCTTTATGATTACTAGCCACTACTTCAACGCTTACAGGCCCATCTATAATAGAGCATATCTCACCTATTAAATCTTTATACTTGTTTTTCAAACCTGTCTTTGCAATGAGCGAAGGATTAGTTGTGATCCCATCAATAAACTCTCTGCATTCTATAATCTCGTTTAAATTGGCACTGTCAAGAAAAATTTTCATAAACGTTTCTTATTAAAAGAAACCTAACCATAAGATTTACTAGACTAAGAGTCAAGCTTTATTTTGTCTTATGTATGGTTCCAGAGTGTGATTAAGTTGGTTAGGTATGGCACTGTGAACACAATCATTTGATTTGCAAAATGAGTTAAGTTAGAATAATTGATAAGAAGTTTAACCATGGAAGATAGTGGGAAATATCCAATTAATGAAAGGAAATTTAAAGAGTTCTATAATAGAGAGAGACCGGAAGAAGAGCGGTAGACCTACGATAGTAAGCCAACGCAAGTTTTCCTGTACAGTCTGATATGTGTTAAAGAAGAAATATCGTGGTGTGACCTTCCATGGAAATTGGTATACTATTTATACAGGACATATAGCACTTTCATTAAAGACCCAAAATATTAATTTAAGTACAAAAAGGAAAGATTGTGAGTAATCATTATTAATAAGGAATATATACTAGACTTCTTGCATAACTACATTAAA
>JAIXMJ010000155.1 GCA_022836975.1 Wolbachia sp.
GGTCTTTTTACTACTTCTTTGTAATTCATTCCCATATTTTTATTTTAAAAATAATATTCTACTCCCTTATTTATTTCTTCTCACTTATTTTTTTGTAGCTTTGCAGAGGGTCTATTTATCTAGCCAGGCAAAAGACCGTTCTACAACCCACCTTTTTGGCAATACAACAAATAAATGTAGCTCATTGCGCTTTATTACTTTAACAGTTGCACCAATAATTGTCTTTATTTGAGTTGCAAAATTTTCTCCTGTATAACCTGCATCAACCAGTATATTCCGAACTTCGGAAAGATTTTTTTTGCTCTACAAACCATTTCTATAGCAGCATTACGATCTCCTATATTAGCTCTAGTAATATAAATTGCATGCGGCAAACCTTGTGTGTCTACTGCAATATGGCGCTTTATTCCTGAAATCTTCTTGCCTGCATCATAACCTTTTTCTTCAGCAGTATCGGTATTTTTCACACTTTGAGCATCAATTATGCAGAAATTTGTTTTGGCACTCTGACCATTGCTGGAACGGACCTCTCCAACCAATTTTTTTTAAGACTATTTCCAGAATACTTTCTCTATCTTCGTTCGGTCCATTTCTTGAAATAGTCGTAACAATTGCGCCATTTTGGAAACTCTTTTGGTAGCATTCGCCACTGACAGCCACTTTTTAATACATACAGCACACCGCAAAATAACTCATACAGATCCAGTTCTCTTGGCTTCGTCTTCTTTCGTGCACTTTCTAAAATTAGCCTGATCTTTTCGAATTTTTCACGATCTTGGGTATATATTTCTCATAATTTACCTTATTTCAACTACATTTTTCTTTATACTATATTCATAGATCGCGTACAAGCTCTAAGAAAATGGAACAACTACTGGCCAAGAGCATTAATATAACGAAAGACAGAACGATGACGCAAGAAAAGATATTGAAGCTTCTGGCTGACGTAACGGAATAACCTATACAACGAAATGGTTGGTAGAGCAAGAGAAAATCTCTCCAAAGTTCAGAGTATACTGGTTGATGCAGGTTATACAGGAGAAAATTTTGCAACTCAAATNAAGACAATTATTGGTGCAACTNTTAAAGCGTAGATTTTTTATCCTTTTTATTTTTAGATTATTTCTGCAAATCCAAATATGCAAGCTGCTAAGTTGTATTTTCTCTACAAGCATGTATTTAAGGAAGCCACTTCATTGATTAGAGCTGAAAAATATGGTGCGTTGATTGAGGTAATTTATTATTTT
>JAIXMJ010000156.1 GCA_022836975.1 Wolbachia sp.
GGAAATTTTCTTAGGACGTGTGCATTATTTATCAATCTAATANGCGGTAAGAAACTTCTAAACCCGAACTATGGATTAAATTGAGTTAAATTATTTGTATAAGCTGGCTACACTACGGTTGAAAAAAAGACTCGTAAATAAGGAGCCAGCCCATGAAGAAAGATATAACAGAATTATTTTGCTTTGTAGATGACTTTGCAAAAGGGATAGCAAAAGAGGTTATATCTCATCAGCTTAAGAATAATAAATCCCTTCGTCGCCCTACTCGAACACCTGGTTTAACAGATAGTGAAATTATGACTATTCTGTTGATGTTTCAAGAATCACCCTGCCGTAATTTTAAATTTTTTTATAAATCTTACCTCCAACTTTATCACTCGGAATTCCCCAAGATGCCTTGTTATGATCGTTTTTTGACTTTGATGCCAAGAGTACTCCATCTCCTGGTTTTCTTTCTCTATTGCCTGTTTTCTCCTGGAAAAGGCGTTGCCTACGTTGATGCAACTTCCTTAGCTGTATGCCACCCTAAACGCATATACAGAAATAAAGTTTTTAAAGGACTTGCGTCTCTAGGAAAAACAACGAAAGGTTGGTTTTTCGGGTTTAAGCTTCACGTTATCATTACCCCTCAAGGAGATCTCATGAGGGTAAAATTGACAGGAGGCAATGTTGATGATCGCAAGGTTATTCCTCAAATGACACAAGGGCTTACAGGATTATTGTTCGGAGATAAAGGATATATTGCTAATGAGCTTTTCTTAAAGCTTTACCGTAGAGGATTAAAATTGGTCACAGGAATCAAAAAAACGATGAAAAACATGCTCATGGATTGGAATGAGAAGGTTCTTTTACGCAAACGTTCCTTAATTGAAACAGTTTTTGACTATCTCAAAAATAAGCTTCAGCTCGAGCATACGAGACATCGATCTCCTTTTAATATGTTCGTTCACCTCGTCTCTACTCTTATTACTTATCAACTCAAACCTACAAAGCCTTCTATTTCTTATGATATTTTCTTACCTAATCCATAGTTCGGGTTACTAAGTGAGTTGTTCCAAATATTGCCTAATCTGCAAATTCGTTCATTGACGGCTGATCGTGAGTTCATTGGGAAACATTGGATTGATTATTTGATAAAAAACAACGTTCTCTTTTACATTCGCATCAAGGGGAATCGATTGGTAGATTGGGGGGAAGAGAAAGTTCATGTGGGGAGTTTTTTT
>JAIXMJ010000157.1 GCA_022836975.1 Wolbachia sp.
ATAATTGCAGATCGCTATCGAAATCGACGAAAACGTTTTAGTCTGAGGTTCAACTTAATTGCTGGAATTTACAACTTTGAGTTGATAAAATGAGTTATGCAAGAAGTCCAATAAACTAAAAAACCTTTTTGCAACCTTTGTTTCTTCCACAAATATTATATTTTTAAAAGATTTTAATTGTTCTGTTGTGCTATTTTCTAATATAAAGTTTATAATACGTATGTTGCGGTTGTTAAGTGCATACTTTAAAAGTTCTACACCTAATACCTTATGTTCTACACAGAACTCCACCTTTCTCTTCATAATGTAAACATCACTTAGCTGGATTTTTGATTTTGACTGGTTTAATTGTTTTTCTAGATCTTCCAAATTAGAGATTTGTGCGTTGTTGGTAAGAACTCTGTTTATGTCATTATATAAGTCAAGAATAGCTTTATCGCAGTATTTGTTTTCTTTATAATAAATTTTTCTATCTCCATTGTTTTCGATTATGATAGTACGTTTACCGTAGGTATCATTGCACTCAATACTACAACATCTAAGAGCCTGTACGTGATCTATGAATATGGTAAGATAAGTGTAGTTAAATAAGGTAAATTATGAGAAAGATATACCCAAGATCGTGAAAAATTAGAGAAAATTATACCCATTTTAGAAAATGCACAAAAGAAGACAACACAGTTGAATTGGCAAATGCTGCTAAAAGAGCTTCCAAAATGGCGCAATTGTTACGACTATTTCAAGAAATGGAGTAAAAAACCTAATCAATATGGAGAAAGTATTCTGGTTAAAAAAATTAGTTGGAAAGGTCCGTTGACCAAAACAAGTTTTCTGCATAATTGACGCTCAGAGTGTGAAAAATACCGATACTGCTGAAGAAAAAGGTTATGATGCAGGCAAGAAGATTTCAGGAATAAAGCGCCATATTGCAGTAGACACACAAGGTTTGCCGCATGCAATTTATATTACTAGAGCTAATATATGAGATCGTAATGCTGCTATAGAAATGGTTTGTAGAGCAAAAAAAATCTTTCCGAAGTGCGGGGTTAATGCAGGTTATACAGGAGAAATTTTGGGATTGCTAATTTCAGTAGATAGGTATATAATGGACTTCTTGCATAACTCATTTTATCAACTCAAAGTTGTAAATTCCAGCAATTAAGTTGAACCTCAGACTAAAACGTTTTCGTCGATTTCGATAGCGATCTGCAATTATTTTA
>JAIXMJ010000158.1 GCA_022836975.1 Wolbachia sp.
CTTGGCTTCGTCTTCTTTCGTGCGCTTTCTAAAATTGGCCTGATCTTTTCGAATTTTTCACGATCTATATCACTTGGGTATATGTTTCTCATAATTTACCTTATTTTAACTACACTTTTCTTTATACTATATTCATAGATCGCGTACAAGCTCTTACTTCAACTACACTCATCTTACCATATTTATAGATCGCGTACAGGCTCTAAGGTTTGCCACATGCAATCTATATTACTAGAGCTAATATAGGAGATCGTAATGCTGCTATCGAAATGGTTGGTAGAGCAAGAGAAAATCTCTCCAAAGTTCAGAGTATACTGGTTGATGCAGGTTATACAGGAAAAAATTTTGCAGATCAAATAAAGACAATTATTGGTGCAACTGTTAAAGTAATAAAGCGCAATGAGCTACATTCATTTGTTGTATTGCCAAAAAGGTGGGTTGTAGAACGGTCTTTTGCCTGGCTAGATAAATGTAGGAGGCTATGGAAAAACTGTGAAAGAAAGCTTAATACTAGCCTGCAAATGGTTGTTTTAGCTTTCTCTGTTCTATTGTTAAAAAGATTATGAACAGGCTCTTAACTTATTTTTTCTACCTCCTTTCGCTTTCTTTGCCTTATTGGCTCTTTCTAATATCTCTACTAAACGTTGCCTTTTTCACTCCACTTAGCCTTCGAAATTCTTCTTCTCCTACTCCTTTTACTATTTCGTACTTCATATTCTCCATCCTTAAATCTCTTATTCTACTCCTTTTTTCTCTCTTTGTATAGTTTCGAAAGAGGTCTAATAAATCTTCCCATACTCCCTTATCACGCCACCTGCAAAATCTCCTGTGTACATTCTTCCAATGGCCATAATCAGGTGGTCCATGGTGCACCAGTCCTAAATATCCACATTACTGCATTTATGAATCTCCTATTATCCTTTGCTACTCCTCCCCACTGGCCCCTTCTACCAGGCAAGTGGCTTTCTATTTTATTCCACAATCTGTCGCTTATACCATGCCTTCTATGACTTAATTCTGTATCCATCTTTTCTAACCCTCAAATCCTTCATTATATACACCTTTGACATTTATTCAACTAGTATCTTGCGACGACACACCCTAGGTAGTGTCGACATTAAATAAAAACAGAGTTAAAATAGTATTTTTTGAGAGGGAAAAATGTTATACGATCTGAAAGATGAGCAGTGGGAAAGAATAAAAGATAA
>JAIXMJ010000159.1 GCA_022836975.1 Wolbachia sp.
GAAATGTAAAAAATGCTTTTTACACTCTCAATTTTGTATCAATTCTCTCTTCTCTTTTCTCTGCAGCAACAAATTAATGATGACTTATTTAAATTCAACTTAAAGGTAAAAAAAATGTATATTATTTATATTATTTCAGAACAAGGATCCATTCCATCCATTCAACCTGCAATTAGCAATGACAATATGTTCACAGCTGCTGAAAATAAAAACTGGATACTTGTAAAGGACTTGATAGAGCGAGGAGCTGATGTTAATGCTGTTAATGTTAATCCTGAATGGCCATATAGTGGATGTACAGTGTTGTACTATGCTGCTAACTATGGACACTTGGACACTGTCAAGTGGTTGGTAAAAAAAGGAGCTGATTTACAAGCTAAAAATAAATATGGATCAACAGTGTTGCACTATGCTGCTTCGAATGGACACTTGGACACTGTCAAGTGGTTGGTAGAAAAAGGAGCTGATTTACAAGCTAAAAATAAAGATGGAGAGACAGTGTTGCACTATGCTGCTTCTTCTGGAAACTTGGACACTGTCAAGTGGTTGGTAGAAAAAGGAGCTGATTTGCAAGCTAAAGATAAAGATGGATCAACGGTGTTGCATTGGGCTGCTTCTTCTGGACACTTGAACACTGTCAAGTGGTTGGTAGAAAAAGGAGCTGATTTACAAGCTAAAGATAATGATGGATTGACAGTGTTGCACTTGGCTGCTAGGAGTAGAAGCTTGGACACTGTCAAGTGGTTGGTAGAGCGAGGAGCTGATTTACAAGCTAAAACTAATAATGGAGGGACAGTGTTGCACTGGGCTGCTCAGAATGGAAACTGGGACACTGTCAAGTGGTTGGTAGAAAAAGGAGCTGATGTTAATGCTAAAGACAAAGATGGGGATACAGTATTGTTCTGGGCTAGGGCTAGGGATAATAATGAAGTGGAACAATGGTTAAGACAACATGGAGCAACATAAATTCTCCTCACTCTCCTCACTCACATGCTCAACTGCTAGCTAGCTCAACTATTGAGAAGGAAACGGCTGTTCCATGCAGGGGTTGATCCATGAACCTTCCGATTGCAAGGGTGATGTGCTACCTGCTGCGCCACACCGTTCCCCAAAGCCTAGCTACTTTTTCATCTATATAAATGTGTCAATGAATATTTTTTGTTATTTTAGACTTTTGATAGTACAGAACGATCAAACTAAAT
>JAIXMJ010000016.1 GCA_022836975.1 Wolbachia sp.
ATCAGAACCTTTTTCAACTTCTTAATGGTTAGCTTCATGTTTATCATACAATATAACAGAATTTAATGCAAGTAAAAGGGTTCTTTAAAAAAAGCTTTATTTACTGTTCTATACTAATGTAGTGATGACTTCTTTGGTGCTCGTTTCTTTTCATACCTGTTTTTCATAATTTTTTGTCCGTTTAATATATTTCTAATTTCATCTCCTGTAAGAGTTTCAAATTCTAATAGATTAGTAGCAATAAGATCTAAATTTTTACGATTTGTAACTAAAATATCTTTTGCTTTTTCATAGCATGAAGAAATAATTCCTTTTACCTCTTCATCTATGAACTTGAGTGTATCATCGGAAATCACTTGAGAATCATAGATATTATGTTGTTTATAATTATGATATACTAAGCCTATTTTATCACTCATACCCCATTCTGTGACCATGGAACGTGATAATTTAGATGCATATTCTATATCTGAACATGCTCCGCTTGTGACTTTATCATAACCAAAAACCAATTCTTCAGACACTCTTCCTCCCATAGCAACAGTTATATCTGCTATCATTTTTTCTCTTGTATGAGATACTCGGTCTGTTTCTGGAAGTCTCATAACTAGCCCTAAAGCCATACCCCTTGGAATAATGGTTGCTTTATGTATAGGGTCAGAAGCGGGCATATTAATAGCAACAATCGCATGTCCAGCTTCGTGATATGCTGTTAGCTTTTTTTCCTCTTCTGTCATTGCTAAAGATGGTCTTTCTATACCCATCATCACTTTATCACGTGCATACTCAAAATCATCCATAGTGACAACTTTTTTATTTCTTCTTGCTGCAATGAGCGCTGATTCATTCACCAAGTTTGCCAATTCAGCACCAGAAAAACCTGGTGTGCTTCTTGCAATTATTCTAATATTTACGTCAGGAGCAATGGATACATTTTTTATATGTGTGTTTAATATTTTTTCACGTCCGTTAATATCAGGTAGAGATATTGCTACTTGACGGTCAAAACGACCAGGTCTGAGAAGTGCTTTGTCTAGAACATCAGCACGGTTAGTTGCAGCAATTATTATTACGCCTTCATTAGATTCAAAACCATCCATTTCAACTAACAATTGATTTAGTGTTTGTTCTCTTTCATCATGACCTCCTCCAACCAAATTAACACCACGTTGTCTTCCAACAGCATCTATTTCATCTATGAAAATTATACAAGGTGCATTTTTCTTTCCTTGTTCAAACATATCGCGTACTCTACTTGCCCCAACACCAACGAACATTTCAACAAATTCAGACCCGGAAATACTGAAGAATGGTACATTAGCTTCACCTGCGATTGCACGTGCAAGCAAAGTTTTACCAATTCCTGGAGGACCGACTAGGAGACAACCTTTAGGTATTTTCCCGCCAAGTGCTTGGAATTTTTGTCTTTGCTTAAGAAATTCAACAATTTCTACTAATTCTTCTTTTGCTTCATCTATCCCAGCAACATCATCAAATGTCACCTTTTTCTTATCTGTCATCAATCTAGCTTTTGATTTGCCAAAACTTATAGTTCTGTTACCTCCTATCTGTGTTTGTTTAAAAAGGAATAGCAGGAAGCCAATAAATATGAACGAAGGAATCCCTGAGATTAATAGACCACCAATCGTATTAATAACGGATTCTCCTGTTGAAAAAGAGAATTTAACCTTTTTATCGTGTAAATTTTTTATTAAATCAGAATATATCACTCCTCCCTTTGTATTGAAATTAGAGCCACTTTTCAGTTTACCTTCAATACTTTGGCTTTTTATAACAATTTCTTCTATATTATCGCTTTCCAGATTATTTAAGAATTCCGAAAAAGATATTGTTTTACCTTTACCTAAATCTCCGGCAAATTGAATATAAACTGCTACAATGAGCATAAAAACTATAAGCCATATTAATAAGCCTTCAAAAAATTTCTTCATAATAATTTTTTTTTATTAATTTTATCAAATTCTCCCCTATAACGCTACTAATAACAGATATAATTTTATTATTGTTACTATTTCTACTTATAGTGTGAGTATATGGGTAAGCCAGTATTTTATTATCTTTCTTTATAACTGGTAAAGAATAAAAAACGTCATTACAACACTGAGAATCTTTTAAGCGTTGTAGGATTGCATCTGTTTTTCTTAACGGTGCAATAGTTACTTGACATGCCTGATTTCCATGTATCATACATTTAAACCTGTTGTCCCATAATACTGGTTCACTGATAGGTAGTTGTATGGATATTTCCTTTATGTGTGATGATTCTTTTATTATTAAAATATTTTCTCCATATTTTCTGATTTTGCATGCCGAAAGAGTGCAGTTAATACTTTTAACTCTATCTAATATATTACGGAATACTGATATGAAACTATTATACCTAGGTTTGTAGTATTTATTGCCGATTACCATGATAGAATAAAGTAATACTCTCATAGCTATCTCTTCTGGCAATTGATAAAATGAATCAAGTTTTATCTTTATATAGCCAAGCTCATCTATATTGATACAATTATCAAATGCAATACGTGTATAATACATCAGAGTTTCTATAACCCTTTGCATGTGTAGAGTTGTAGAATATATCCTTTGTACGAGGATCTCCTGATTATAGGTTGCCTTCAGTAGGTTACGGTGCAAGGTGCGTCTATACTTTAAATCTTGGTTACTTTTATCTTCAATCCATTTGAGTTTATGAAATTTTGCATATTGTTCTATATTACTACGGCTAAAATCTAATAGTGGTCTCAGTATACAAATATCGTTAAAATATGACTTATAGTTCATGGATGATAATCCATCTATACCACTACCACGCTCTAGTCTTAGTAAGAACGTTTCAGCTTGATCATTTTTATTATGAGCAACAAATAAGCATTTAATTTTGTTATTTTTACACCAGTCTGTTAATAACTTATATCGTGCTTTTCTTGCTAGAGATTGTATATTACCTTTAGTGTTTTCTTTTTTCCAATTTAATATAAACGACTCTACTGCTCCAAGTTGTTTTACGTAATTTGAGACAAATAACGCTTCCCCTTTGGATTCTGGACGCAATGCGTGATCAACAGTTAGGGCTATAGGAATATTTTGTTGCATTAAGTTAATTACTAAATGCATTAAAGTTATACTATCTACCCCACCAGATACTGCAACTGCAATACTTTTATTACAAATATCAAAACTATTGATTCTATTAAGAAAACATGATTCCATCATACCTATTTCTTCTTGCATACAACAATAAAGAACCACGTAAACCTAAATTTTTCTCTATTCTTAGCACGCTAAATAAGGAAACTAAAACCCAGACAAAAACCTGGGTTGCTTAGATATTATTCCGTAAAGAATGAAAATTCTACTCTACGATTTTTAGAATGTTCTTTTTCGTACTTAGATTGCGCAGGCTTAACATGATCATCAGGAACATCAACCAAAGGTTCTGTTTCTCCCTTAGAAGCTGTCCTTATTCTTTTTTCTAAGTAAGGTGCGCAGTTAATCATAAACATTTTTGCAGCTTCTGCTCTTCTAGCACCTAGAGCAAGATTATACTCATGTGAGCCACGAATGTCAGTATGACCAGTTAAAAGAATGCGAGCTTCTGGATTATCTTGTAATATTTCTACTACATCAAGTAATATGTCTGCACTCACTTCGCTAATATTAGATTGATCAAAACCGAAAAAAATCTTTGCCTTATTTAATTTTTTCGTAAGGTCATTAGCTTGTAGACCTGTGTGTTTAAGTTTAACATTAGCTTGTTTTACAACAAAACTTGGCTTCTTCGCATGTACTTGCTCTTTCTTTTTATTAAAAAAACAAGAACCTGGACCAGCACCTGCAATTATTAAGCACAAACAGAACATTGTGATTAACTTATTCAACATTATTAAACCTCCATATATTAATTAATGCTTCACTTGCGATTTTATAATCTACCTATATTTTTATATAGTCAAGAAAAACTTTGTACACCCTTGTAGTTAATTTTTTGATAACTTGCTAGTTTTTTACGTGTAAAAATAGTAAAACTAATAGATATATTTTTTACTTTATTGAGGTAGGAATAGATGAATGCATATAAATTTTTAGAAGAAGTATTATATAAAATAAATTCTATTGAAAGAACGATTAAAATACTAAATCGGAATAAGTTAAGTATAGAAGACAAAATTGAGCAAGTAGCTCTTCTTGAAGAGATAAAACATGAAATCATCACTCATGATTTAGTTAAGGAGTCATTGATGGTTGTACCAAACAAGAAGAATGATTGGCAATTGGAGTTGATGGAGAAAATGTATAGATCCAGTAGTGCTTTACCTCTTGATTTAGTGAAATCTTTATCTAGAACGAGAATTGAATGTTCAGAACTACTGCAACTATCTCGTTCTGAAGCTAGTAATTTAAAAAAATTGAAAAAACATTTTGTTGAGCTCATAAAACTTGTGCGAGATTCTGCTACCATAAAAGCACAACATATGAAATGTTCAAAATATGATGCAATGCTAGTAGATGGAATAACGGAAAAAGACATAAAAGAGATATTTCCTAAGATAGGAAGTTTTTTTAGCAAAAATATTGATAAAATTATTGAGAAACAAAGTAAAAAGAAAATGGCCAATTTAAAAAACCTTACCGTTGAAAAACAAGTTGCACTTGGTTTGGTTTGTTTACAACACATAGGGTTAAGTGATGATGAAGTGCATAATTTGTCGATAGATTATGATGAATCTAATTTTTGCTATAGTTTATCTTCACTTTTAAAATGTAGTAGTGATGTGATTTATAAAAAACAATCGCTAAAAAACCTTGCTACCACAGAAATTGTACGAGAGATCCAGGAATTGTTTATGGAAAAGGTACTGGGAACATCTATAGAGTTTACTGAATTTATCCAGTTGCATATGCAGGATAAAGTGCAAGTAAGGTCTAATAACATTAAGAATTTATATTCTCTTTTTAATAAAGTCAATCTTTCTCCTTGGTTAAAAAAAGCAGATGGATTTACTTTGTTAGCTCATGTTATGTTGAGAACAAAACTAGAAAAAGATATGATAGATGGGACGCTGGAAATAAAAGATTTACAGGATGCTTGGTTAGAAGGTATGAAACATTACAAAGTTCCAGTAAAGGCTAAAAATGAATTAGATACTTATTTCCAAGATGAGTATTGGATAAACGGTGTGATAGGTTATTTTCCGGTAAAAATAATAGCTTTAATTTCTGCTACGCAAATATTTTCTTTTATAAAAGAAAATTATTATGAATATTTAGATGGCATAAAACAGGGTAATTTTAGTTTGCTTATAAATTGGTTTACTAAAAATATATACAATACAAAACATAATATTCCTGGGGTTTTAAAAAAAGTAACAGGTGAAAGTTTGGATATTGAGTGTTATACTAAATTTTTAACTGAAAAATATGATTTAATGGACTGTATATGAAATCCATCCGTAAATTAATTAAAAAACCGTTTGGTATTTTTGTTGTGAAATATTTGCTTGCGAGTGATATTGCTATAGATTTGGGAACAGCGAATACTTTGGTTTATCAGAAAAATAGGGGCATTATATTAGATGAACCTTCTGTTGTGGCAAGAGTGAAGGAAAAAGGAAATTATGTTCCATATGCTTTTGGCAAAAGAGCGAAAATGATGCTTGGTAAAACGCCAGGAGAGATCGAAGCTATAAGGCCTTTAAAAGACGGTGTTATTGCTGATTTTAAAAGTGCAGAAGAAATGATCAAGCACTTTGTACGTAGTGCTAATACAAAGTTTACTATTAATAAGCCTAATATTATTATATGTGTTCCATCAGGTTCCACGCCTGTAGAGAGGCGTGCTATACAAGATGCTGCAGAAAGTGCAGGTGCCAATGAGGTATTCCTGATTGAGGAACCTATGGCTGCTGCAATTGGAGCTGGCTTGCCAGTTACGGAAGCGGAAGGTTCAATGATTGTTGATATAGGTGGTGGTACAACAGAAGTTGCAGTTATTTCTTTGGGTGGAATTGTTTATTCGCGTTCTGCAAGAGTTGGTGGCGACGTTATGGATGAGGCAATACGATCATATATTCGTGAGAACCATAAATTATTAATAGGTGAAATGACCGCTGAAAAGATCAAAAAGAGTATAGGCTCAGCGTATTTTTTGGGAGAAGCTAAGAATAATATCACAATCAAAGGTAGAGATTTAGTGAGCGGTATGCCAAGAGAGATGCTTTTGTCTGAATGTCAGGTTGCAGAAAGTTTGGCGGAATCTGTAAATCAAATAATTTCTGCTATTAAATTGGCTCTAGAAAGCACTCCTCCTGAGCTTTCTTCTGATATAGTGGACAAAGGAATCGTTTTGTCAGGTGGTGGTGGCTTATTGCGTGACCTAGATAAAATGATAAGTGATATAACAAAATTACCAGTGCGTGTTGCAGACAATCCACTGTGCTGTGTTGCATTGGGTAGTGGTAAAGTACTTGAAAATATGGATAGCTTTGGACATATTTTATTTAAACAGGATTAAAAACTATACAGGTAAAATATGGAAACAGATATAGTGGTAATAGGTGCTGGGCCTGTGGGAATTTTTACTGCTTTTCAAGCAGGGATGCTTGATATGAAATGTCATATAATAGACGGTTTGAGTCAAGCTGGTGGACAATGTATAGCTCTTTATCCTGAAAAACCAATATATGATATACCAGGCTACCATGTAATTAGTGCACAAGAGTTAATTAAGCAGCTACTTATACAAGCTTCACAATTTGATCCTGTATACCATTTTGAGCAGAAAGTCGAACAAATTTTTTCTTTTGATGATAAGAAATTTATTGTTGTAACCAATAAAGGTAGGCAGATAAAGTGTAAAGCTGTTGTTATTGCTGCTGGAAATGGAATATTTGAACCTAATCGTCCACCTTTAAGTAATATATTGGAATATGAAAATAAATCTGTATTCTACAACATAAATCAGGTTTCCTATTTTAAGGATAAAGTCATAATAATTGCAGGTGGTGGAGATTCTGCAGCTGACTGGACAGTGGAGCTTTCTTCAATCGCAAAAAAAGTTTATTTGATACATAGAAGAAGGGAATTTCGGTGTGCTCCAGGCACTAGAAATCAAATAGAATTATTAGTATTTTCAGGAAAAATTGAATTGGTCGTACCATATCAACTTGATGATTTGGTTGGAAAGAACGGAAAACTTAATACAGTAGTAGTAAAAAATATTATTACAGATGAAAAAAAATCAATATCTGCAGATTTCCTTTTGCCATTCTTTGGATTATCAATGAATATAAGCTCATTACGAGATTGGGAGATAGAATTGAAACATGGACGTATAGTTGTTAATTCTGCAACATTACAAACTAGCAAAGATGGAGTATATGCTATTGGTGATATAGCAACTTATCCTGGCAAACTCAAGCTTATATTAAGTGGTTTTTCTGAAAGCGCCATGGCGTGCTATGACATATATAAGGTAATTTATAATTCCCCAGTTAATTTTCAATATTCTACACTGAAAGGAATCCATAAAAAAGACGAATGACTAAATCACAGATACTTTCACCTTTATATAATAAGTTTAAAGCGTAGAGAATCTTTATTAGTTTTTTCTACTTATTGTGGTTTTAATGCTTGATTTTATGAGACTAGATATTTAGTATTAAGCTAAAGGGAGGAGTGACCGAGCGGCTAAAGGTAGCAGACTGTAAATCTGCCCGCATTTGCGTACGTAGGTTCGAATCCTACCTCCTCCACATATGCGGGTATAGCTTAATTGGCAGAGCTCTAGCCTTCCAAGCTAGTGGAGTGGGTTCGAATCCCACTATCCGCTCTTTTTTTGTTGTATTGTGATGAAATTAGCGTTAAGATAAATTTATTATTGGTTTTTATTTGAGTAGAAAATGACAACAGCATTTGGGAAGCCGCATGTAAATGTAGGGACGATAGGGCATGTAGATCATGGGAAGACGACATTGACAGCGGCAATAACGAAGCATTACGGGAAATTTGTGAGATATGATGAGATAGATAAAGCTCCTGAAGAGAGGAAGAGGGGTATAACTATAGCAACAGCACACGTTGAATATGAAACAGCGAATAGGCATTATGCGCATGTTGACTGTCCTGGTCATGCTGATTATGTAAAGAACATGATAGTAGGAGCAGCACAGATGGATGCGGCAATATTAGTAGTATCAGGTACTGATGGTCCGATGCCACAGACGAAGGAACATTTGTTATTAGCGAAGGAAGTAGGAGTAAAATATATAGTAGTATATATAAACAAGGCAGATGTAGCTGATCCGGAAGATATAGACTTAATAGAGATGGAAGTAAGAGATTTACTGAAGCATTATAGTTTTCCAGGAGACGAGGTACCTATCATAGTAGGGTCAGCATTAAAAGCATTAGAGGAAGATGTAGAAGGGAGTAAATATGGTAAGGATTCGATAGACAAGTTAATGGAGAAGTTAGATGAGTATGTGCCTGTACCTCCAAGGCCAGTAGACCTACCGTTTTTATTACCGATAGAGGATGTATTTTCAATATCTGGACGTGGGACAGTAGTAACAGGGAGAGTGGAGAGAGGAGAGATCAGACCTGGGGATGAGATAGAGATAGTAGGGTTAGGTGCGACACAGAAGACGATTTGCACAGGAGTTGAGATGTTCAAGAAGATGTTAGAGAAAGGTAGTGCAGGTTTAAATGTAGGGATCTTATTAAGAGGGACGAAGAGGGAGGAAGTAGAGAGGGGGCAAGTTCTTGCGAAGCCCGGGAGTATCACACCGCACAAGAAGTTCAGGTCAGAAGTATATATATTAAAGAAGGAAGAAGGAGGGAGGCACACACCATTTTTTGACAACTATCAGCCACAATTTTATGTAAGGACAACAGATGTAACAGGTAGCATAAAGTTATTAGATGGGAAAGAGATGGCGATGCCAGGGGACAATTTAAGTATAGAAGTAGATTTACACTTACCGATAGCGATGGATAAAGGGTTGCGTTTTGCTGTGCGTGAAGGTGGCAAGACAGTTGGTTCTGGTGTGGTATCTGAGATTTTGGAGTAAAGGTTGATGAAGGAAGATATATATATTACAATCAAGGCATTTGATTGCCTGTTGTTAGAAAGGTGTGTAAAAAAGTTTATTGATGAGCTAAAGCGCTCTGGTGCAAAATTATCTGGGCCGGTTGCGTTACCGAGGAAGGATTCTAAGTTCATTGTAAATAGGTCTCCTCATGTAGATAAAAAATCTCGTGAACAATTTGAGATAAGGGTTTCCAAACGTTTGATTATTATACATGATCCCACTCCTACAATGATGCAGATGCTTACAGGCTTGTCTTTTTCTGCTGGAGTGGAAGTTGAGCTAAAAGTTAAAACTAAGAGAGTGGCATCATGAGAAGAGTTAATTCATTGAGAAGGATTGGTCTGTTGATGAAAAACGTTGGCCATACTGGTATATATTCTATTTCTGGTCGTATACCTGTAACCTTGTTACATCTTGACAAGACTTATATTATTGATACAAAAATAGAAAGTAAGTGCGGCTATAATTCTGTAATTCTCGGTACAGGGAATTTGCGAAACATTGCCAAGCCTCAACAGAGGTATCTAAAGAAGCTGCATATAGGTAATAAATGCAAGTTATATGAAAGTAGATTGGGTGACTTGTCTGGGGTAGAGTGTGGTAAGGAAGTAGGCATAAATCACTTTGTAGTTGGTCAGTATCTTGATATTACTGGTTATTCTAAAGGTAAGGGGTTTGCTGGTGTGATGAAGAGACATAATTTTAGTGGGTTAAGAGCTTCTCACGGTGTGTCTATAGCACATAGGTCGCAGGGTTCTACTGGTCAATGTCAAGATCCTGGACGAGTATTTAAAGGGAAGAAAATGGCTGGCCATTTAGGTAATAGTAGAGTGACTGTACAAAACATCAAAATATTATCAGTTGATCCTGTAAATAATATTATTGCTGTGAAGGGTAATAATATTCCAGGATTTAGTGGTTCTTACGTTTTTGTAAGGGATGCAATTAAAAAATCTTTGCATAAAGATGTACCTTTTCCTGTAGGATTATTTAGTGATGTGGTGGGTTGATTATGGAGTATAAATTAGTTAATCTTTCTAATGATAGTATAGGGGTTATTGATCTTAATCCATCAATATTTTCAGTTGAACAGAAAATACATGTTCTGCATGATGTGGTAAAGTGGCAGCTTGCTAAAAGAAGAAGTGGTACTCACAAGGTAAAGACAATTAGTGGTGTTTCTGGTACTACGGCTAAGCCTTATGGTCAAAAACGTAGTGGTAGAGCTAGACAAGGAAGTTTACGTTCTCCTCAATTTAGGGGTGGTGGAGTTATTTTTGGTCCTGTTGTAAGGAGTCATGTTCATTCTATTAATAAAAAGGTACGTAAGCTTGCTTTAAAAGTTGCTTTATCTCTGAAATGCTTAAACGATCAATTGGTTATTATAGATAATTTGAGTATTGATATTAGAAAAACTTCTGAAATGTGTAAGTGTATTAATAATTTTAAATTTTCTTCTTTTCTTATAGTTGATGATTATAATGATAATTTGTTGCGTGTTACAAGTAATTTATCACATATAGATTTAATCAAGCCTGTCGGGTTAAATGTGTTTGATATTTTAAATCATGAGTGTGTTATGCTGACTGGTAATACTATAAAGTTTCTTGAGGAGAGGTTATCGTGATAATAAAATCCCCTATCATTACAGAGAAAGCTTCTTTTCTGAGGGAAAAGCTTAACAAATATTCTTTGTATGTTTCTGCAAATGCGAATAAACGTCAAATAAAATTAGCTATAGAATCTATTTTTAGTGTAAAAGTTTCTTCTATTAATGTTATTAAAGTGAAACCTAAAGCTAGACATTTTAGAGGTGTAGTTGGATATAAAAAACAGAGAAAGAAAGTTTATTTTTCTTTGGTAGATGGTCAAAAGTTAGATATAATGAGTGTTTAATATGGGTATAAAGTTCCTTAAGCCTTTCACTCCTTCTTCTCGTGGGACAGTTTTAGTGAGCAAGGTTGGTTTGTCAAAGGATAAGCCAGAAAAGTCACTTGTGTATGGTAAAAAGTCTAGTGGAGGAAGGAATAATTATGGTCGTATTACCGTTCGTCACAAGGGTGGTGGACATAAGAGGAAATATAGAATTGTAGATTTTAAGCGTAATAGATGTGATCAAGCTATGGTTGAAAAAATAGAGTATGATCCGAATAGGAGTAGTTTTTTAGCTCTGATTTCTTATGAAGAAGATGGTGCGAGGTCTTATATATTAGCTTCACAAGGCATGAAGGTTGGTGATGTTGTGGTAGCAAGTAATGATGCTGATATATTGCCGGGCAATTGCTTAATGTTAAAATGTATACCTGTTGGTTCATTTGTGCATAATGTTGAGTTGAAACCTGGCTCTGGTGCTGTTATTGCTAGGTCTGCTGGCTGTTATGCACAAGTTGTAGGTCGTGATGGTGAATATGTGTTACTGAGATTAAGGTCTGGCCAAGTTAGATTGATTTTGTCTTCTTGCAAAGCTACTATTGGTGTTGTGTCTAATCCTGACCATAAGAATAGGAAATTGGGTAAAGCAGGAAGAAGTAGATGGCTTGGTATAAGGCCTACAGTGCGTGGAGTTGCTATGAATCCAGTAGATCACCCGCTTGGAGGGGGAGAAGGTAAAACTTCTGGTGGACGTCATCCTGTAACTCCTTGGGGTGTTCCAACTAAAGGAAAGAAGACTAGAAAAAGAAATAAATCTAGTAGTAAATATATAAAACAATTAAAGGGATAATTTATGAGTAGATCTGCTTGGAAGCCACCTTTTTGTCATCCTTCCGTATTGAAGTCAGTGAACCGTGTGATAAATAAAGGGTTGACTAATGTAATAATAAAGATCCGCTCTAGAGCTTCTGTGGTCCTTCCTAATTGTTTGGGTTTAAAGTTTGCTGTTTATAATGGTAAAGATTACATTCCTGTTAATGTTAATAATCCGAATATGATAGGACATAAGTTTGGTGAATTTTCACCTACCCGTAAGTTTACTGCTCATAGTGGAGATAAAAAGGCAACTAGGAAATAATTGGTATGGGAAAAAGTGATATGATAGTTAGAGCAACTGCTCGTGTTTTAAAGTCAACTCCTCGTAAGTTAAATTTGGTTGCTGACTTGGTACGTAATAAGCCAGTTGATTTTGCTACAGTACAGTTAAAATTTTGTGATAAGAAAGCAGCTGGTCTTATAGGTAAAGTGTTGGGTTCTGCAGTTGCGAATGCTCAATATAATTGTGGATTAGATGTAGACAATCTATAT
>JAIXMJ010000160.1 GCA_022836975.1 Wolbachia sp.
TTGGGGAACGGTGTGGTGCAGCAGGTAGTGCATCACCCTTGCAATCAGAAGGTTCATGGATTGACCCTGCATGGAGCAACTGTTTCCTTCTCAACAGTTGAGCTCGCTAGCAGTTGAGCGTGTGAGTGAGGAGAGTGAGGAGAGTGAGGGTTATGTTGCTCCATGTTCTCTTAACCATTGTTTCACTTCACTATTCCATGTCAATGACAATACTGTTGAGCCATAATTCGTTCTAGCATTAACATCAGCTCCTTTTTCTACCAACCACTTGACAGTGTCCCAGTGTCCTTTGCTAGCAGCATAGTGCAACACTGTCTCTCCATCATTACAAATAGCTTGTAAATCAGCTCCTGTTTCTACTAACCACTTGACAGTGTCCAAGTATCCATTCCTAGCAGCCCAATGCAACACTGTCTCTCCATTGTTTTTTTTAGCTTGTAAATCAGCTCCTTGCTCTACCAACCACTTGATAGTGTCCAAGCTTCCATTCAAAGCAGCATAGTGCAACACTGTCTCTCCATTATTATCTTTAGCTTTCAAATCAGCTCCTTTTTCTACCAACCACTTGACAGTGTCCCAGTGTCCATTCCTAGCAGCAAAGTGCAACACTGTCGATCCAGCATTACAATTAGCTTGTAAATCAGCTCCTTGCTCTACCAACCACTTGACAGTGTCCCACTGTCCATTCCTAGCAGCAAAGTGCAACAATCCATCATTATCTTTAGCTTCTAAATCAGCTCCTTGCTCTACCAACCACTTGACAATGTCCCACTGTNCATTCCTNGCAGCNNAGTGCAACACTGTCCATCCATNATNANNTTTAGCTAGTAAATCAGCTCCTTTTTCTACCAAGCACTTGACAGTGTCCAAGTGTCCATTCTCAGCAGCATAGTGCAACACTGTCCGTCCAACATCATCTTTGGCTTGTAAATCAGCTCCTCTCTCTACCAACCACTTGACAGTGTCCCAGTATCCATTCCTAGCAGCATCGTGCAACACTGTCCATCCATCATTATCTCTAGCTTGTAAATCAGCTCCTTTTTCTACCAACCACTTGACAATGTCCCACTGTTCATTTCTAGCAGCATAGTGCAATACTGTCCACCCGTTTTTATTTCTAACATCAACATCAGCTCCTTTTTCTACCAACCACTTGACAATGTCCCACTGTTCATTCCTAGCAGC
>JAIXMJ010000161.1 GCA_022836975.1 Wolbachia sp.
AATTATAAAGAAATTTATAGATTATGGGTGGGTGAAATCTTTTAATTTTTTTCATCTTATAAATAACGTAAAATAAAATGGCTTGTCTTGAAGAATTGTCAAGAGATGAACTTCGTTCTCAAGTCTCAAAATTAAAAGTAATGAAGTATAATGATATGAAAAAATTAAACAAAAGTCAATTAATTAATGTAATAAACGATAATCAAAATAGATTAAATAATGCACCAAATCTAATAACTACTAGTGAATCTAATGAAAATAACGTACAAAACTTACAAGACATTTTTCCTTTTGAAAAATCAATTTTTAATAAATATAAAAGATTTAAACATGTTACAAAACAAACAATTTATGAGAATAAAAGTCACAACCAATCTAAAGAATTGGATGTTTTCTTTAATAAAATCAAATGGCAGGTCTTGTCTGATATTGACGAAAGAAAATGTTAAAATATGCTTCCATCTAGAAATACAATTATTACATCCATTAAATAATCAGAAAATTAACTATGGTATTCTTACTAACACAAAAATATTCATAATTTAACTTTTAAAGAGAAGTACATCAAGTTGAACCTTTAATTTCATCAACTGTAAGGCCTGTAGTTTGAGAAATGATTTTAATAGGAATACCTGCTTTAAGTAAGTTTTTTGCTACTTCTATCTTCTCTGCTTTTCGTCCTTCGGCTTTTCCTCTTTCTTCACCAATTTTTATACCCTCTACTTTACCTTCTACTCTTCCCCTTTCAGTAGCATCATCTAGTCTCTGTGCCAAAATAGCTTCTTCTTTACGTAGATCCATTATTCTTTCTTCTAGGCTATTAAATCTTTTTCATTCCAGCGATACTTATCTAATTCATCATATGCTAGCTTTATTATTGGTGCTTCTTCTGCTATCTTTTTTAGATCTTCTTCAGTAGTTTCTTCTGCATACTTAAAAAAGAAACACCAACGTTCTACTGTAGTCTTTAACTCCTCTACACTTCTCTTGGGAAATTTAGGTAACTCAATAAAGATAAACTGTAGATCTTTTAAATAATGTCCATTGGTTTTTATCTCTCTTATGTTATGAGTTGATATATAATCTATTTCTTCATCAAACAACTTACAATTAGATATCGCTATAAAGAACACCTTCTTTAAATCTATATAATTACCTGATTTATCTAAC
>JAIXMJ010000162.1 GCA_022836975.1 Wolbachia sp.
GCAAGAGAGAGAGATAGAGAGCGTTAGCCTTTATTTAGCATACTCTCTTGATAACTGTTAATAACCTTCTTACATAACTACAAAACTTATGCTTTGCACCATAGTGCTCTACAAAAACTGGTAAAACTAAATTCAACAGTTCCTTAGCTTTTTTATATTCCTTCAAACTTAAATAACATTCTGCAAGGGGGTAACGTGTAAGTGCAAGTTGGTGATTATCAGTGGTATAATGGACTTCTACAATTTTCAATGCCCTTTCGAGCAACATTTTCTGAGTTTGGGGATCGCCTAAAGTTCTATAGGCACTTGCTAAATTTACAAGCGTTGCAGCAACTCGAAAGTGATCAGGTCCATAATGGAGTTCTTGAATTTTCAATGCCCTTTCCAGCAACGTTTTCTGAGTTTTGGGATCACCTAAAGATCTATAGGCACTTGCTAAATTTACAAGCGTTGTAGCAACTTGAAAATGATCAGGGCCATAATGGAGTTCTTTAATTTTCAATGTCCTTTCCAGCAACGTTTTCTGAGTTTGGGGATCAGATACCCACAAAGACAAAGATTTTAAGGGACACCTGAAAAACACATATTAGACATGAATTATCGTTTTTTATGCACAGTTTTGGTAGNATCTTGCATCTTTTNATATTATTTTCTATCAATCTACTATTGCCTGGATCTCTCAATGGCATCCTTCATTTAAAGTCTGCGTCTCTCTTATTCTTCAAATAATCTCATAGCTTTCTCCTCAGCTTCGGCAACTTGCTTATTTAGGATTTCTTCCTCTCTACTCTTCATATTTCTAAGAGTCTCTGCTTATTTATCAATAAGCTTTTATCTTGTTAGTTATTTTTCTTGGAACTTTTGTTCTTCCTTATCTCTTCTCAATTTATCTAGAGCTTCTCTTTATTTAGCATATTCTTCGATGCGTTTTTGTTCCTCAATTTCCTTTTGTCTTTCAATCAGTTAGGCCTCGATCATTTATTAGTTAGTCTTTTTGAAGTTGGCTGCTTAATCCATTTGTTTAGCTCTTCTCTCCATTTCTCTTTATCTCTCACGTTCCAATTCTTCCTCTACTTATCTGCGGATGAGCTCTCCTTCGAGCAACTCATCTTACATACGCTTAATGCATTTCATTTTAAAGGCATGTAGTTGGTCGTTAATTACC
>JAIXMJ010000163.1 GCA_022836975.1 Wolbachia sp.
ATCGGTTACACCAATGCCTCTAAATCTGCAGCTGAAAAATTGCTAGAAATTAAGGAGGAGAGCTATGGAAGAGAGAATCCAAATTTGGCAAGTGCACTTAATCATTTAGCAAAGGCATATCATGACTTAGGCGATCCTCAAATGACAAAAACTTTGCTAGAAAGAGCGTTGAAAATTAAAGAAAAACAATATGGAACTGATCATTTTGAAGTGACTGGATTGCTTGCAAATTTAGCAAGGGCTTATGACGATTTAGGCGATCCTCAAACGATGAAAACGTTGCTAGAAAGGGCGTTGAAAATTACAGAACAACATTATGGACCTGATCATTTTCAAGTGGCTACAGTACTTCAAGGTTTAGGAGATGCTTATCGTGATTTAGGCGATCCTCAAACGATGAAAAAGTTGCTAGAAAGGGCGTTGAAAATTACAGAACAACATTATGGGCCTGATCATTTTAATGTCACTGGATTGCTTGTAAATTTAGCAGTTGCTTATGGTGATTTAGGCGATCCTCAAACAAACAAAACTTTGCTAGAAAGGGCATTGAAAATTCAAGAACAACATTATGGACCTGATCATTTTCTAGTGGCTAAAACCCTTCAAAATTTAGCAAGTGCTTATAGTGATTTAGGCGACTTCCAAACGGCGAAAACCTTCTTGGAAACCGAATTGAAAATTCAAGAACAGAATTTTGGACCTGATCATTTTGAAGTGGCTAAAACACTAAGTAGTTTAGCATGTGCTTTTGGTGCATTAGGCAATCCTCAAACGACGAAAACGTTGCTACAAAGGGCGTTAAAAATTGAAGAAGAACATTATGGCCCTTATCATTTTAAAATGGCTACAACGCTTGTAAATTTATCAAATTCATATGCTGATTTAGGTGAACCTCAAATGATGAAAACGTTGCTAGAAAGGGCGCTTAGCATTCTTGAAAAACATTATGGACCTGACCATTTTCAAGTGGCCACTGCACTTGAAAATTTAGCACATGCTTTTGAACAACTAGGAGATCCTCAAAGGATGAAAACGTTGCTAGAAAGGGCATTGAAAATTGAAGAACAACATTATGGACCTGATCATTTTCAAGTGGCTTCAACACTTGTAGGGTTAGCATGTGCTTTTGACCGATTAGGGGATCCTGAGAGGGCCAGAAAAT
>JAIXMJ010000164.1 GCA_022836975.1 Wolbachia sp.
GGCTTTGCTTTTGCAACAAGCTCAATTGCACCTTTTTTATTTCTAAAATCTGGTGTAAGAACCTCTATTGTAGTTTTTGGTGAAAGAGTACGAATTTCCTCTATACATTTGACGAACTGATTTGCACCACCATCTGGTAAATCATCTCTATCAACAGAAGTAATTACTACATGTTTTACAGCAGTTTCTGCTACCATTTTTGCTAAATTTTGTGGCTCACTNGTGTCAACTTGAAGACTAGCAAGTTGACACTAGTGCCAAGTGGTAGATTAGCCAATTGACATTAGTGTCAACTAGCTATCTTCCAGTTGACACTAGTATCAACTGGCTAGTCTTCCAGTTTACATTAGTGTTAGCTGGCTAGTCTTCCAGTTGACACTAGTGTCAACTGGCTAGTCTTCCAATTGATACTTGTATCAACTAGCTAGTCCTTCAGTTGACACTAGTGTTAACTGGCTAGTCTTCCAGTTGACACTAGTATCAACTGGATAGTTTTCCAGTTGGTAGTAGTGTCAACTGGAAGATAGCAGTTGGCACAAGAGTCCACTGGAAGACTAGTCAGTTGACATTAGTGTCAACGGAAGACTAGTCAGATGACACTAGTGTCAACTTGAAGACTAGCAAGTTGACACTAGTGCCAAGTGGTAGATTAGCCAATTGACATTAGTGTCAACTAGCTATCTTCCAGTTGACACTAGTATCAACTGGCTAGTCTTCNAGTTNACANTAGTGTNANNTGGNTAGTNTCCCAGTTGGCAGTAGTGTCAACTGGAAGATAGCAGTCGGCACTAGTGTCAACTGGAAGACTAGCCAGTTGACACTAATGTAAACTGATTCATCTTCCAATTGACACTAGTGTCAAATGACTAGTATTTCAGTTGGCACTAGTGTTAATTGGCGAGTCTTTCAGTTGACACTAGTGCCGACTGAACGACTAGCCAGTTGGTACTAGTGTAAACTGTCTCATCTTCCGATTGACACTAGTGTCAACTGAAAGATTAGCCAGTTGATCTAATGTTTCGGTCGACGTCAGCAATATGAATGCTCATTATTAAAACTTATTTTTAGCGTCAGCATTTCATGCAACGAATTATTCCCAAGTTGCCATATGTTTTACGAAGAAAATACGGTTTTTGTC
>JAIXMJ010000165.1 GCA_022836975.1 Wolbachia sp.
CAAAAGAGTTTCCAAAATGGCGCAATTGTTACGACTATTTCAAGAAATGGGGTAAAAAACCGAATGAGGATAGAGAAAATGTTCTGGTTAAAAAAAGATTGTGAACAGGCTCTAAGATTTATGTCGCATGTTTACCGTAATTTTCAAAAGAAATATAACATGAGGTTCAACATAATAGCTGGTCTCGTGAATCTAAAACATGGTTTTTAGCTAATTCTACTTTTGGACTACTCCATACTCAAAATACTTCGCAGTGGATCTAATGTAAAATTTGGGTTTGGATTGCTATATGTGCACAAACCGGACAAATTCTTGCCATTTTTTGTGGAAACAGAACAAAAAAGTCAGCCAAATTCATCTGGAAGTTAATAAAAGAATTACGGCCAAAATTTGTTTTTACTGACAATTTGGCATCTTATCGAGGAATCTTACCAAAAAGAAAACATATAATTGGAAAAAAGTATACCCAGATGATTGAGAGTATAAATGCAACTTTTCGCCACTATTTATGCAGATTTCGACGAAAAACTAAAGGTTATTCAAAGTCTAAAACTATGGTACATATTACTCTTGCCCTCTTTGCATTCAGAAAATCTATCTTATGTTAGCAATCCCGAGAATTTTGTCAGTTTCAAAGACTCATCGTGGAAGGATTCACGATTTTAGAATAAGGAAACAAGAGAAAATGCTACCTACAGAGAGCATGAAACATGCTGATTCTGGCTACCAAGGGTGGCAAAAGCAGCGTTGTATTACCATACAAAAAATATTGCAAAAAACCTCTAACAGATGAACAAAAAGAGCACAATCGAGAGCTTGCGTCGTTTAGAATGCGTGTAGAAAATAAGATCCGTGAGATTAAGATTTATGTCGCATGTTTACCGTAATTTTCAAAAGAAATATAACATGAGGTTCAACATAATAGCTGGTCTCGTGAATCTAAAACATGGTTTTTAGCTAATTCTACTTTTAGGCTACTCCATACTCAAAATACTTCGCAGTGCTTCGCAGAGGATCTTATCTCATTTAATAAGATGTGAAATAAGCATATTGACATATATTCAGTTATTTTAGTACACTGAAACTTGTTTAACTAATATGGAGGTAGTGTTATGTCATAT
>JAIXMJ010000166.1 GCA_022836975.1 Wolbachia sp.
CCGAAATTTTAGGACCAATCCCGCTCTTTTGTAACTCATTGGCAATGTTGCACCATGCTGCTCAGAAAGGACACTTGGACATTATCAAGTGGTTGGTAGAAAAAGGAGCTGATGTTAATGCTAGAACGAATAGCGGTAGGACAGCATTGTCCTGGACTTCAAATAATGAAGTGGAACAATGGTTAAGAGAACACGGAGGGATTCAATGAAGGGATAGAGATAGATCATTCACTCACTCTCTTCACTTACCTCACTTACCTCACTCACCTCACTCACACCATCAACTGCTAGCTAGCTCAACTGTTGAGAAGGAAACGGCTGCTCCATGCGGGGGTTGATCCATGAACCTTCTTATATCAAGGGTGATGCACTACCTGCTGCGCCACACCGTTCCCCAAAACCTAGCTAGTTTTTGATCTATATAAATGTGTTGGTGAATATTTTTCGTTATTTTAAACTTTTGATAGTACAGAACGATCAAAATAAATGATTTCTTTGAACTTTTAAAATTTTAAGGTCTGATTTAAACAAGAAAGTGATTTAAAGATATATATAAATATAAATNGCCAATACNGTATTTATTTAAAAGANNNTATTTATTTTTTANTTATTTNACTTATTTNANNNAANNGATGCTTTTTTAAAAGAAATCTAATTGCAAAACTTTAAAACTTGCTTGCTTAAACNGGAAGNNANTTTGAAAAAATCATANTCTGAAAATATCATGAAAGTTTGGCAAAATATTGNNCAAAACACANCCAATTAGACNAGANAAGATTCTCACAGGTTTTCGTCTTGNCNTGTCATGGGGAACATTGGAATGNTCTTCCTGCTAATGCAATAAGCNAGTCGAAATTGAACATTGTACTTGAATATTNTTCATNCACATNATNGGTGTNAACGGTAGNGTTTTTCTGNGCTACNGGATGAAAGCGATTTAAAAGCAGATACTGAGNGGTCTTTAAGCTTATCACTAAGCTAGAGGAAATTTAAACTTTAAAAGAAAAAGAGTTCGCTAGACAAACTACTACGAATAACGTCAAACAAATCGTTTTAATTTTTAATTTTGACGTTTTTTGTCCGCGCATTACCGACCAAGATTTTTTGTGTAAAAATCGA
>JAIXMJ010000167.1 GCA_022836975.1 Wolbachia sp.
ATGAGGAGTTTCCTTTTAATTTTTAGCCTGATGAGAGTATAGGTTGAATGGGGTGAGGGAAAGGCTTCACTTGCCCGCTTATGAAACTGTTTCTTACTCACTTTATCGATTTCGGAATGAACACTGGGACACTGTCAAGTTGTTGGTAGAAAAAGGAGCTGATGTTAATGCTAAAGACAATGATGGGGATACGGTATTGTCCTTAGCTTCAAATAATGAAGTGAAACAATGGTTAAGAGAACATGGAGCAACATAAACTTGCTCCTCACTCACTCTCCTCANTCACANGCTCAACTGTTGAGAAGGAAATGGCTGCTCCATGCAGGGTCGATCCATGAACCTTCCAATTGCAAGGGTGACACACTACCTGCTGCGCCACACCATTCCCCAAAGCATAGCTAGTTTTTGATCTATATAAATGTATCAGTGAATATTTTTCTTTATTTTAGATTTCTGATAGTACAGAACGATCAAACTAAATGGTTTATTTGATCTGTTAAATTTTTATGGTCTGATTTAAACGAGAAAGTGATTTAAAGATATATATAAATATAAATCGCCAATACAATATTTATTTAAAAGAGTATTTATTTATTTTACTTATTTTATTTAAAAATGCTTTGTTAAAAGAAATCTAATTGTAAAACTTTAAAACTTGCTCACTTAAGATGGAAGCGAGTTGGAAAAAAGCATACTCTGAAAATATCATGAAAGTTTGGCGAAATATTGTGGAAAACACAGCCAATTAGACTGGACAAGATTCTCACTGGTTTTCGTCTTGTCTTGTCCATGGGAGCATTGGAATGGTCTCCCTGCTAATGCAGTAAACGAGTCGAAATTGAATATTGTACTTGCAAATTGTTCATGTACCTAATACATGTGAATGGTAACGTTTTTCTGCACTTGGATGAAAGCAGATACTGAGTGGTTTTTAAGCTTAAACTTATCACTAAGCTAAAGGAAATATTCTTTTGTAACTTAAACTTTAAAAGAAAAAGAAGGATCTTTTCAGGAATTTCACCCCTACCATTTTTTTGTCCATTTGCACGTCTCACAAACCGACAAG
>JAIXMJ010000168.1 GCA_022836975.1 Wolbachia sp.
TATTAAAATTTCGACCTTTCTTTTGAATGTACTTCGTTTTATTCCTGTTAATCGACGAAATTCTTCGCTTCCTAACTTATTTATTTTTTCAAACCTCATTATTCCTACTCTACTATTTTTCACTTTACTATTTTACAATCTTTAATGTAGTTATGCAAGAAGTCTAATTATTGGTGCAACGGTTAAAGTAATAAAGCGCAATGAGCTACATTTATTTGTTGTATTGCCAAAAAGGTGGGTTGTAGAGAGGTCTTTTGCCTGGCTAGATAAATGTAGGAGGCTATGGAAGAACTGTGAAAGAAAGCTTAATACTAGCCTGCAAATGGTCGTTTTAGCTTTCTCTGTTCTCTTGCTAAAAAGATTGTGAACAGGCTCTTAGACTTGATAAATGGTAAGAATATGGAAGCACTTATTGCTGATAAGGGATATGACGCAAATTATATGATTGAGGCTGCAGAGGCTGTAGCGTCTGAAGTAGTGATCCCACCACGTTCCAATAGGAAAATACAGAGAGAATATGATACAGAATTATATAAAGAAAGGAACTTAATTGAGAGAATGTTTAATAAACTCAAGCACTTTCGTAGGGTTGCTACTCGTTATGATAAATTAGCTATCGCTTTCTTATCTTTTGTTCATATTGCTGCTATTTATCTTTGGTTAAAATAAATGTCGACACTACCTAGAGGTTTTTTGCGATATTTTTTGTATGGTAATACAACGTTGCTTTGTATCTTTTGCCACCCTTGGTATCCAGAATCAGCATGTTTCATGCTCTCTGTAGGTAGCATTTTCTCTTGCTTTCACAGTTTTTCCATAACCTCCTACATTTATCTAGCCAGGCAAAAGACCTCTCTACAACCCACCTTTTTGGCAATACAACAAATAAATGTAGCTCATTGCGCTTTATTACTTTAACAGTTGCACCAATAATTGTCTTTATTTGAGTTGCAAAATTTTCTCCTGTATAACCTGCATCAACCAGTATATTCCGAACTTCGGAAAGATTTTTTTTTGCTCTACAAACCATTTCTATAGCAGCA
>JAIXMJ010000169.1 GCA_022836975.1 Wolbachia sp.
TGGTGCAACGGTTAAAGTAATAAAGCGCAATGAGCTACATTTATTTGTTGTATTGCCAAAAAGGTGGGTTGTAGAGAGGTCTTTTGCCTGGCTAGATAAATGTAGGAGACTATGGAAGAACTGTGAAAGAAAACTTAATACTAGTCTGCAAATGGTCGTTTTAGCTTTCTCTGTTCTCTTGCTAAAAAGATTGTGAACAGGCTCTCAAATCCAGGTCTAATTTTCTCTACCACTTCTTGGAACTCTTCTGCTCTCATTCCAGTTAATTGCCTTAAAGTGTGCGGTCTTTTTACTACTTCTTTGTATTTCATTGACATATTTTTATTTTAAAAATAATATTTTACTCCCTTATTTATTTCTTTTCACTTATTTTTTTGTAGCTTTGCAGAGTGTCTTAGTATCTTGCGACGACGTACCCTAGTTCCCATTTTTTCTGCCATAATTTCATATTCCATGGGAAAGAAAAAGCCTTCTACTTTCTTTGCTAGGCAATTCATAGTTCTGGTATGAAGTACAGATTTATATTGTATCTGTAAATAAAGAAAGTGGAGTCTATTTAAAGCATTATACTTGCTCTTATATGATGACATCTGGCTAGAAAATTTTTAAATGTTAATTTTTTAGGTGCATATTGTCTCCAAAGTGATCAACAGTGCTATCAATTGCTTACTTAACAAAGATTTTACTGAAACTTGTTATTGAAATTGAAACATTTACAAATTATTTAATAGAAATTATACTTTATCTGCCGGTATAATGTTATTGCATGTTGTATTGAAATTTTTTATGTATATTTTTTTAAATAAAGTTATTGCACAACAATGGATTGTTATTTAAAATATATAATATAACGGCATAAAATAAATTATAAAATGACATATATGAAATAATGCAATAAAAAGTTCTACCAAAAAATGTTTTACAAAAATCGTGATAACAAAACTCCTAAAATCATGAACAAATGTGTTGGGGTAACAATGAGCGCTTTAGAATATGACCCATGGTATTGTGCTTTTTTAT
>JAIXMJ010000017.1 GCA_022836975.1 Wolbachia sp.
TTAGTGTATAATTCACCAGCTATTACCATAAAACCCTCCTGTAATTAGACCGATTCCTATGAGCAATCAACTCTTGTGCTTTAATTTAGTACTTAAATTTAATATGTCAAGTACTTTCTTTGACTTTTTTATTAGAACCTATTCACAATCTTTTTAACAATAGAACAGAGAAATCTAAAACAACCATTTACAGGCTAGTATTAAGCTTTCTTTCACAGTTTTTCCATAGCTTTCTATATTTATTTGGGACATGTCGTCATAAGATCCGAGCCCACATTAACAAAGCTTTAAGGGAAAGGAAAGCCATATACGATCGTGCATTTTTAGCATCGCCATTCTTTAAATTTTTGAAATGTATTATGTCTAAGTTTGTATAGATCCCTGTCTATTTTTTTGGAATTTTCCTGTTTCTCTTTACAGGGTTTATGCTTGAATTTCTTGCTAAATCTACGATACAATTCGTATCATAAGCTTATAATGCCTATGTCTTGGGCTAGCCTGAATGTCTGGAACCTTCTGATTCTGATAAGCATACAATGCGCATCCACGGCCCTTGCCCCTTTTGTCTTACTCATCATTTGATCTTTTTCTTTTGCTCCAAGTCCAGCCTCATGTACTTTAACATAGCCACTCAAGATCAATAAAAATTTTCAATAAACATTCTCATATCATGCCACCTACACAATCTCCTGCTTCCAATGGCCATTATCAGGCGATCCACGGTGTATCGGTCCTCAATATCCACATTACTGTATTTATGAATCTCCTATTATCCTTTGCAACTCCTCCCCAGAAACCTCTTCTTCCAGGCAAATGACTTTCTAATTTATCCCACAATTTGTTTCTGATATCATACCTTCTGTGTGTTCTCCATCTTTTCTAACCCTGAAACTCTGTCGTTATCTAAACTTTTATTCAATCATCAGTATATTGCAACGACATACCCTAATATCTAGCCATTTGTTAGTGTTTTTAATAATCTTACCTTTTTCATTTATATACTTACCATCAATTATAATGCACATATGTAAAAGTGTAAGTAGCTTGCGAACAGAACACACAATAAATATGGAATCATGAGCAGCGATACGAATCTGATTTTTGGATAGGATAGCCAAATTATTATGCCTACTAGAATATCCATAGAGCCCAAAATTAGGAGGGCAAGACCAGTTACGCGACAATGGAAGAACACAGGCATCCAATTACAGTTTACAATGAGTTGGGTGAAATATAAGCTTTGAAGAGCCTTTAGTTTTGGAAATAAAGACTCGCGCCAAATGAACAAACTGCACATCACGATTATCGTGCACAAAGTAATCCAAGCAACCTCAGATACATAATTTGGTGGTATCAGGCATGAACGATGTAAGGTGCTATGCCAAGTACTAATTTCTGGTTTGGGAAAAGAAGAGCCCATGACCCATGCCATCAGCATGATCTCTATAATCACTATGGGTAGTCCTATACCCCAACAGTTTGAAGAGAGGTAGTTTTTTATTTTCATAAAGCATTACCTAATCATAATAGTTATAAATATAAAAGATAGTGTAGACACTATAAAATTAAGTATAACAACTTTCTTAACCTGAATCAAACATTAAATCAATAGCTTTCCAACTTCATGAAGTATGCAATGCATATTGCAACGAATGGATGAATCACGTTCTTTGTGAACACAATGCTTAGCAAATCAAATTTTAAACATTGCGCTGTAGATCCTCTGCGAAGCACTGCGAAGTATTTTGAGTATGGAGTAGTCCAAAAGTAGAATTAGCTAAAAACCATATTTTAGATTCACGAGACCAGCTATTATGCGGTCTTTTTACTACTTCTTTGTAATTCATTGCCATATTTTTATTTTAAAAATAATATTCTACTCCCTTATTTATTTCTTTTTACTTATTTTTTTGTAGCTTTGCAGATGGTCTAATGATTTTTCTTTATATTTTAATGTGTTGAGTAAGACAAAGTAGATTATTATTAATGGAGAAATGAAGTCATACCACCTCATCAATAATTCGTTTTTGTAAGCGAGCTTCAGGGCTGGTTTTATCTGCTATTTGGCATAGCTCAAATGTTGCCTTCCAAAGTGCCCAGGCGCGTGCGCGAAGCCATGTATCTTGATCCAGATCCATTTCAGAAATAAAAATTTTACGAGATTTTCCTGATAAATAGGTCCATGCAATTACTAAATCGCATGCAGGATCGCCAACAGCAGAACTGCCAAAGTCAATGACTGCAGATAGTTTGCAGTTCTCCATTAGCATATTGCCAATAGAAAAATCCCCATGAATCCATACGGGTGTCTTATCCCATTTTGTCATGCAAGCCTGATCCCATAAAGCTAATGCTTTGCTTGTGTCTATAACTTCAGCCAGTTCTACAATTTGTTCTCGTGCTCCTTTATCGTAAATACTGACATGATCACCTCGCCACCAATTGTGCTGACCTGGCTCAAGACCTTTAACATCACTAATAGCCTGCAGCTCTTTTAAAAACTTAGCCAAATCAAAAGCAAGTTGTTTTTTTTCTTGATCTGTTAGCGTCAGTAGATTAATACTTTTCCCAGGCAACCATTTGTATATAGAAAATGGATAATGGTAGTCTGACGACGGTTTGCCAATTTTAATAGGAGCTGGAATGCGAAGGCTCAAACGTTTTGCGAGTTGCGGTAACAGTTCTTGCTCTTTTGGAATTTGTGAAGCGTAATCTCCGACTGTTGGCATACGAATGAGCATGTCTGAACCTAGCCTATATGTACGATTATCATGCCCCTGTTTCTCAACATCTGTGATTGGTAAATCGCTGAATTCTGGAAATTGCTCCGCTACGAGCTTACGCGCAAGATCAAGGATAACTCACCCCTCTTAATTTTTTCTAATATAAAACTTTGCAAAGCGGGTGTATTATGAACCTCTTTGAATTCTATGTTTGGAGCATAGGGTTCATTATCTAAGCGCGGACGGTTGTGATAGACTTTGATGGGAAAATAGAAATTGCCAAAACCACTTGGTAAATGCAATGATCTAACTTCCGTATACACTCTATCTGCGTTTGTCTTTTGGCCAATCAATATAACTTTTTTAGTCATAATTTTTAATTCGTCGATGAAACTTAGCGCAGCACTTACATTGAAAGAGTCAGTGATAACAATCACTTTAAAACCAAACTCTGACTCGGAAGTTATATTTTTTGTAGGTCCACAAGTTTTATAAAAATATTCCCTATAAAACACATCTCCTTTTTCCAAGCTTTCTTTTAACCCATCCTTTACATCCTGTAGATATTGGTTGGTCGTCGGATCTCTCGTTAGTAAAGACGATATATGGCTTAAGTTACCCTGGCTTGCCCGCCAATCCACAAATACCTTCTTATTACATAAGCATTTTTTTTGGTGAGCATATTCCTCTCCGAATAAAGCATTGATAATTTGGCTCCCATAATATGAATTACCCCCGTGATTTCCACGAAGATCAAAAACGATATATTTTTTCGTCTGTAAGTCTAAGAGGCGTTTGATAACTTCTCTAAAATCCTTTTCTTGCTCTGTTTTCAAGTAAAAAGTAGGCAAGGTGATCCATGCAACCTCATTAGAAAGCTCTGATATAGAAAACTTTGATGTGATAGCGCTTTGTTTTTGAGCGATGTTATCAAACCAACGAACCCCTAGATGAACATCATTAAAGCTTTTAGCAAAATCAGAGATAATTGTTTTTGAGATAGAATTGATCCTAGATTCCTTTATTGCTGATTTTGCTGTTGCATAAGAATTTTCTAAATTTTCACAAAAGTTAGGATCTTCGTCATTGTAAACCCCTGGGTGGTTTTCCAAAATTGAGTTGTAAATAAAATCTAAATCTTGAACCCCTGGATTTTGTTTTACCGCGTAAGAGGTCATCAATAATGCACAGGCAATAAGTAAGGCTAATTTCTTCATGCAATATCTCCTACACATCACTCAGATGCAGCGGATAGATTTTGTGCGCTCAAGAACTTGCGTTTTGGATGGTCGTGAGCACAGCATACAACAAGGATTTTGGTAGCACCTTTAGCTTTAGCGGTAGTTTTTGCGGCTTCAATTAACCTTGCTTCAATAGACTGCCAAAGGTTTTCTGATTTGACGTAACAGCCATCAACCATCAATGTTAGGCCACCTTGATTATAAACTTCAGCAGCTGGAATGAGATTGCCAGTGATAAATTTTAGGATTTCTTGGGTGTCGCTTTCTGTTGTAAACATCAAATAATTTGTATCCTCCAGCAGTTCTTTAAACCACTGTCTTTGTGAGTTATCGCCTTCTTCTCCTGTATAATGCCAAAACTGCGGTTGGGCTTCTTCGTAAGTTAGACTCTTGGTTTTAGATAATGAACCTATTGCTTCAATATCGGAAGACTTGGTTGGGCGTACCACAAATTTGGGAACGGCATCTTTCTTAATGCTGTTTTGCGTATCAAACTCAAAGAGAATTCTTCGAGGACAATGCTCATCATAAGTTACTTTCTTGATTTGCTTATTAAAAGTGCTATAAGTAAATTCAACGATAGGAGCACATTTTATGCTGGCAAGACAACTCATGGCCTTTAATTTGAATGGGTTTATGTATCATTTTTTTTAGAGTAGTAAGGACAAAGCATTAAATTAAGATGCGAAGAAGCTTAATTTCACAACTATATATGCAAAGGAATACAAAGTCAAATCATTCAGATATTTGTAAATGAAGTATACGCAAGTGATCCTCATCTATCGTGGAAGGTGCACCCATTAAGACATCTTCTCCATGCTGATTCATAGGAAAACAGATTACTTCACGAATATTTGGTTCACCAGTAAGCAACATAACCATACGATCAATTCCTGGAGCCATACCACCATGCGGAGGAACACCAAATCTAAAAGCACGCACCAACGAACCAAACCTGGTATCTACTTCTTTTTTACTATAACCTGCTATAGCGAAGGCTTTATACATAATATCTAACTTATTATTACGAATTGCACCACTTGATAATTCCACTCCATTACACACTAAATCGAATTGATAAGCAAGGATGTCTAATGGATTTTTTTCTTCCAAGTCTTGTAATTCAGCTTTTGGCATAGAGAATGGATTATGAAAAAAAGCGATTTTTCTATTTTTATCATCTGACCAAGTATCAATGGTAAAATATGGAAAATCAACTACCCAACAAAACTTGAATATATTATTATCAATTAACTTTAATTCCAATCCTAAAAGATTTCGCACTTTACCAGCAATTGTTGCAGCTTCATCTTCTTCAGCAGAAGCAAAAAACAAACCATCTCCTGGTTTGACATTTGTTATTTCTTTAATTTGATTTAGCTTATTGCTATCAAGAAATTTAGCGATAGGTCCCTTTGCCGTACCATTTTCATCAAAAATTATATACCCTAAACCCTGTACACCAAATTCCTTTTGAGCATATTCTATTTTTTTATCAAAAAAACTACGCGGTTCTTTTGCAGTACCAGGTGCTGGAATTGCTCTTACAACCATACCACTCTCAATATTCTTTTTAAAAATATTGAATTCTGAATCACGAAATACTTCCGTAACATCACTTATCAATATAGGGTTACGCAAATCTGGTTGATCGGAACCATATTTTAACATAGCTTCCTTATAGGAAATTCGAGGGAAGAGTTGATCAACATACTTATTGGAAAACTTAGTAAATATATTATACATAACATATTCAACAACTTGAAAAATATCCTCTTGAGTTACGAAGGACATTTCTAAATCTAATTGATAGAATTCCCCAGGAGAACGATCAGCCCTTGCATTTTCATCACGGAAACAAGGTGCGATCTGGAAATATTTATCAAATCCTGAAACCATTAACAATTGCTTAAAGATCTGTGGTGCTTGTGGTAATGCATAAAACTTACCTGGATTTAACCTACTTGGTACTAAATAATCACGTGCACCTTCCGGCGATGAGGCAGTAAGTATAGGGGTCTGAATTTCCAAAAACCCTTGCTTTATCATTAGATTGCGTAATTCTTCAATAACTTTAGAACGTAAGATTATATTGTTACGAATTTCTTCACGTCTCAGATCAAGAAATCTATATTTAAATCTCATGTCCTCTGGATATTCCTGTTCACTTGTAATACTAGACAAAATGCTCTTTTCTTCTTTTGCCATTTCTTCATTCTCTGAAAACTTTATTTCTGATTCAATGTGTAAACGTTCAACTACAAGCTCAATTTCTCCTGTTGGTATTGCGCTATTAATTGTATCTATAGACCTTGCTTTAACTGTACCTTGAACAGTTAGAACACTTTCTAATTTAAGGTCTGAAATTTTTTGGAAGAACTCTTTATCATTATTGAAGACTAATTGCGTGATTCCATAAAAATCACGTAGATCCACAAAAATTAAATTACCATGATCACGCTTATGATATAACCACCCTGAAAGAGTTATTTCTTCTCCAACGTTGTCTTTTCTTAATGCATTACATGTGTGAGTTCTATAGTGATTCATTACTTTCAATAATAATACGCAAAAGTATAAAATTATATGGTTATATATACAAGTTAAATTTATCAGGAATGTTTCAGGTGCATGGTATAATGGAATGGATTAACTATCATAATACAGGAACACTGATAAGAACCTGTTCATAATCTTTTTCACAATAGAACAGAGAAAACTAAAACGACCATTTGCAGACTAGTATTAAGCTTTCTTTCACAGTTTGTCCATAGCATACTATATTTATCTAGCTAGGTAGTGTCGACATTAAATAAAAACAGAGTTAAAATAGTATTTTTTGAGAGGGAAAGATGTTATACGATCTGAAAGATGAAAGTGGGAAGGAATAGTAAAGAATAATAGGACATTTATAAATGCAGTAATGTGGATATTTAGTACAGGTGCACCATGGACCACCTGAAAAATCCCCTGCTTCCAATGGCCATAATCAGGTGGTCCACTGTGCACCTGTTCTAAATATCCACATTACTGCATTTATGAATCTCCTATTATCCCTTGCAATCCCTTCCCAGCTACCTCTGCTTCCAGGCAGGTGACTTTCTAATTTATCCTATAATTTGTCTCTTATATCATGCCTTCTGTGTGTTCTCCATCTTTTCTACCCTCAAATTCTGTCATTATATAAACTTTTATTCAATCAGCACAACACACCATAGTGATTCAATCTACATTTTTTGTCCATCATTAAAATATTGTACAATTGTTGCTGCAACTTCTTCAATCGATTTTTGTGTGACATTAATAACTGGCCATTTCTGTTTTTTAAAGAGATCTTCTGATTTTCTAATTTCCATTTGAACTTTTTGATAATTTGCATATGTCTTATTATCTTCATTATTTATTGCAGTCAGTCTATTTTTACGTATTTCTATAAGTCTATTGACGTCTATTGTTAATCCCACAACCAATTTATTTTTTAGTTTTTCTAAATCAATATAGAATGGTATATCACTGATGAATGGGATATTTATTACTTTATACCCACGGTAAGATAGATACATACTAGTCGGTGATTTTGATGTACGAGATACACCTACTAAAATTATATCCGCTTTATTTATATCTTGTGTATTCTGCCCGTCATCATGATTTATGGTATAATTTATTGCTTCAATACGTTGGAAATATTCATTATTTATTTCAGTATATAGATTAGGATTTAGATCTTTTCTGATATCTAAGTAGGATGAAATCTCCCTTATGATGTGTGATAATATTGCTATATATGGAACGTGTAATTCTGCACAACTGTCCTTTAGGTATTTTCTTAACTCATCATCAGTAACTGTACATATTACAAAATTGTATTCGTTATTTTTATCTTTGATTTTTTTGATAATCTCATAAATTTGCTTTTTGCTATCTACAAATGACCAAACATATTCAACTGTTTCTACAGATCTGAAATGTTTCAGTGCTGATTTGGCAACTGATACAACTGTTTCACCACTTGAATCCGATACGAGATGTAAATTAAGTATTTTAGGTATCATAAATTGACATAAAGATTTATTTATATATACTTAACTATAAAGGTAGTGGGGGTATCAGTAAAGTTTATTTATAAAGGGGCAAAATGACTGGAACTGGGAATGGAAATCTTATAAACGCGATAAATTCAAATGCAGTTGGGATTGGTGAGCAAGGCTCAAAACGCGATCATGCTCTATCACCTTGTGTCGAAAAGTTAATGGGTGAGATTATGACATTACTACGCAATGTAGTTAATTATAAGTTTACAAGTGAGCAAAGCAACATTCTTAAACTGTTGCTTGACAGTTACCTAAGTTATGCTCTATCACTTCATGATGTCGATAAATCGATCATCCTTAAACAGTTAAGGGATAATATTATGACATCACTGCACAGTGCAGTGGCTTGTGAAATTACAAATGAACAAGGCGAAATTCTTAATGAGCAAAGCGAAATTCTTAAAGAGTGGTTTAACAAATACTTAGATAATGCAGTGGTTTGTGAAATTACAAATGAGCAATACGAAATTCTTAAAAAGCAAAACAAAATTCTTAAAGACGAAATTCTTACAGGGTTGTTTAACAGATACTTAGATTATGCTCAATTACCTGATGTTGATATATTAAAGTGTGGCACAACCTTAACCATTAACACATTTAAAGAATTATCGAAATATGCAATTAATTATAAATTTACAGAAGTTACTAAAAGGCCCTTTGAAGCATTTATTAAAAAATTTGAAGCATTTATTAATAAAAAAGAGATATATTGCCTAGTAGAACAAGACCTAGACAAAATATTACGCAGAGCAGTTAAGAAAAACAATACGGAATTTGCTAAAATGTTATTTAAAACAAATACAGAACATTTTATTAATTATTCTGACAAAAAAAAGCAGACTCTGTTGCATACTGCAGTTTGGCATAAGCATAAAGAATTTGTTCAAATATTGCTTGAAGAAGAGTTCAATATGATTAATATGTGCAGTTGGCGAAAAGCAGTTCTTACTAATTTGGACAACGATTTCGGTTACACTGCATTAGGTTTGGCATTCACACAGGAAAATAAAGAAATTATTAAGGTATTGCTTGATCATATGAAAAAGTTGCTTGATAAATATGAAAAAGATAGTGCTAAAGATAAAGACAGTATCATTAATTTTAAATCAGGTGGTGCATACAGTGAGAACATATTATATATTGCAGTTTCTACGGGACATGATGAAATTGTTGACACATTGATTAGAGGTTATTGCGAGCATCTTGAACTTACTCAAGAGATGTTAGAAGATACATCAATAAATCTATTATATACTGCAGCTAGTAAAGGAGATGACAAAATTGTTAGAAGTTTGCTTGACGAAAAGGTGCTCAATAGTTGGCCAGCAATTATTGATAGTAGAGAGAAGGACAGTAATAATACCATATTACACATTGTAGCTAGTAAAGAAGATACTCAAAAGTATCGTAACATTATTGAAATGTTGATCAAAGCACGGCCAGATATGATGAATATAGAAAACTGCAACGGCAATACCGTATTACAGATTGCCGCTGCTAGTAAGAATTATAACAGGGTTAAGATGTTACTTGATAAAAAAAATGAAGGTAATGCTTCTAAGAATGTTCCAAATCCATTACATATTGCAGCTAGTATTAGCGCAGCTAATGAGCAATCTAGCAGCATTGTTGAAATGTTCTTTAAAAAACAGATCTATGATATTAATGCAAAAGACGAGAATGGGTGTACTCCGTTACACATTGCTGTGTTATCTGAGAATTTGGATGCAGTACAGGTTCTGTTAAGAAATGGAGCAGATATCAGTATAAAAGATAAAAATGGAGAGACTCCTTTAGATTATATTAAAAGGTATTGTAAGAAAATGGCTGTGTTATCTGAGAATTTGGATGCAGTACAGGTTCTGTTAAAAAATAGAGCAGATATAAGTATAAAAGATAAAAATGGAGAGACTCTTTTAGATTATATTAAAAAGTATTGTAAGAAAGATGAAAATGAGAAGAAAATAAAATCGCTTTTGAAAAAAGCGAAAGGAGTATCATCAAAACAACGAAGAAAAAAACAANATTACTTGATGGAAGAATTAGAAAAAAAACATAGTGGTTGTGAACTATTCTCTATAGGCACAGATAATGGCAAAAATTGGACTATGAATCTGAGGATGAAAGATAAAAAAGTATATGTTAAGCCTTATAGTTTCTTTAAAGAATGTGATGTTTCAAGAATTAACATATGTAATAGCAATGGAGAAGTTCTCTGTAGTTGTGTTAAGGAAGGCGATGTAAAACATTATACAATTAGCCCTGATGATTCAAATAACGTAGAACTAGAAATATCTTGGCAAAATGCGCAAGGTAAACAATGCAAAATAACATTAGTATTTTCTAAAGAAGGTTATCATGTTGATAAAAAAGAACCAAATGATATTTCATTAGAAGATATAAAATGCAATAAAGTTGTAATACTTAACAATAAAACTTTAAGTGAAATGTGTAAAGAACTAGAGGATCCGCTATTACAGGGATCTGTTAAACCGAATAGTCAGTTGCAAAGTATCAATCATGCTGAGCAGTGGAAAGAGGTACAGCACTTCAACAATAAAGATATAGCACTAGGTGCTGTAACACTTAACAATCAAGCTTTAAGTGAAATGTGTAAAGAACCAGAGGATCCGCTGTTACAGGGATCTGTTAAACCGAATAGTCAGTTGCAAAGTATCAATCATGCTGAGCAGTGGAAAGAAGTACAGCACTTCAACAATAAAGATATAGCACTAGGTTAGGTGGTTAAGATATTGTATACGGCCTAAATGTTCCCATTAAATCATACAAGCTCAGTTGGTTTATCTAAGACAGTTCTGCCATGGCTTGCATATATTTGCTTTTTATTCTGTGCGGCTGGTATACAGTTAGCTCTTGTTTTTTCTCCGGAGGATTATAAACAAGGTGAGATAGTGAGAATTATGTATATTCATGTACCTTCAGCATGGCTTTCTCTTACAATATATGGTGTAATAGCATTATTAAGTTTTATTTCACTGGTTTGGAGCAACAGCATAGCTGCTGTTTTAGCATATAGTGCAGCACCTACTGGTGCTGTGTTTTCTGCAATATGTCTAATCACAGGAAGTATATGGGGGAAAGGGTACGTGGGGTACATGGTGGGTGTGGGATGCAAGACTTACTTCAATGTTAATTTTATTGCTTTTATATATTGGGTATCTTTCATTATGGTCTTCTTTTACTAATAAGGCAAGAGCGGAGAAATCTGCAGCAGTATTTGCTATCTTTAGCGCTATAAATATTCCTATAGTAAAATTTTCAGTGGACTTGTGGTCTACTTTACACCAACCTGCAAGTATTTTAAGAAAAGGTGGAATATCAATTGATAAATCACTACTATTGCCGTTAGTAGTAATGTTTATATTTTTTATTACATTTTTTTTGATGGTATGGGCATTGCGTTTTCTTTATTTATTAAATTCCTATAAGATCAAGAGAATAATAAAATTACGGTACTAAGTGTGCTTTAAACCTCCAGAATTTTTCTTTGCCTTTGCTAATCCCTATTCGTGGTGTACAAATATAGTTAGGCACTAGATTAGATTCATATACGCAAAACTTGTAATTGAGTGTAAGGTCATGTTTGTTGTGTTCTTTTGTAATACTTAAATTTTTACATAATATGCCAGGTCCACATAAATCTGTGACAAATGGCTCAGTTAGCTTTAGGCCCCGTATTAATACTGCTGCAGGGAACCCTTCCTTTTCCGTAACAATATTTAAACAATAATACATTCCATATATAAAATATACATATGAAAACCCTGGTGTAGAAAACATTACTGCAGTACGAGGAGTATAACCTCTAGCTGAATGACATGCTGGATCATCTCTTCCTATATATGCTTCAACCTCAGTAATTATCCCACTATAGTGAGAAAACTTTAAAAACTTCCCCAATAGCTCGCCTGCTACAACCAGAGTGGGACGATTGTAGAAACTTCTAGGTAATATTGCATTTCGCATTTTAAGGTTATAATTATATAACAACATATTATTCTATATTCAAGTTTAATCATATGGTGTCTGCAGAGCAATAATAAATTAGACTTCTTGCATAACTACATTAAAGATTGTAAAATAGTAAAGTGTAAAATAGTAGAGTAGGAATAATGAGGTTTGAAAAAATAAATAAGTTAGGAAGCGAAGAATTTCGTCGATTCTTTCT
>JAIXMJ010000170.1 GCA_022836975.1 Wolbachia sp.
TGGATATCCAGACATTCATGCTTCTACAATTGAACGATATGCCTTTTGTGTTTCACTTATTCACTTTACTAATTTTTAACTTTTATTTTTCAATATTTTAAACATAATATATGTTAAATATATAGTATACATTAATATTGTCATTAATATAATATACATTAATAGTAACTTTATATTGTCTCTCATGCTCACTCTTCAGTTGCTCCATGTTCTCTTAACCATTGCTTCACTTCATTATTTGAAGTCAGGGACAATGTTGTTGAGCCAAGATTTGTTCTAGCATTAACATCAGCTCCTTTTTCTACCAACCACTTGATAGTGTCCAAGCGTCCATAATTAGCAGCCCAGTGTAACACTGTCAATCCTTCATTATCTTTAGCTTGTAAATCAGCTCCTTTTTCTACCAACCACTTGACAGTGTCCAAGTCTCCACTCATAGCAGCAAAATGCAACACTGTCCTTCCAGAATTATCTTTAGCTTGTAAATCAGCTCCTTTTTCTACCAACTTCTTTACAAGTGTCCAGTTTTGATCATGAGCAGCTTTGAACATATTGTCATTGTTAATTGCTACATGTTCTCTTAACCATTTCTTCACTTCATTATTTGAAGTCCAGTCCAACGCTGTCTCTCCATGATTATCTTTAGCTTGTAATTTAGCTCCTTTTTCTACCAACCACTTTACAGTGTCCAAGTGTCCCTTCTCAGCAGCATAGTGCAACACTGTCCATCCATCTTTATCTTTAGCTTGCAAATCAGCTCCTCGCTTTACCAACTTCTTTACAAGTGTCCAGTTTCCATTATTAGCAGCTGTGAGCATATCGTCATTGTTAATTGCAGGTTGAATTGTTTCTTGTTCTGGAATAATATAAATGGAATTAGAACCTATAAAATTTTTTACCTTTAAGTTTTAGTTGAATTTAAATATTTTTGAAAAGTTGTTGGAACATTCGAACTTTAGGGGAAAAAAGTGCAAATTTTTTTTCTTTTCTCAAAATTTTGAGTCCAAATCAA
>JAIXMJ010000171.1 GCA_022836975.1 Wolbachia sp.
ATCTTCTTCCATTTTTTGTGAAGCCTGCGCGGTTGGTTGTTGTGATTTGTATTGAATTGTCAAAATATTATTCTCATGTACAGTATGTATATAATNTGATCTATAATAATGATCTAGCCAAATATCATATGCTTCATCATCAGTATAATAGACAGTTACAAATAATCTCTTTTTATCTATAGAGAGCTCTTTAATTATAAAGTTCCATGCAAATTCTATTGTGGTTTCCTTAAAGTAATCACCGAAGCTAAAATTACCTAACATTTCAAAAAATGTGTGATGACGATTAGTATACCCTACTGTTTCTAAATCATTATGTTTTCCTCCTGCTCTTAAGCACTTTTGAGCTGAAGTTGCACGTTTCACTTCCATCTCTTGTGCACCAGTAAACACATTCTTAAACTGCACCATACCGAAGATCCTGGTTTACTTTTGTTAGTGACCAAATCCTCGTCGAGAGTGAATAAGCTGGATGGGCTTGCACTAGATGCTATATCTCTTATTTGTCCTATAGCAATAACAATGCGCCTTTCTGTTCCTTTTACCGCTTTTTTTACTTTCCTTCCATTTTCTTCTACTTCTACTGTTTGTTGTTCCGTCAAATAAAAAGCTGCTACTTTCTTCCAGTACAGCTTATTTACTTCTGTAGCAGGATTAACTTTCACATCACTTACTAATTCCTGTTGGGCTGACCAGCTATCACTTGGTTTTTCAAATACATAATTGATTGTTACTTCAGGAGTATTAGATAGTGGTGAATTCATATTATTCATTTCTTTTTTTTCATTTGTTTGCACCCAAAATAGAAATAACCTATCAAATGCATAAATTGGTGTTACATTTTCTACTGGAATTGATGCTTCTATTTTTTTCCAAGCAGTCCAGTAAAGAATTCTCTGGTTTCTATCGTCAAAAACAGCTGTGCGGTAATAATACATGTATGGCT
>JAIXMJ010000172.1 GCA_022836975.1 Wolbachia sp.
TATATTCATCAATAGCTACTTTTAAAATTACTCTTTGATTATTTGCAAGTGATAAAAAATTATATACAAGCTCAAATCTTAGCTCTCTATCGGGGTAATCCGTAGTTGTTAAATCAGTTAAGATTGAAAATTCTAATTTAGCATTATTTTTAAGCTCAGCTATAAAATCATGTAATTTTTCAAGAGTCCCAGTAAAGATATATAAGAACCCTTCAATCTGATGTTCACTTAAATTAAACTTATAATTTTTTGCCTGGTGTATTAATTCTTCTTCAAACATTATCTTCTAAAAATTTTTTGTTTTTTTATTTTCTTTTGTAATTGCATTATCCCGTATAACAATGCCTCTGCTGAGGGCGGGCATCCAGGAACATATACATCAACTGGCACAATCCTATCACAACCTCTAACTACGGAATAAGAATAATGAATCATAGAATTCTTAGCAGCTTTTAGCTGGGTTGTATGCTTATAGTTTTATACAAAGTTAGAAATAAAACAAAAAAGTTTTTAATTTATGTGTTCTACAGAGCCTTTATTCACCAAACTCTCTTAACAAGCTTCCTACATAATTGCAATACTTGTGCTTCTCACCATAGTGCTTCACATAAACTGGTAAAAATAAACTCAACAGTTCCTTAGCTTTTTCATACTCCTTCAAACTTATATGACATGCTGCAAGGTAGCGACGTGTAATTGTAACTTGGTAATTATCAGGGCCATAATGGAGTTCTTGAATTTTCAACGCCCTTTCCAGCAACGATAGATATTAACCAGCAGTGCATTGTAAGCATCGAAAATCGTTTCCTTGTTTAGTATTTGTTGGTTTTCTAAATTTTCCAAGTGTTTAAATACTTCAGTCATCATTGGCAATAGGCCTCGTTTTGCAGAAATTGTTTCAT
>JAIXMJ010000173.1 GCA_022836975.1 Wolbachia sp.
TAAGCAAATCATAATTTTTAATTAAATTGGTGGTGCTGTTTTAATGCAAAAGTACCCAATTTTGTGATAGAGAGAGTGATAGCGAGATGTTCATTCTTCAGTTGCCCCATGTTCTCTTAGCCATTGTTTCACTTCATTATTTGAAGCATAGTCCAACACTGTCTGTCCACCATTAGTTTTAGCATTAACATCAGCTCCTTTTTCTACCAACCACTTGACAGTGTCCCAGTGTCCACTCATAGCAGCAAAGTACAACACTGTCCATCCATCTTCATTTTTAGCTTGTAAATCAGCTCCTTTTTCTACCAACCACTTGACAGTGTCCAAGTGTCCACTCCAAGCAGCCCGGTGCAACACTGTCTCTCCAAAATTACTTTTAGCTTGTAAATCAGCTCCTTTTTCTACCAACCACTTGACAGTGTCCAAGTGTCCATTAAGAGCAGCCCAGTGCAACACTGTCCATCCACTAATACTTTTAGCTTGTAAATCAGCACCTTTTTCTACCAACCACTTGACAGTGTCCCAGTTTTCACTGTCAGCAGCATAGTGCAACACTGTCTGTCCACCATTAGTTTTAGCATTAACATCAGCTCCTTTTTCTACCAGCCACTTGACAATGTCCAAGTGTTCATCATTAAAAGCAGCCCAGTGCAACGCTGTCTCTCCAATATTACTTTTAGCTTGTAAATCAGCTCCTTTTTCTACCAACCACTTGACAGTGTCCAAGTCTCCATTCCTAGCAGCTCTTTCCAACACTGTCCGGTCATATCTATCTCTAGCATTAACATCAGCTCCTTGCTCTACCATCTTCTTTACAAGTGTCCAGTTTCCATTGTTAGCAGCTGTGATCATATCATCAATGTTAATAATTGCAGATTGAATTGTTCCTTGA
>JAIXMJ010000174.1 GCA_022836975.1 Wolbachia sp.
AGGGCTTTGAAAATTAATGAACAACATTATGGAACTGATCATTTCCAAGTAGCTACAACACTTGGAAACTTAGCGAATGCTTATGGTGATTTGTGTGATCCTCAAACAATGAAAACGTTGTTGGAAAGGGCTTTGAAAATTCAAGAACAACATTATGGATATGATCATTTTCAAGTAGCTACAACGCTTATAAATTTAGCAAATGCTTATGGTAATTTAGGCGATACTCAAACAATGAAAGTATTGTTGGAAAGGGCATTGAAAATTCAAGAACAACATTATGGATCTGATCATTTTCAAGTAGCTACAACACTTGGAAGTTTAGCAAGTATTTATGGTGATGTAGATGACCGTCAAACCATGGAAACAGTGTTAGAAAGAGCATTGAAAATTTCTAATCATGAGATTGATCATTTTCAAATTCTTCCAATGCTTGAAAACTTAGCACAAGCTTATAGTGATTCAGGTGATTATCAACTGACAAAAACATTGTTAGAAAGGACATGTAAAATTGATGAACAACATTATGGATCTGATCATTTTCAAGTGATTACAACACTTATAAAATTAGGAAGGGCTTATGGTGCTTTGAATAATTCTGAAATGATGAAAACATTGCTGGAAAAGGCATTAAAAACTTATGAACAAAAACATTATGGTTCTGACAATATTCAGTCAACTACAAGGCTTGAATTCATAGCAATTGCTTATGGACAGTTAGGTAAATATAATATGAAAAAAGCTTTACTAGAAAGGGTATTGACAATTAAAGAACATCTTTATGGATCTGACCATATTCAAGTGGCTACAACATTGGAAAAATTAGCAACAGCTTGTGGCCAGGAAGGAAGCAATCCCCAAACGATAAAAACGTTACTGGAAAGGGCACTG
>JAIXMJ010000175.1 GCA_022836975.1 Wolbachia sp.
CTTAGTAGGAAAGATTGGAGCTATGACATTTTGAGTAGGATAGATTGGAACTATGCACTTTCTGAGCAGGAAAGATTGTAGCTATGCACTTTCTGACCAGGAAAGAAGAGACTTTGCTTGTTAAATGGTTGGTAGAAAAAGGTGCTGATGTTAATGCTAAAGACTGTGGTAAAACAACTGTGCTGCATTCAGCTGCTACCAGTGGTAACTTGGGCCTTGTCAAATGGTTAGTAGAGAAAGGTGCTGATCTTAATGCTAGGGGCAAGTCATCAGCAACTGTGTTGCATTTTGCCGTTTCCAGCAGTAACTTAGACCTTATTAAGTGGTTGATAGATAAAGGAGCTGATGTTAATGCTAGAGACTGGTATTGTACAACTGCATTGCATTCTGTTGCTTCCAGTGGTAACTTGGATCTTGTTAAGTGGTTGGTAGATAAAGGAGCTGATCTTAATGTTAGAGACTGGTATTGTACAACTGTGCTACATTCAGCTGCTTCCAGTGGTAACTTAGATCTTGTCAAGTGGTTGGTAGAGAAAGGTGCTGACGTTAATGATATAGGAAAGGATGATGAAAGTGTTCTGCATTTAGCTGCTTCCAGTGGTAACTTGGATCTTGTTAAGTGGTTGGTAGAGAAAGGTGCTGATGATAATGTTAAAAAAAATGATGGCACAACTGTGCTGCATTTAGCTGCTTCCAGTGGTAACTTGGATCTTGTGAAGTGGTTGGTTGAGAAAGGTGCTGATGTTAATGCTACAATGAATGATGGCACAACTGTGCTGCATTCTGCTGGTTCCAGTGGTAACTTGGATCTTGTCACCAGAGAAAGAGGTTTAGTCACCAAACCGGAAAACGAGCTTACGGATAAAGAGGTCTTTTCCTACATATT
>JAIXMJ010000176.1 GCA_022836975.1 Wolbachia sp.
CAAGGATAGGTGTAAATAGAAATGATAATAACGTACGTGATTGTGTCACTATTGAGACATCTGCTGGCATGCCAGGATATAAGTATACATTCTTAAATTGAGCAAGTTCTTGTTTTGGTATTACCACACGCATCGAATAATAACGCCCTAGTCTTGGATCATCTAAAGCATCTGGAGAAATATGACTGACTATACCATTAATCGCACTCAACCTACGTGCACTGTAAGCAGTCAAACGTACTTTTACCTTTAATCCTTCTAATCCGTCAATTGAGACTATTTTCTTACCTGCCTTTTGTGCTGATAATATTTCTTCTATATTTCTTGTTTGAATTTTGGCATCTATTACTAGGTCATCATCTGATGGCACTATAGTCATAATTGGCATACCAGATTGTATTACACCACCTTCTGTATGATATCGTATATCTGTTACTGTACCATCTTGAGGAGCTCTAATGACAGTACGTGCTAATGCGTCTTCAGCCACTATTATCCTTTCTTTTAAATCATCCATAGTTGTACTAATTTCTTTTAGTTCAGCATTTGCCTCTTTCTAATGACCAACTCTACCTTTAATTACATCAAATTGCTTCTCTAACGCTAAGATATGTGTTCTACCTATATGTCCACTATCAAGTAATTGCCTTTTCATTTCTAGCTCTTCACTAATTAAAGCATATTGTTTATTAGCAGCATTTAGTTGAGAATTTATTCCTGTTAGTTCATCGTGTAATTGTTTGACACGTTGTTGTAATATATTGGTTTTTCCTAAGATACTATTTCTTTGAGAATTAAATAATTTAATTTGGTTTTTTGCCACTCTCTCTACAACTTGATCATTAGATAAATTTTTAATTTCATCTGAAAAGACTAGTGT
>JAIXMJ010000177.1 GCA_022836975.1 Wolbachia sp.
AGAAATAAATAAGGGAGTAGAATATTATTTTTAAAATAAAAATATGGCAATGAAGTACAAAGAAGTAGTAAAAAGACCGCATGATAGCTGGTCTCGTGAATCTAAAACATGGTTTTTAGCTAATTCTACTTTTGGACTACTCCATACTCAAAATACTTCGCAGAGGGTCTAAGAGCCTGTTCACAATCTTTTTTTAACCAGAACATTTTCTCTATCCTCATTCGGTTTTTTACCCCATTTCTTGAAATAGTCGTAACAATTACGCCATTTTGGAAACTCTTTTGGTAGCATTCGCCACTGACAGCCACTTTTTAATACATACAGCACACCGCAAAATAACTCATACAAATCCAGTTCTCTTGGCTTCGTCTTCTTTCGTGCACTTTCTAAAATTGGCCTGATCTTTTCGAATTTTTCACGATCTATATCACTTGGGTATATCTTTCTCATAATTTACCTTATTTCAACTACACTTTTCTTTATACTATATTCATAGATCGCGTACAAGCTCTTACTTCAACTACACTCATCTTACCATATTTATAGATCGCGTACAGGCTCTTAGAGCATGTTCACAATCTTTTTAGCAAGAGAACAGAGAAAGCTAAAACGACCATTTGCAGGCTAGTATTAAGCTTTCTTTCACAGTTTTTCCATAGCCTTCTACATTTATCTAGCCAGGCAAAAGACCGTTCTACAACCCATCTTTTTGGCAATACAACAAATAAATGTAGCTCATTGCGCTTTATTACTTTAACAGTTACACCAATAATTGTCTTTATTTGAGTTGCAAAATTTTCTCCTGTATAACCTGCATCAACCAGTATATTCCGAACTTCGGAAAGATTTTTTTTTGCTCTACAAACCATTTCTATAGCAG
>JAIXMJ010000178.1 GCA_022836975.1 Wolbachia sp.
CGAACATCAGAGGAATTATTTTTACTGAGGAAGACTTTCTCTTTCCAATGATAGTAAATATAATTCGATATGACCTTTCGTTCTCAAGTTATTGAGGTTTAAATTAGAAAATGCAACAAAAATCAAAGTGTCTCTATTGCTTTGAGCAGGGACTGTATTAATCGAAACACTCAATAAAAAATTCATAACTATGATTCANTATGAACAAAGAATATTTTGTTCAGAAATCATAAATTCATCTAATTCATGAAAGCAGATATAAGAACAATCTTTATTTCATAAAGACAACAGCAATAAATATTTTACTGTTAAAACAGCAAATAACTATTGTTTTATGTTATTTGACGTACAATTTAAAGCTTCTACAAAATTGAATTCTAACAAAGATTTTTATTCATTATATAAGCTTTTGCGATTGAGGAGGTTTATCGCTTTTTAAGGATATCATGCTAAGTTTTTATTTTACAATATAAACAAAACAAAAGAACTATTTCAATTAGAGGAAACATAAACATTACTTTACTTTTCAATACATTTTTAATTCTTAAAAAAGTTCACGACTTTTTCTTTGGCTTTTTACCAAAGATAGGAGTAATCTCAGCACCTTTCTCTAGCAGCCACTTGACAAGGTCCAAATTACAACTAGAAGCAGCGGAATGCAGCACAGTTGTGCCATCGCTTTCTTTAGCATTAACATCAGCACCTTTATCTATCAACCACTTAACGAGATCCAAGTGTCCATTCCAAGCAGCCCGGTGCAACACTGTCCTTCCATCGATAGTTTCAGCTTGTAAATCAGCTTCTTTTTCTACCAACCACTTGACAGTATCCAAGTGTCCATTCCAAGCAGCATCG
>JAIXMJ010000179.1 GCA_022836975.1 Wolbachia sp.
GCCGTAGGCGGTGAGGAGCTGGACGAGGCGTTCGGCCCGTTCGGCGCGCGCCTTGTGGCCATCGGCGGGGCCGGCGGGGCCGGCGATGCCTTTCGCCCGCACCAGGACCTGCACAGACACCAGATCCGGGTTCACCTGACCCTCCACGTCAGAGGGAGGGTGCAGGCCCACCTTCAACGCGCCCACCGCGACGTGACGCCACACGCGACCCGCCACGGTGAACGTTCCACCGGTGTCGGAGAACTCGCCACGGAACACGGCCCGCAGCAGGTCGCCGGGCCGCAGGGAGGGAATTATTCTAATATTTACGTCAGGAGCAATGGATACATTTTTTATATGTGTGTTTAATATTTTTTCACGTCCGTTAATATCAGGTAGAGATATTGCTACTTGACGGTCAAAACGACCAGGTCTGAGAAGTGCTTTGTCTAGAACATCAGCACGGTTAGTTGCAGCAATTATTATTACGCCTTCATTAGATTCAAAACCATCCATTTCAACTAACAATTGATTTAGTGTTTGTTCTCTTTCATCATGACCTCCACCTAAGCCAGCGCCTCTTTGTCTACCTACTGCGTCAATTTCATCAATAAATATTATGCTTGGTCTTTGAGCTCTTCCTAACTCAAATAAGCTACGAACCAATCTTTCGGATTCTCCAAGCCATTTTGATACCAAGTCTGATGAACTTATTGAGAAAAACGTTCCTTTAGCTTCAGTAGCACAAGCTTTTGCTAAATAGCTTTTTCCTGTACCAGGAGGCTATTTTTTGCTAGCAGTCAAGTTAAAAAT
>JAIXMJ010000018.1 GCA_022836975.1 Wolbachia sp.
TAAAAAATCATGATTTGACTTAAAGAATAATTATCAATATTCAAATTAACTTCCTTAAAAATGAATAAATATTACATAAAATCGTTCCTTTACAATACAAGCATTCTTAAAATTGAGCTTTCATTATAAATTCCAGACATCCAGAGTCCGTAATATCATATTTTACCTTCTTAACAGATATCACATTTTAAAATTTTTCGTGTGAATTAGTAATTCCAATTATATAAATTTACAGTATCAAAGCATTTTTTATTCTACTTATTAAGCTTATTTAAAATTCAATTATTGTTTTAGTGTAATCAAAGTCAATAAAGTAATATTAATATTATAACATTTAATTTAAGATCAATATATATAGCTAAAATACGTTTTTTTCAGTTTTAATTAGAAATTTATGGACAATATAATAGTAATTTTCATACCAAAACTATTTGATTTTAATATGATTCTGAGTTTAATAAACAAGTTTTTCAGCACATTAGAATCATTTGTATAAGCTTTTTAGTAGAATAGAGATAATATAAGACGGTATTTTGGTATTTTTTATTTCAATTTAGATNATTTTNCTTAAAATCTNAACAAATGCACCATTATCAGATAAGCTATCTCCTAGGACATAAAAATTTTCATATTTTAAGTTCATTTTCAAAACCAATATTATATATATACATATGATATATGGTTATACAGATAAATATATAGAAAAGTATTAGGGTGTGTCGTCGCAAGATACTGATTGACTAAATGTCAAAAGTTTATATAATGAATGAAAGAATTTAAGGGTTAGGAAAGATGGATACAGAATTAAGTCATAAAAGGCATGATATAAGTAACAAATTGTGGGGTAAATTAGAAGGTCATCTGCCTGGAAGAAGAGTGATCTGGGGAGGGATTGCAAAGGATAACAGGACATTCATAAATGCAGTAATGTGGATATTTAGAACCGGTGCACCATGGACCACCCGATTATGGCCATTGGAAGAATGTACACAGGAGGTTTTGCAGGTGGCGTGATATGGGAAGATTTATTGAAAGTTTTTATTGATCTTGAGTGGCTGATTATAGATTCTACCTATGTTAAAGTACATAAGGCTGGACTTGGAGCAAAAGAAAAAGATCAGATGATAGGTAGGACAAAAGTGGCAAAGGTACATATGGCCGTGGATGCGCATGGTATGCCGGTCAGAATTATTATTACAGAAGGTTCCAGACATGATTGTACTCANGCTGATNAATTAACCCAAGACATAGATGCAGAACACCTTATAAGCTTACGATACGAATCGTATTATANATTTAGCAAGAAAATCAAGCATAAACCCTGTAATTTCACCAAAGAGGAACAGGAAAATTCCAAGAAAAATAGACAAGGATCTATATAAACTCAGATATAATACATTTCAAAAATTTAAAGAATGGCGAGGAATAGCTACCAGATATGCTAAAAATGCACGATCGTATATGGCTGCCCTTTCCCTTAAAGCTTTATTAATGTGGGCTCAAATCTTATGACGATATACCCTACCATAATTTCATATTCCATGAAAAAGAACAGGCCTTCTACTCTCTGTGCTGGATAACACATAGTGCGGGTTACAGAGGTAAGTTATCATGCTTTTTCCACGGCTTCACCACTTTCTTATTTCTTAATATTTCAAGAGCTTTATAAATGTGATACCTACTCTTACTCGGCATTATCACATCATCTATATAACCATAAGATGAAGCGAAAAATGGATTCGCAAATTTTTCTTTATACTCTTTAATTAATTCCTGTTTGTTTTTTTCACGACGAAATATTATTTCTACAGCACTTTCAGGACCCATGACAGCTATTTCAGCAGTGGGCCAAGCATAATTTATATCACCTTTTAAATGCTTAGAGTTCATTACAATATATGCACCACCATATGCTTTTCTCACTATCAGACTAATCTTTGGAACACTTGCTTCAGCATATGCGTAAAGTAATTTTGCCCCATGCTGTATTATGTTATTATATTCCTGAGTTGTACCAGGTAAGAACCCAGGCACGTCTATTAACGTAATAAGCGGAATATTAAATGCATCACAAAATCTCACAAATCTTGCAGCTTTTCTAGAAGAGTCAATATCCAAACATCCAGCAAGATGCATAGGTTGATTTGCAACAATACCTATTGTGTTACCATTAATTCTACCAAAACCAATAATTATGTTACGGGCAAAATCAGGTTTTAATTCAAAGAACTTTCTTTTATCACAAATCTTTTCAATAAGCTCATACATATCGTATGGGGTATTAGGATTAATAGGAACTAAAGTATTTAAAGAGTCATCACTATATTCTATTTGATCATTACTGGGCAGAACTCTTGACTGCTCCTGATTATTTGACGGCAGAAAATTAAAAAATTCTCGTACCTTTAATAGCATTTCAATATCATTATTAAATGCATAATCCGCCACTCCTGTCCTACTTGTATGCACTTTAGAGCCACCAAGGCTCTCATGATCTACATTTTCATACGTAACCTTTTTTACTACATCTGGTCCAGTAATAAACATATATGAACTATTCTTCACCATAAAAGTAAAATCAGTTAAGGCAGGAGAATAAACTGCACCGCCAGCACATGGTCCCATAATTAATGATATTTGAGGTATCACTCCAGATGCATCAACATTCCTCTGAAAAATTTCTCCGTAGCCTGCAAGAGCATTTACCCCTTCTTGAATTCTTGCTCCTCCAGAATCATTGAGCCCAATTACTGGCACTTTAGCATTGATTGCCATATCGATAATCTTACATATTTTTTTTGCATGTGACGCACCAAGTGACCCACCAAAAACTGTAAAATCTTGTGAATAGACAAAAACCTTTCTGCTAAAAATGGTGCCATGTCCAATAACAACACCATCTCCCAAAAAGTTAATATTTTCCATACCAAAATCAACAGCACTATGCTTAACAAATTTATCATATTCTATGAATGAATCTTTATCCAGTAACACACTCAGTCTTTCTCTAGCAGTGAGCTTACCTTTCGCATGCTGCTTATCGATTCTGTCACCACCCCCTCCTTTCTCAGATTCTAGTATTAATTTTTTTAATATCATATTTTTTAATTTTACTAATAAAAAAGTATACACGTGCTTAAAAGTATATACGCGCTTAAAAAGTATTCATAGAATTTATAGCACTTCTTGCAATAGCCAGAAGATCTTATATGAAACCAGAATCAACAACTTGACACAAAGATCTGAATATAGGAATGCTCCTTCTGGTCCTGATGCCGCCTTTTTGCTGCTGTTGTTCTACCTTTTCTCTTCATCCAAAGCCTGCATTGCTTTTTTCCTTACTATATGTTCCTGGCATTTTTTCCTCCCTTATTCCTTATTTTACATCCTTTAATGGAAGGGCTATATTTCTTATCTTACATCCTTTAATGTAAGTGCTATATATGGCAAGAATCGTTCAATACCTCATCAAAACAAATATGCCTGGGCTGGCTTTTGCTCTCTATGTTATCCATATAAATGAATTACTAAAGCTTTATGGTACAATTTTTTCTTAATGCTTTTTTTTGTAAAGGTTTTGCCACAACTTATTGTTAGTCAATATGAATAATATTGTTAAAACAACAAAATAAGAAATAATTTTTAGTCCTAGTTTATGTCTATACTCTAGCTCTGGTTCTGCAGCCCACTGCAAAAAATTCACTACATCATATGCCATATGTTCCACTGTAGCTTGTTTATCACTATCATATTGTACAAGTCCTTCAGACAACGGTGGTGCCATAGCTAGTTTACCTGCTGGAAAATATGGATTAGTATATAAACCATCTTCACTATGTTCACCATCTTGATAACCAGTAAGCAACGAGTAGACATAATTTGCACCATCATGCCTTGCTTTAATAATGAGCGATAAATCTGGTGGTGCGACACCATGGTTTGCAACTGCAGCTGCCTCTTTATTATGAAACGGAGCAACAAAATAATCTGAAGGGATACCATTCCTTTCAAACATCTCTCCTAAATCATTTGGACCATCTTTCACTTGGTAAGAGGATGCAATCTGTTTGACTTCTTCCTCAGAAAAACCGATATCTTTTAAATTACGAAAAGCTATTCTTTTCATTGAGTGACATGCAGCACAAACTTCTTTATATACTTTATAGCCACGTTGCACTGATTCTCTATCAAAATACCCTGTGATCCCCTTAAATTTCCAATTCACCTTTTTATTTGGTAATGGCTTAAATTCCTCCGCAAATGCAGACTGAATAAATAGCAGTATGAAAAACATAATTTTAATCGGCACTATTTTACCTCCTCACTCAAAGTTTTTGGTAATGCTCTTGGTTTTTCATACTTACCGAGAAGTGGAAGAACGATTATAAAATATGCAAAATAATAAAATGTAGATACCCTACTTAATGTGATATATGGTTCTTTAACTTCTTGCCCTCCTAACCATCCCAACATAAGAAAATTAATAATAAAAATCCAGAAGAACACTTTAAACACTGGACGATAAGTACCACTTTTTACTTCAGATCTATCAAGCCATGGCAAAAGAAACCAGATTATAATAGAGGAAAACATTGCTGCTACCCCAGAAAATTTATTGGGTATTGAACGCAACATTGCATAGAAAGGAAGAAAATACCATTCTGGCACTATATGCTGTGGAGTAACCATAGGATCAGCTTCTATGTAATTATCAGGATGTCCAAGATAATTAGGAGCGTAAAACACAAAGGCAAACAAAACCACAAAAAATAGGCCAAAAGTTATGCAATCTTTAGCAATATAATATGGATAAATGGGTATGGTATCTTTGCATGATTTTACTTCTATTCCGGTTGGATTACCAGATCCAAATCTATGCAGAGCTATAATATGTAACATTACCAAGGCAACAATAATAAACGGTAATAAATAATGCAGCGCAAAAAAGCGGTTCAAGGTTGGATTATCAACAGAGAAACCACCGAGTAACCAGATAACTATTTGATCACCTATTATAGGTATTGCAGAAAATATACTCGTTATTACTGTTGCACCCCAAAAACTCATTTGCCCCCAAGGAAGTACGTAACCCATAAAGGCAGTAGCCATCATTGTAAAAAATATGAATATTCCAATAAACCACACCATCTCTCTTGGTTTTTTATATGATCCATAATATAGACCTCGCATTATATGCACGTAGACTACCATAAAAAACATTGATGCTCCAACAGCGTGAGTATAACGTATCAACCACCCATAATTTACGTTACGCATTATATATTCTATACTATCAAATGCATGATCAACATGTGGAGTATAATGCATCGCAAGAAATATCCCTGTAACGATTTGTAAAACCAGAGCAATACCTGCTAAAGAACCAAAATTCCATGCATAATTTAAATTCTTTGGGACTTGATAAGAAGCTAAATCCTTTAGAAAGGAAAAAATAGGTAACCTATATTCTATCCAACTTAATATGCCTTTGCTTTCTGCTAACCTACTTTCTTTTTTTTTGATATCATCTTGCATAAGCTTTATACATAGTTTATCTTAGCTTATTGTAGTGATTTATCCATTATACACAACAGAAACTTTAGAAGCTAAAGCTACGTCCAGAAAAATGGAAAAGCTATTTCAATAGAAAAATTAGCTTTATATTTTATCTTTGCCATTTTAATAGAGTCTGTATAATAACAGAGGGTCATATTGGAAAAAATGAAATCTATTTTATTAACTAGACCTTTATTAGATTCGTTAGATACACGATATGCTCTAAAAAAGTATGGATATAAAGTATACATCGAACCAATTCTAACATTAAGATATCTACACCCTAATGTCTCCGAGTATGAGTTTGACGTTGTAATATCTACAAGCAAGAATAGCGTGAGAGCTTTGAGTCATATGTACAAGGTAGATGACCTTTCAATTGTTACAGTAGGTAGTACAACAATGCAAACAGCAAAAGACCTTGGTTTCGCTGAAGTGATATCTGCCGATGGTAATATTGATGATCTCATATCGCTTATCAAAAATCTTTACTCACGTGAAGTAAAATTTTTATATATAAGGGGACAAGAAGTATCATGCGACCTAAAAAAAAAATTATTTGATGCAGGCTTTAACGTAAGAGAAGTTATACTTTATAAAATGATTGCTAAAAAAAATCTATCGCATAGATGTAAAAACCTATTATCCACCAGCAAAGTTAACGATATCATTTTTTTATCCGCACATACAGCCAGAATATTCTGCTCGTTAATCTTAAAGAGTCAATTGTCCGATATAATGACCAATATGGTAGCATATGCTATGAGTAAAAACATTGCCGATAACTTAAAAACAATCAAATGGAAGAAAATTCTGATATCAAGGTTGCCCACTAAAGAGAGTTTAATTGATACAATTAATAAAGGCTGCTAATGTTAAAAATTGCTAGCTGGAATGTAAACTCTATACGTAAAAGAACGGATCAGCTACGTAGCTTTATAATTGATCATCAGATAGATATAGTTTTATTACAGGAGATAAAATGTACAGAAGAGCAGTTCCCTGATCTAGAAATTCAGGAATATAAACATGCTATTTATGGACAGACTGCAAAAAACGGAGTATGTGTTTTATCTAAATATCCAATATTAGAAAAGTTGAGAGTAGATCTTGTAGAAAGTCATCAGGATGCACGTTATATAGAGTGCATAGTAAAATATGATCACTATAATATCAGACTCGTAAGCGTGTATGTGCCAAATGGCGGTAATGCTTTTGAATATAAATTAAGCTTTCTCGACAAGCTGATTGTAAGGATGGATAAATTACTAAAGAACGAAGAAATTATTGTTGTAGCTGGAGATTACAATGTTGCACCAGATGATATGGATGTCTTTGATCCACATATACTAGAGGATCAAGTTTGTTTCCACATAAATGAACGCGAGAAATTAAGAACTATCTTTAATCTCGGATTTACCGATGCATTTAGAATATCTAATCCAGATTTACAGCAATTTAGCTGGTGGCATTATCAAGGTAACTCCTTAAGAAGGAATCAGGGAATGAGAATAGATCATATCTTATTATCTCCACAGGCAATAGATAGGCTAGAAGCATGTTACATCTATGAAAAACTGCGTAAGTTGGAAAATCCATCTGATCATGCACCTGTTATATGTTGTTTATCAACTGAATAACATCTTTGTGTGAATGATATTTTTGCTGTATTTGCATAATGTTCTGATTCAGAACAGAAAGAAGATTATATAGGAGAACCATCAACAAAAGCTCTACAAAGTTGATCATTCATTCATGTGAAGTAGAGCTATTCAAAATTTACCTGCTATTGTTTCTTAGCAGCTCATTTGAATTGATACATTACTTACGGTTTCATTATAATCTTCAACTGCAAAATTCCTGTCAATTTGACTTTTTATAACCTCAAGGACAAATTTACCTCTCCTTTGACGAAACTGAAAAACTATTCTTATTGGCGGAGAGAGAGGGATTCGAACCCTCGACATACTTACATATGTGCACGCCCTCCAAACGTGTGCTTTAAACCACTCAGCCATCTCTCCACATATTATTAGGTTCCATAGCAAAATCTACCGTAAGAAATACAATCTAGACATACAGCTATTAATATTTATACTTCCAGATTACACATTTTCAAAAGGGTCATACCTTGGAATTTCTTTAGTCTGAAGCTTTGCATATAATGACCTTAAAATAGGTTGCATATCATCATTGATAGATAAACTCAATACTTCCTTACCCAAATAATTAGCCAGATGATTTTTTTTATCCAGAATTTCCTGTTCCTCTAGCAAATCACATTTGTTTAAGATCAATATTTCTTCCTTCTGAGCAAGACATTTATTATAGCACATCAATTCATTATGGGTGGAATTATACGTAGAAATTACATTATCATTCGTGGCATCAATTAAATGCACTAGTATTTTACATCTTTCTATATGTTTTAAAAATTTATGACCCAGACCAACTCCAAGATGAGCATTAGCAATTATGCCAGGAATATCTCCCATTACAATTGTATTATGGTCTATCTTTATAACCCCAAGATGTGGCCTTAATGTAGTAAATGGATAATTACCTACTTTCGAATCCGCATTAGAGCAACGATTTAAAAATTGTGATTTACCTGCATTCGGCATACCAATAATGCCAACATCGGATAAAATTTTTAGTTTTAATAATATACATTTTTCTTCACCAGAAACTCCATAAGTAAAACGCCTTGGAACTTTATTAGTAGAAGATTTAAAATTAATATTACCGAGACCCCCCTTACCTCCATACACTACTAGATATTCTGTGCCATGTTGATCAAGATCCGCTATAACATCTTGGCTATCTTCATCAATCACTTGCGTACCAACCGGAACATTAAGCACCGTATCCTTACCATTAGCACCAGACTTATTTCTCCCTGTACCATTTTTTCCACTTTCAGCACTTATGTACCGTCTATAGCAAAGATCAAGCAAAGTACTGAGATTTTGATCAGCTCTCAAAATTACGCTACCTCCCCTACCACCATTACCACCATCTGGTCCACCAAATTCAACAAACTTTTCCCGACGAAAACTTACACACCCATTCCCGCCATCTCCAGCCTTTAAATATAACCTTACTTCATCTACAAAACTCATACCGAGCACTTTTTCCTAATAAGCCTTCGATTCTTATCAATTCATTATATTTCACTAATCGTTCTGAACGTGATAGCGACCCAGCCTTTATCTGGCCACAATTTGATGCAACAGCTATATGTGATATAGCCGTGTCTTCTGTCTCCCCTGAACGGTGTGAAACAATAACCTTATAACCATTTGAACGTGCCATTTCTATGGCATCAAAAGTTTCTGTTAATGTTCCGATCTGGTTTGGCTTAATTAATACAGCATTAGCCATTTTCTGTTTTATACCATGATCTATTAATTCACAGTTTGTAACAAATAAATCATCCCCCACTAACTGAACTTTGTTTCCAAGGTTAGCAGTAAGCAACTTCCAACCTTCATAATCTTCCTCACTCATTGGATCTTCTATAGAAATTATAGGATATTTTGTCACTAAATCACAATAATATTGAGATAGTTCATCTGAAGTTAACTCTCTATTTTCAAATTTGTAAACTTTATTTTTATAAAAAGCAGATGAAGCAACATCAAGCCCCAACTTAAAATCATTCATCGTAGAATAACCAGCTGATTCTATAGAGTCAATGATCAAATTCAGTGCTTCTTCACTTTTTTCAATGTCTGGAGCAAATCCACCTTCATCTCCTACATTGGTAACATAACCCCTCTTTTTCATTATATTACGTAAACTATGAAATACTTCTGCAGAAGTTCTGAGCGCTTCATTAAAAGTGTGAGCACCAACAGGAAGAATCATAAACTCTTGAAAATCTAATCTATTATCTGCATGCAGTCCACCATTAATAACATTAATTAATGGGACTGGCATAACTTTTGAATGCATCCCTCCTAGATATCTATATAACGGAATGCCTAAACTATTTCCAGCAGCTTTCGCAACAGCGAGAGAGACAGCTAAGATTGTGTTTGCCCCAAGCTTAGATTTATTTTTAGTACCATCAATGCCTATTAATGTTTCATCTATCATGCTTTGATTAGCAACTTCCATTCCTATTATTTCTTTTGCTATTATAGCATTTATTGCGTTAATAGTTTTAAGCACCCCTCTACCAAAGTATCTTTTTTCATCCAGATCTCTAAGCTCCAATGCTTCCAATTTACCAGTAGAAGCTCCTGATGGTACAGATGCCCTGCCAATTATGCCGTCACATAATTCAATGTCTACTTCAACAGTAGGGCATCCCCTACTATCTAAGATTTCTCGTGCAGATATCTTTTTAATTACTCTTGTTGTCATTTCATCCTTGCATAAACTTCTTTAGCTAATTTAGCTATATTACTGCCACCACCAATAAACAGTATTATATCCCCTGAATTCGCAAAATCACTAATAAAAGATGAAATTAGCAGAGAATCATTCATAATTTTTACATTATTAAAACCATTGTGCATTAGGATCCTCTGTATATTATATATATCATACCCTAAAATAACCTGATCTTCTTGTGGATAAATAGGAATAAGGATAACATAATCAAATAATTTGAAGACTTTTATATATTCATTAAAGAAATTACGCACTCGAATAAAACGAGATAGTCCAATAACCCCTAGCACTTTCTTATTTGTAATAGAGCGAGCAGTAGATAAAACTGCATTTATTTGATCTGGATGTCCTGCATAATCCTCAATCAACTTAATCCCATTAATTTCATCAATAAGAGAAAATCTCCTTTCTACCCCTTTAAATTCCTGTAAACCTTTTCTAATGTTTTCCTCGTTTATCCCAAACCTTATTGCGGCTGATATTGCAGCTAATGCATTACTTATTTTATGCATGCCCAATGCATTTAACAGTACCACATTCTCCATATTCTTCCCCTGAGCGGGTACTAATATATCAAATTCCAAACTATTATTATATTGCCTAATATTCATAGCCTTTACATCAGCATTCTGTAACCCAAACGTTGTTAAATTATCTCCAAAGTATCCAATATTTACAGAATCTGGCAGTATAGCATATTCTGCCTTACCAATAAATTGACAAAACGCATGCTTAATATTATCAGATGTACCGTAATAATCTATATGTTCATCATTCACACTAGTTATGACTGCAATATCTGCAGGAATTCTCAACATAGTACCATCTGATTCATCAGCTTCAATCAAGAATACGTTATCATTACCAAATTTTGCGTTGCTTTTATAAGCATTCAATATTCCTCCTACTATAACAGTTGCATCAACCCCTGCACAATCAAGTATAGATGCAATCATGGCTGTGGTTGTAGTTTTCCCGCTTGATCCTGAAACCGCTATGACATATTTATCTTCCATAAGTTTTGCAAGAATTTCAGATCTACGCATTATAACCTTATTAGCTTTTCTTGCAGCAACTAATTCCACATTATCAGATCTGATTGCAGATGAATATATGACTGTATTTGCGCAATCAATATTGTTGGCATTATGACCAATATATACTTCTATACCAAGTCTTTTTAATCTCTCTATATTGTTATTCAAATATAAATCACTACCTTGCACACGATAGTGAAGGTGATAAAGAATTTCGGCAATAGCACTCATTCCTATTCCACCTATACCTATAATGTACACTTTTTATAAATTTACTCAGCAATTGAACCGGAGTATACTGTAGAATTCCATAACAGTAAATATAGTACGTGGTAGGCAGATTAATATTTTTATTTTTTGCATGTGCATTAACAAGTCGTTGCCATTTTGATAATAATCAATATTTTAATCAACCTGGTCATTACAAAGTTGGTAATAGTTACACAATTAATGGTACTGCATATCACCCAAAAAACTACTCTTCTTATGAAGAAATCGGGATAGCATCTTGGTATGGTATGGAAGAACATGGCACATTGACAGCAAATGGCGAAATTTTTGATCGCCACGCAATAACTGCTGCACATAAAACATTACCACTGCCATGCTTTGTACGTGTAACAAATTTAAAAAATGGTAAAAAACTTGTAGTAAGGGTAAATGATAGAGGGCCATTTTATCCAGGTAGAATAATAGATCTATCAGAAAAAGCAGCAAAAATTTTGGAATTTCATAAAGAAGGACTCACAAGAGTTAAAGTTGAATATCTTAAGAAGCAATCAGAACAACTTATAAAAAATAATCCGACTTATAGAAAGCAATATAACAATACTATACTTAAACATTACCCGAAACAAGCGAGACCTGAAAGCACAGGATATATTGCATATTTTGAAAACATTGCTGCTGCCAAATCAACAACATCTTCACTACGTAAACACGGGATAAAAAACGTCAGAATTCTTTTTAAAAATAGCAAGTATTATGTAAAAATAGGTTAGGTATATGGTTCCAAGGTAAGATGGAATGGATGAAGTATAAATAATTCATAAGTCTAAATAATTCAGGAACACTGATAAGGCGCAAGACCTTTGAAAGTCTTAGAGCCTGTTCACAATCTTTTTTTAACCAGAACATTTTCTCTATCCTCATTCGGTTTTTTACCCCATTTCTTGAAATAGTCGTAACAATTGCGCCATTTTGGAAACTCTTTTG
>JAIXMJ010000180.1 GCA_022836975.1 Wolbachia sp.
TTCTGACCTTTACAAATGCCCTTACTTCTTGCGTCATAATTACCTCTAATTTAACTTTAATTCATCAACCACATATTGTGGTACTTGTTCATAACAAGAAAAATGCATACTATACTGAGCCCTTCCCTGCGACATAGAGCGTAAAGCGTTAATATATCCAAACATATTTGCTAATGGTACAAAAGCAAGAATTGCCGTACTATTATTACGCGCTTCCATACTTGAAACCTGCCCTCTTCTACTATTTATATCACCCATAATATCACCCATATATTCCTCAGGAGTATATGGGTGATATTATTTCAATTTTAAGAGGGTTGAAAGAAAGGTATGAAGTACATCATGGTATTAGAATTACCGATGGTGCAATAATTTCTGCTGCAACATTATCTAATAGATATATTACCGATAGATTTTTGCCTGATAAAGCAATCGACTTAATAGATGAAGCGGCAAGTCGAGTGAGAATTGAAATGGATAGTAAGCCAGAAGTTATTGATGAACTTGACAGAAAAATTATCCAGTTAAAAATTGAGGTAGAAGCTCTGAAAAAGGAAAACGACGAAAATTCTAAACAACGCTTAAAGAAAATAAATGAGGAAATAGAAAATTTGAGTGGTAATTTTGTTCAGGCAGTTTGTTTACCAAATAGTGAAATCAATAATGTAGAAACTACTGCATTGAACACAACTGTAGAACAACGATTATTAGATCCGGATCAATTTAACCTCGATCAGCGTTGATCCGGATCAAGAGTTCAG
>JAIXMJ010000181.1 GCA_022836975.1 Wolbachia sp.
TAAAGAATGGCGAGGAATAGCCACCAGATATGCTAAAAATGCACGATCGTATATGGCTGGCCTTTCACTTAAAGCTTTGTTAATGTGGGCCAAGATCTCATGACGACACACCCTAGATAAATTTAGGAAATTTTTGCAAGAGAATGAGGATATTACGGTGGATAAAGTAATAGAAAAATTTTCACTCCATCTCTTATATCTTGCATAAATCGTATCCCACTCTCCATGGAAGATCATGCCATGATATCATTAGACCCTCTGCAAAGCTACAAAAAAATAAGTGAAAAGAAATAAATAAGGGAGTAGGTAGTGTCGACATTTATTTCAACCAAAGATAAATAGCAGCAATATGAACAAAAGATAAGAAAGTGATGGCTAATTTATCATAACGAGTAGCAACCCTAAGAGCCTGTTCACAATCTTTTTAGCAAGAGAACAGAAAAAGCTAAAACGACCATTTGCAGACTAGTATTAAGCTTTCTTTCACAGTTCTTCCATAGCCTCCTACATTTATCTAGCCAGGCAAAAGACCGTTCTACAACCCGCCTTTGTGGCAATACAACAAATAAATGTGGCTCATTGCGCTTTATGACTTTAACCGTTGCACCAATAATTGTCTTTATTTGAGTTGCAAAATTTTCTCCTGTATAACCTGCATCAACCAGTATACTCTGAACTTTGGAGAGATTTTCTCTTGCTCTACCAACCATTTCAATAGCAGCATTACGATCTCCTATATTAGCTCTAGTAATATAGATT
>JAIXMJ010000182.1 GCA_022836975.1 Wolbachia sp.
AAGCATTTTTCTGAATGAATTCGCGTCTGGGCTCTACTACATCTCCCATTAAGGTAGAAAATATAGCCTCAGCCTCGTCTTCGTGTTGGATCCTTACCTGTAATAAGGTACGAGTTGCAGGACTTAAAGTAGTCTCCGATAGCTGCTCTGCATTCATTTCACCAAGACCCTTAAATCTCTGCAAAGAAATACCTTTTTGCCCTAAAGTTACCATTACTTCTAACAATTGTAGAGGTGAATTAACAACAACCTCGTTATTCTTGTAAGACAGCAATAATTGCCCGTTAAAAATAGGCTGTAATTCACTCGCTAACGCGCTTAATTCCGATATAATGGGAGTATGAATAAAATGTTCTTCTATAATATTTTGGTCAGTAGATTCGGCAGATTGCTGCTTCACAATGATTTTATCGCCTAAAGCCTCTATTTCCCAGACATTATTAGTTAGATTTTTTACATTATCTAGAAATAGCCGGATCGCTGTATTCATTAAAGTTCGGTCCTGCCAGATTTTAGCGGAAAATATGCCTGATAAGGCCAATAATTGTAAGATATTAATATGTAATTTTATATTAATGGACTTAATAATTTCACTGAAACGTCTAATTTTTCCAACAAGAGGCCGTAATATTATAGGTTCTGCAGTATTATTTTTATTAATTAGGCTAGCAGAATCCGCTATATAATTAAATAGATAATCGTGTAAAGCTTTTTCATTTTTCAAAT
>JAIXMJ010000183.1 GCA_022836975.1 Wolbachia sp.
TCCCAGGTAATTTATCTTTTATTCTTTCCCACTGCTCATCTTTCAGGTCGTATAACATCTTTCCCTCTCAAAAAATACTATTTTAACTCTGTTTTTATTTAATGTCGACACTACCTAGAGCCTGTTCACAATCTTTTTTTAACCAGAACATTTTCTCTATCCTCATTCGGTTTTTTACCCCATTTCTTGAAATAGTCGTAACAATTGCGCCATTTTGGAAACTCTTTTGGCAGCATTCACCACTGACAGCCACTTTTTCACAGCACACCACAAAATAACTACAAGTTTTCTTGGTTTCCTCTTCTTCTTCCGTACGCTTTCTAAAATTAACCTAATCTTTTCGAATTTTTCATGATCTTGGGTATATGTTTCTCATAGTTCACCTTACTTCAACTATACTCATCTCACCATATTTATAGATCGCGTACAGGCTCTTAGACAGTATAGACGAAATAAAACGGTCTTTACCAGGTAATTACGCCATAGGCCATGTTAGATATGCTACCAGTGGAAGTAAAGTAGGAGCACAGCCATTTATAGGTAGCGGTAATTTTGGTGATTTCGCTATAGCACACAATGGCAACCTAGGTAGTGTCGACATTAAATAAGATTAGAGTTAAAATAGTATTTTTTGAGAGGGAAAGATGTTATATGATCTGAAAGATGAGCAGTGGGAAAGAATAAAAGATAAATTACCTGGG
>JAIXMJ010000184.1 GCA_022836975.1 Wolbachia sp.
TTTGTTTTTTAACCCGTTTTTGGCCGGAATTTTTTTTTATTGATTTTTTATGAAAAACATGTTAATTGTGGTGTGAATAGCATATCAGGCAAAAAGAAAACTTTTAGAACCTCAAATTTCGGGCCGAAAAATAGCTGCCAAAGACCGTGACTCGATTTTTCGAAGTCATCAGAAAACCACAAAACTTCACTCAAAACTTAAAAAGGACTTCAAATTCGGATTCCCCGCTATTAAAAACCTAAATAAAGTGTATAAAAGCTTTTTTGGGGCCCTCAGGAATCGCGAGAAAAGTTGAAAATAAGATTTCGTGCGAGGTACCAAGAATTGCGAAATTTTCATAAAAAACGTTACATTTTCTTTTTTTAAGTTTTTCTCATTTTTAGTAAAGTTAACCCGAAAATCGTTTGCACATATGTGTTGCTTATAAGCTGAAAAATCTCTCCCAGCACAAAAAGTATCGATCAAAGCTATTTCGTCATAGATAGAGATGAAAACATCGATGTTGTATTTTTACAACCGTGGCCAAAGACGGGTTAACATTAGCACCTTTTTCTACCAGCCATTTAGCGATATCCCCTTCACCCCTTTCAGCAGCAAGGTGCAACGCCGCCTCGTCATACCTATCTATAGCATTAACATCAGCTCCTTTTTCTACCAACAATTTGACTACTTCCCATTTATTT
>JAIXMJ010000185.1 GCA_022836975.1 Wolbachia sp.
ACAAGGTATAGAATGGCAAAGGTATTAGCAATAGTTTTATTGAGAATACGGTAGCATTATATGTGAGTTTTTGCTCTATCATTCATTATTTCTAATTTAATATTATTGCGCTTATTAAAAACTCATGCCATAATAGCTTGGCAAGTGCCTCTGTGGTGAAATTGGTAGACGCGGTAGACTCAAAATCTTCTGCTCGCAAGAGCATGCTGGTTCAAGTCCGGCCAGGGGCACCACTTTGAGTATTGGAAATTTGGTAACAACTAATTCTGCCAGATTGTGGAATATTATGGAAATCAATAATTATGAATAATTCTAACCGGCTATATAAAATATTTATTATTTTATTTATTGGTTTAGTACAAATTGCTTGGGTTGACGGAACAAATTGGCCTAGGCTTGATAAAAATTATAAGGCTCCAGTTAACAATATTTGCTCGGATGCTTTTAAAATTGCAGATTCTGCCTATCATTCAGATAATTTCTATCTTTATGAGATTTCCTCTATTCCGCAAGCTGTAGGTAGTATTCTTGTAGTTGGACCAAATATTCAGAATGGAGAAGATTTACCAGAGGGAAATGCGTTGATTGTGGATCAAACTATTTTTCAAAAAATTCCTAAATGC
>JAIXMJ010000186.1 GCA_022836975.1 Wolbachia sp.
TTAGAAAGCGTACGGAAGAAGAAGAGGAAACCAAGAAAACTTGGAGTTATTTTGTGGTGTGCTGATGAAAAAGTGGCTGTCAGTGGTGAATGCTACCAAAAGAGTTTCCAAAATGGCACAATTGTTACGACTATTTCAAGAAATGGGGTAAAAAACCGAATGAGGATAGAGAAAATGTTCTGGTTAAAAAAAGATTGTGAACAGGCTCTTACTTTCTTTTGCCACAATCATCTGTGTTTTTATAGTCTGCTTTTTCTTCTTTCCTGAGTAAAACTTCCTCTGCTTTTTTTAGGTCTTTCTACTACTGTTTCAGTTGCATCAATTACCAATACTTCATATCCCATCTCACTTTTTAAGAGCCTGTTCACAATCTTTTTAACAATAGAACAGAGAAAGCTAAAACAACCATTTGCAGGCTAGTATTAAGCTTTCTTTCACAGTTTTTCCATAACCTCCTACATTTATCTAGGTAGTGTCGACATTAAATAAAAACAGAGTTAAAATAGTATTTTTTGAGAGGGAAAGATGTTATACGATCTGAAAGATGAGCAGTGTGAAAGAATAAAAGATAAATTACCTGGGAAAGAAGGAGATAGTGGCAGAAGAGGAA
>JAIXMJ010000187.1 GCA_022836975.1 Wolbachia sp.
TATATCATGCCTTCTATGACTTAATTTTGTATCCATCTTTTGCTAACCCTCAAATCCTTTATTATATACACTTTTGACACCTATTCAACTAGTATCTTGCGACGACATACCCTAATAAAGCTAGCATTTACTATATCAAAAGCACAAGTTTCAGATGCTAGTAAATACGAATCATTTAATTTTCCTAAAACAAGAGGCCTAATTCCGGCAGGATCGCGTACTCCTATAATTACATCTTTCTGAATTGCTACGAAGGAATAAGCACCCTGTACTTGTTTTAATGCGGCTATAAAGCTTGCTAAAAAATCATCATTCTTATTTATTGCTGTTAAATGTAGTATTACTTCCGTATCTATATCTGTCTGAAAAGTACATCCTGCTTTAATTAAGTATTCACGTAATTCTGCGGTGTTTACTAGGTAGTGTCGACATTTATTTTAACCAAAGATAAATAGCAGCAATATGAACAAAAGATAAGAAAGTGATGGCTAATTTATCATAACGAGTAGCAACCCTACGAAAGTGCTTGAGTTTATTAAACATTCTCTCAATTAAGTTCCTTTCTTTATATAATTCTATATCATA
>JAIXMJ010000188.1 GCA_022836975.1 Wolbachia sp.
TTAAAATAATTGCAGATCGCTATCGAAATCGACGAAAACGTTTTAGTCTGAGGTTCAACTTAATTGCTGGAATTTACAACTTTGAGTTGATAAAATGGGTTATGCAAGAAGTCTAATTATTGGTGCAACTGTTAAAGTAATAAAGCGCAACGAGCTACATTTATTTGTTGTATTGCCAAAAAGGTGGGTTGTAGACAGGTCTTTTGCCTGGCTAGATAAATGTAGGAGGCTATGGAAAAACTGTGAAAGAAAGCTTAATACTAGCCTGCAATGGTTGTTTTAGCTTTCTCTCTTTTCTATTGTGAAAAAGATTGTGAACAGGCTCTTAGAACTTCTTCTATCGATTGAAATACTTATTATATAATTGTAGGTAGTGTCAACATTAAATAAGATTAGAGTTAAAATAGTATTTTTGAGAGGGAAAGATGTTATATGATCTGAAAGATGAGCAGTGGGAAAGAATAAAAGATAAATTACCTGGGAAAGAAGGAGATAGTGGCAGAAGAGGAAAGGATAACAGAAAATT
>JAIXMJ010000189.1 GCA_022836975.1 Wolbachia sp.
GGCACCATATTCAGGCGCCATATTTGCTACGGTTGCTCTGTCAGCAATCGACAAATTATCTAATCCATCACCATAAAACTCCACGAACTTGCCTACCACACCTTTTAAACGTAAAACATTTGTAATTGTAAGTACTAGATCAGCAGCAGTAATCCCTTCAGGTAATTTACTAGTTAACTTAAATCCTACTACTTCAGGAATAATCATACTGATTGACTGGCCAAGCATAACAGATTCAGCTTCTATTCCACCAACACCCCACCCTAAAACAGATAGCCCATTGATCATTGTAGTGTGGCTATCGGTGCCAACTACAGTATCAGGATATACAATCCCATTACTATTACAAACAACTTGTGCAAGGTGCTCAAGATTCACTTGATGGCAAATTCCTGTACCTGGAGAAACTACCCGCAAATTTGTTAAAGACGACTCTGCCCATTTTAAAAATTGATATCTCTCTAAATTCCTAGCTATTTCTAACTCAACATTTTTTCTAAACGCAGAACTATGACCATAAT
>JAIXMJ010000019.1 GCA_022836975.1 Wolbachia sp.
GACTCAACAACCCAATATCATAGGTTTTCCCATATCCAGTCTCAGCATCAATCACAATACCAGAATGGATCTTGTTAGGATCCTGCAAATGGCTCAGCATACCATCTAGAACAACCTTACGACGTTTTGCAATAACAGGCTCTTTTGATTTATCAAATTTCAGCTCAGGCTCACATTTCAGCTCAGACTTATGATTTAAAATTGCATCATTTAATTCACTACGAGTTTTTTTCAACTCTGCTATTAAAGGATCTCTTTGCAACGACATAATATATCTATAAAATTAACCAATACTGTGTTATTTTGTACTAAAACCGCTTTAAATGTCAATACAAAACTGTACAGTTCCAATAAGTATAAGAAGCTGTTCACAATTTTTTTTTAACCAGAACATTTTCTCTATCCTCATTCGGTTTTGTACTCCATTTCTTGAAATACTCGTAATAATTGCGCCATTTTGGAAGCTCTTTTGCAGTAACAGCCACTTTTGCGGCACACCGCAAAATAACTCCAAGTTTTCTTGGCTTCGTCTTCTTTCGTGCACTCTAAAATTGGCCTAATCTTTTCGAATTTTTCACGATCTTGTGTATATGTTTCTCATAGTTCACCTTACTTAAACTACACTCATCTTACTATATTCATAGATCGCGTACAAGCTCTTACATAATAATCTTTTATTTTGTCTCAAAGCAAGTATAATGCAGTATTACTATACAAGATCTTGTCTAAATTTGGAAATTAATACAAATTCAGGAAGCATTTATGGTGGAAATAAAATTAGTTAATAAATCTTGCACACCATGCCAAGGAAAAGTTCCTCCATTACCTAAGGAAGAAATTTTTAAACTGCTTATAGAGTTAAATAATAATTGGGTATTAAATGGTGCTGGTCATTTATATAAAGAATATAAATTTAGTAACTTTATAAAAGCTATAAATTTTGCTAATCACATTGCAGAACTTGCAGAAAAAGAGGCTCACCATCCTAATTTATGGATAACATGGGGAATGTGTGCAGTTGAGATATGGACGCATAAAATTGATGGCCTTACTGAAAATGACTTCATTCTTGCAGCAAAGATTAATATATTACCAAAATAAACAAGAGTAATATGTATTTCATTCTTCATATGACCAATACAACATGTCCAATTCTTTATACGTTTTCTTTATTATCTCCTATTATTCTCTCTAGATATGCAGAGAACCTATGCTTATGTGGTGGGACTAGTGCGATTCGAACGCACGGCCTTCGGATTAGGAATCCAACGCTCTATCCTACTGAGCTATAGCCCCATTGAAAAATAATCCTATATTTTGCCGATACAATGTTATTATAATGGAATTATTTAAATAAATAAACGATGCTAGTTAATAATGTCAGCTACCACTATAATGGTAATGACAATTTTGCTTTACGCAATATAAATATCAGAGTACAAAAAGGTAGTGTAGTCTGTTTGTTTGGACACTCTGGTTGTGGTAAATCAACTATCTTAAAATTAGTCACAGGGATAGAAAACCCACGGTGTGGCTCTATTACAATTGGTGATAGATTAATTGCAAGTAATAATCAATCTATTGCTATAGAAGATAGAAATGTTGGGCTAATTTTTCAGCATCCAGCACTGTTTCCTCATAAAACAGTAATGGAAAATGTGATCTTTGCCATCAAAAATTTTAGTAAAAAGGAAAAATACAGTATTGCTTCAGAAATACTAGAATTATTAAATATAAAACAGTATGAAAATATGTATCCTAAAGTTTTATCTGGTGGACAACAACAATTGGTAACAATAGCAAGGGTAATAGCACAAAATCCTGATGTTGCATTGCTTGATGAACCATTTGCCAGCTTAGATGTTCTACTTAAATATAAAACTAGACAGTATATACTGTCGCTCCTGAGAAGTAAAAATATTCCTGTACTAATGGTTACACATGACCCACAAGAAGCATTAGAAACCTCAGATTTTATTTATATAATGAAGGATGGTAGAATTATACAATCCGGTGTACCAAGAAGTTTACCCAAAAACTTTTGGGAAGTTTGTATGAACTTCTCTGAAGTTTCCTAGATTTTTCTACTTGGTATGCCATGTGGTAGTACAAAGATGTTTTCTCTAGACTCTTTGCAAAGCAATATAAAATCTATACAATTTCAATCTTATCTATGTATAACTTCCTTACTGCAAACATTCTGATTATGTTGCAACAATAAGCTTTATATATCAAATAAATATTAGATTAATAGTTAATCTATATATTTAGTTTTTTCAGGAGGAAAATGTAAATGCTATAAATGTACAAGAATTTTGTACAAATGAAGATAATCTACAACCATTGTTATAACTGAAAATAGAGGAGCAGTGGTAAAATTTTTTACAGAAATTCAAAACATTGTACAATATTACTTATGTAACTATAGATTATCAAAAATTAACATCTAGCAACAGGCTCCTATTATATAAAATGTATTAGACTTATCTTGCATTATCAATGCAGGATATAGGTAGATTATATTCTTAAATAAAACTGAATATGTATAGATTAAAAAAATATGCAACACTTATAGTTGCTGCAGGTATAGGTGAGAGATGTGAGAGTGATATTCCTAAACAATATATAAAATTAGCAGGCAAGCCAATTTTGTTACATACAGTAGAGAAGTTTTTAGAAAGCAAATATATAGATTATATTAGAATGATCATTCACAAAGATCATGAAGAACTTTATAATCAAGTCGTTACTTTATCCATTAAAGACCATAGATTATTATTTCCTGTTTATGGTGGAGAAACGAGACAAGAGTCTGTGAAATTGGGACTAGAAAGTTTACAGCAAAAGTCTATTGAATATGTGATAATACATGATGCATGTAGGCCTTTTGTCTCTTCTGCTTTAATTGAAAGATTGGTTAAATGCATTGGAGATGGATGTACAGGAGTTGTGCCTGTTGTTGATATTGAAGATACGGTATCGTTAATAAGTGGTGACTCAATAGAATCTACAATTTGCAGAACAAAATTAAAAGCTATACAAACCCCTCAGATTTTTAATTATCAAGAATTATTATCCTGCCATAAGTTGGCTGATCAGCTATTTACCGATGATTCGTCATTAGTGAAAGCATGTAAAAAGCATGTTATGATTATGTGTGGTGAAAAATCTAATTTTAAAATAACTACAAAAGAAGATATTTATATGGCAGTAAAGTTTCGTGTTGGTAGTGGCTATGATATACATAAATTTGTGAAATTTCAGGATAGTTCTAAATGTTTTATCAAAATCTGTGGTGTTGAAATTGAACATGATATGGCAATAGCTGCACATTCTGATGGTGATGTTGGAATACACGCAATAGTTGATGCAATATTGGGAGCATTGGGATGCGGAGATATCGGAGAATATTTTCCTCCAGATTCTCCTAAATGGCAAGGATATGATTCATCTCATTTTCTTAATTTTGCTGTAAAACAGGCACAGCAGCGGGGATATGGTATATCCAATTTAGATGTTACATTAATCTGTGAAAAACCTAAAATATTACCTTATAAAGCGAAGATGAAAAAATTTATAGCAGAAATCTTGGGTGTAAATGATGAACTTGTGAATATAAAGGCAACGACTACTGAAGGATTAGGTTCCATTGGAAGGAAAAAAGGGATAGCAGCTCACGCTACAGTGTTGTTGTGTAACACTACCGGGTTTTCTAAGACTTGATCTCAAACCTTATTTTGATATTCAAATATATAGCTATAGTTTGGAAATAAAAAATGGTTGATATTTTAGAGTACAAAATACTATTTTAAATTAACGTATTATGATATAATAAGTCAAGTAATATATTCATACTATATGTAATGTATAAAAAATTATATGTTTTAGGTGATAGTTTGTCTGATAATGGAGCATTTACAGGAATTGTAAAGCACCTCTCTTTTGCTAAAAATATAGAATTTGATCCACCAGCATATCAAGGGAGATGTTTGAGTGATGGTAAAGTTGCAGTAGAATGGTTAGCTGACTCTTTAGAAATTGATCTTAAATCTGGATGGAAGTGCACTATCTGGAATAGAAAGTGTGAGCAAATAGGTTATAATTATGCAGTTTCAAGTGCATTAGCTGCTAAATATAATGATACTGTAAGCAGGTTTTTTTTCAATAAGTTTCGATTAAAAAAACAAGTTGAGGCATTAATTTCACACCATAAGGATATTAGTAGAAGGAATGATTTATTTTTTATGACGATTGGTGGAAATGACATTATAAGGGCTACATTTGAAACTATTGATGATACAGAAAGGATCCTAGAACGTGCAGTTAGTAAGATATGTGATGCCATTAAAACTTTGTATCAAAATAATGCTAGAAACATAGTTATCGCCAATGTGCCAGATGTTGGTGTAATACCAGCATTTAATAAATCTGAAAAGTTAGCAGTATTTGCCACAGCGCTTACAGATAGCTTTAACAATAAATTGGCGAACAGTTTGAACAATCTAGAGGCCGAATACATTGATCTTAAAATAAAACGGTTTGATCTTCATTCCGAGTTTAGGAATATTATTAATAAGTATAAAAGTGAAGGTAAGAATTATACAGATGCAGCTAGCTCAAATTTTATAGACAAGTTATTAAGTAGTAGCAATTCTTGGTATAAGAAAGCTGAAGTGGTATGGTCTATTATTACTAGTGGAAGGCTGACACTAGAACCGTGTTCTGAAGATAAACTTAATGAACATTTATTTTTTGATCCCTACTAAAAGGTCTCACAAATATGCAGGGGATAAATTGTATCAATTAGTTTCTGAAGAACCGACTTTATCAGCTCGTTATTGCGCTAGCAATAAAGATGATAGCGGGATTGCGTATAATTTTGTTGGTATGTTAGGGGATGTTACAAACATTTCTACAGAATTTGTAGGTAAAAAAAATGATTGAAATTAATGGTCCAGAAATTTGTATAGGTGAAAATAAGAAACACCTTGTGGTTTGTTTACATGGTTGGGGTTCAAGCGGTGATAATTTTATTCATGTAGCTAAGGTCATGAATAAGTTTTTGCCTGATTCATGTTTTATAGCTCCCAATGCTCCTTTTCCTAGAAAAACAGGTGGTGGTTATCAGTGGTTTAGCTTGGAAAACAGAGCAGAAGATGTGCTGTATAGTGGAGTAAAAAATGCTGCGTCTATTATCAATAATTTTATAGATAGGAAATTACAGGAAATGAATCTTGATGATACACAACTTTCTTTAATAGGGTTTTCACAAGGTGCAATGGCGGCAATACATACATCATTAACACGTATACAGCCATGTGCATCAGTTATTGCATATTCAGGTAGATTTATTGCACCACCTAAAGTTGCAATTGACATTAAATCAAAACCTAATATATGTGTCATTCATGGAGATGCTGATGATGTTGTTCCCTTTTCCTGTCTAGATTCGTCAGTAAAAACATTAAGAGAAAATGGAATAAATGCTGAATCACATGCTATTCATTCATTAGGGCATATAATTAACGATGAAGGAATAAAATTAGGGGTTGAATTCATCAAAAGGAATTTTGCCTAGGTGATACATTTACGTCATGAGAATGTTGTAACCCTCACTATGGATTAGAAATTCAACATAACATCAAAAAAGATTAGATCCGCTGCGAAGCACTGCGAAGTATTTTGAGTATGGAGTAGTCCAAAAGTAGAATTAGCTAAAAACCATGTTTTAGATTCACGAGACCAGCTATCATGCGGTCTTTTTACTACTTCTTTGTAATTCATTGCCATATTTTTATTTTAAAAATAATATTCTACTCCCTTATTTATTTCTTCTCACTTATTTTTTTGTAGCTTTGCAGAGGGTCTATTCTCTTGCAAAAATTTCCTAAATTCATCTAAATCTTTGATTTATAGAACCTAAATAATGCTTTTGGAAATGATCTTTGATTTTCTTACCTAATTTTTTAATTTTCTCTTTTATCTTGCACAACATATGTGTGTCATATGCAGTAGCGGTATTGTTATTTAATGCTTTTAAAGTCACTCCTACCTTACATTCTAAAGATTTGATATATTTTAAAATATTTTCAAAATTATTTTGATTAGAATTAAGTGTTTTGCTATGTGAATTTTTTTTCTTGATATTACGTTTAGCTAAGGCTGTTGTTTCGATTTCATGCCAAACTATAAATGGATCGCTTTTTACTTGTTGTTCATGCTTATGTTTTTCTAAAAAGCTTTCAGCTTGCTCTATTATTCCTAGCAACGTATTCAATTTATCTTCAATTTTTCTATAATTCTTGAGATCATCACTGATTTTCTTTACCGTTATATCACTCTTTTTATCTTTTTTAATTTGTTTTTCGAATTGATGCCATAATTTATTCCTTGACTTTTGGGAATAGTTTCTAATGTTTGTCAATTGTGAAGATATTTTATATGATCTAGACTTATACATATGTTATTACCTCAATATTTATCTAATATATTATAAAGGTGTAATTATTAAATTTGTGTAAAAGTCATGCCCAACTTAGCAAATATATTGTTAATAGTAGCTTCTTTATTGTCTTGTGCCTATTCATTTGTTAATCATCGTGCGCGCCTACCTTTTTTGATATTTTTATCCGTTTTGATATCGGTTGTAATTTTGATTTGTTGCCATGTTACAAATGATTTTTCAATAGAAAATGTATATTACAATTCGCATACAACAAAGCCTTTACTTTATAAAATTTCTGGTATATGGGGCAATAAAGAAGGATCGATGCTGTTCTGGACTTTGATACTGACCTTATATTTATTTCTTATGGATACTTTCATTGATCACAGTAATGTTCTCAAGAAAATTGCAATAACTGTACAATCATTGATCTGCTTATGTTTTTTGCTATTTACGTTATTACATTCTAATCCTTTTGTAAGGATGACATATTCAGTGACGGATGGACTAGGTTTCAATCCAATATTACAAGATATAGGACTTGCTGTTCACCCTCCAATACTATATTTAGGATATCTTGGTTTTAGTTCAGCTTTTTCGCTATCAATTGCTGCACTCATTAAACAGGTTGATGGTAATATATGGTCTAAAATTGTTAGGCCCTGGGTGCTGATTTCCTGGTCTCTGCTCACTGTGGGTATCAGCCTAGGTAGTTGGTGGGCGTACCGTGAGATGGGATGGGGTGGATTTTGGTTTTGGGATCCAGTAGAAAATGTTTCCCTTATGCCGTGGTTGATTACAGTTGCATTAATACACCTATTACTTGTGGTAAAGAATTTTAATGTTCTGAAGAATTTTGCGGTTTTACTTACGTTGATAACTTTTATCCTTAGTGTAACAGGAACTTTTTTAGTACGTTCAGGAATCTTGTCTTCAGTGCATACATTTGCAGACGATTCAGTACATGGATTCTATTTATTAGTTTTTCTTTGCATACTTACCTGCTCTGCTTTACTGATATTTATTTTCTATGCAAAGAAAAGTTCTACAAGACTAGTCTTTCCTATTTTCTCACGTTTTACTATAATTCTGGTCAATAACTTATTGTTTATTACTGCTTTTTTTATTATCTTTACTGGTACAGTATATCCAGTTTTGCTAAAATACTTGACAGGTGAGTTAATTTCCGTCGGTACTCCATACTACAATATTTTATTTAATCCTATCGCATTGATCATTTTAGTATGTACTATGATTGGACAGTATTGTCGCTGGAAAGGGAACAGCTTGTTACCTATTTTCAATGAGTACAGACTTTCATTCTGTAGTGCCATAGCTATTTTACCATTTATATCACATATGGAATTAATGGTGATCCTATCTATTGTTATTTCAATAGGATTATTAATTTTTGTTTTAGAAGCATACAGTAAAAGGGTGCGATTGTTCAACTCTTCATTGAGCGAATCTATGAGATTAATGCGAAAAGTTTCTAAAGCATATTATGCAATGATGGCGGCGCATGCTGGTGTTGCACTTTTGGTATTGGGCATAACTTGTGTTATTGGATGGCAAGAAGAAAAAGAAGCTTACCTTAAGGTAGGTGATAGTATTACAATTAATAAATTTAAGCTGACCTTGCAAGATGTTGAATTAGTGAAAGAAAAGAATTTTCATGCGGTAAAAGCAACTATTAGTATTCACAACCTATTAAATAGTAAAATTTTAGGTAATGTGTTCCCTGAATATCGGTTTTATCTTGTAGAAGGTCAGAAAAATATTGAGAGTAGTATTTATCATAATTTGTTTTCTGATATTTACGTGATAATAGGGGAATTTAATCAGAATGCTCTTGCAACCAAAATATATTATAAACCTGCTATGTCTATTATCTGGGTAGGATCAGCATTGATTGCTTTTGGATCGTTACTTGCTGCGCTGTAATTTAAGTTAATTTAATATCTCATTCAATTAACGCTGCTCTATAATTTAGGTTGACATAATATCCCATTCAATTAAGATTGAGACGTATTTACTTAAATTCATTAAAATATGTTTATTTATGAAGCAGCAGCTGTACCTGCAGCAAATTCTCTCTTTAATTTGTTAATGTTTTTGCCGTTAGCTCTAGTGTTTTATTTTCTAATCTTACGCCCACAGCAAAACAAGGTAAAAGAACATAAACGTATGATTGATTCGATAAGGCGTGGAGATATAGTAGTAATTTCTGGTGGTATAATAGGAGAAGTGAGCAAGGTAGATGAAGCTCACGCACAATTTATAATTGAAATTGGATCCAAAGTTGAAGTGAAAGTTCTTAAATCTGCGATATCTGAAGTATTAAGTCAAAATAATAAAAAAAATAAAGATAAGAGTATACAAAAAAAAGGCGGTGATATGCACAAAAGAGATGAAGACAAAGATGAAAGTAAAGATGCTCAGTAAGTTTGGCGGTTATTTGTGTGTGGAATATTTGGTGTAGTAAGCAACGGAAGTTCAGTAATACAAACTCTGCTTACTGGATTACAGAAATTAGAATACAGAGGTTATGATTCTTCTGGTATAGCAATCATAAATAAAGAAGGGGAAATAGAGGTTAAAAAATCTGCTGGAAGGGTTGAGGAGCTATCTAGGGTAATTAGCAATAGTAAAATGTCTAGTAGTACGGTAGGTATTGCACATACGCGTTGGGCTACGCATGGAATGCCTAATTTAAAAAATGCTCACCCAATACATACAAATAAAGTTGTTGTTGCTCATAATGGGATAATTGAAAATTATTATTTGTTAAAAGAAATTCTAGAGAATCGTGGTATACCATTTTATACTGATACCGATACTGAAGTCATACCAAATATATTGACTTTATATCTTGACGAAGGACTATCGCCTGTTGATGCATTATTCAAGTGCATGAATAATTTATACGGTTCATTTGCGTTAGTGCTATTATTTGCAGAATGTCCAGATACTTTATTTGTCACTAAAAGAAACTCACCGCTTACTATAGGTTATAATTGCGGAGCTGTGTTTGCAGCATCCGATTCAAACACATTAGGATCATTTGTAGAGAAAGTTTCACATTTAGAAGATGATGATATTGCAGTGATTAAATTTGATAAAGTGAAAATATATAATAAAGGTACACAAGTCCAGCGTAATATAGAACACAATAATTCACATAACTTTTTAATTAGCAGGAATGGTTATTCTAATTTTATGCTCAAGGAAATTTTTGACCAACCATGTGCTTTAGATAATACGATAGATCAGTTTTATAAAGATTTTTTATTAGTAGATAAAAGATTATTCTCAGAGCTCTCACATATTACTATTATTGGATGTGGGTCATCTTATTTTGCAGGGCTAATAGCGAAGTATTGGCTTGAAAGTCTTGCACAGATTAGAGTTTATTTAGAAATTTCATCAGAATTTAGGTACAGTTCTGTTAAATTAGTAGAGAAAAGTGTTGGATTATTTATCTCGCAATCTGGTGAAACTGCAGATACAATAGAAGCATTACGCTATGCTAAACTGCACAAGCAGGTGACTATTGGTATCACAAACACGTTTAACAGTGGTATAGAAAAGATATCAGATATTGTTTTGCATACTTTAGCAGGTCCAGAAATCGGCGTTGCTTCAACTAAAACATTCTCCAGTCAGCTTGCTACTTTAGCATGTTTTGCTGTAGAAATTGCTCAAATAAAGGGTATATTAGAAGATGATAGGTTAAATAATGCTATACAATCAATTTCTAAACACGTTGGATATGTTTTAGCTCTTGAGAAAATACAATGTATAGCTAATACCATATTAAAATATAGTAATCTTATTCTTATTGGAAGAGGTAGTGCGTATGGTGTTGCAATGGAAGGTGCATTGAAAATCAAGGAACTTTCATATATCAATACTATAGCTATTGCTGCTGGTGAAATGAAACACGGTTCAATTGCTCTTATAGATGATACTGTGGTTGTTATTGCAATTATCCCTTATAACAACTTATTCTTTAAAACTTTATCTAATATACAAGAGATAGTTGCAAGAAATGGTAAAGTTATTGCTTTTAGCGATAAGCAAGGTATACCATTCCTTAGTAAGGTTTGTGAGGATATAGTAGAGCTTCCAGAAGTGGATAATTTTGTTGCCCCAATTATTTATACTGTGGCTATGCAACTGCTTGCATATTTTGTTGCGATGAAAAAGGGATTAAATGTTGATTATCCAAGAAATCTAGCTAAATCTGTTACAGTTGAATAAAATCCATGGAAAAGTGAAATGAGATTTGTGCCAAGAGAGAATTATAAATTATATACAGCACTTTTTTCGTATCTATTCAGAGGTAACCGTTCACGGAATATGTTTGAATTAAGCAGGAATAGCGACTAAATTCTGTAATTTCAGAACAGGGTTTTTGTTATTCAAGCGAGCAGTTAAAAATATAGAGAGCATTCTTTCAATAGATCTCTTTTGAAACTCATGGAAGGAGCTCAAAATTATAAAAAGCAGCAATGAGATTAAACCTCAGGGCAAAACGTTTTCGTCTATTGCGATAACGATCTGTAATAATTTTAATCTCTTCAGTAAACATATTACATATTCAATAGCATTATTTTACTTGCAAGCTCTTGGTTTTCTTTTCTGTGCTCTTTAGTCAAAGGATACTTTTTGGTTCTTCTATAGGGTAATTTAGTATTTTGGTGTATTCTTTGCATTCCTCTATAAACAGCATCAGCTAGTATATTTATTTTAGGTGCTACACTTATTTTTGACTCTTTAAATACTCTAAAATCATGCATTTGCATACGTGTACATATTATTTTTTTGCTATCTCTTTCCACAATTATCTGAGTTTTTAACGTATGTCTTCTTTTCTTTCCAGAGTAATATCTTCTCTGCTTTTTTTTGGTCTTTCTATTGAAGTCTCTGTACTATCAACTATTATAGCTTCATACTCCGTATCTCTCTTTCTCAGCTCTTTTTTCCCAGGTAGTGCAAAGTCTTTCTCCTTTATAAGCGTATCTTCAACCCATTTAATGGTTTTATAGGCTGTACTTTCGCTGACTCCATCAGATGTGAAAATAGCTCCCTTAAATAGTCTAATACCATCAATAGTATCTCTTCTTCTCTTAACTTATTCTTTCTACCTCCTTTCGCTTTCTTTTCCTTATTGGCTCTTTGTAATATCTCTACTAAACGTTGCCTTTTTTACTCCACTTAGCCTTCGAAATTCTTCTTCTCCTAATCCTTTTACTCTTTCGTACTTCATACACTCCATCCTTAAATCTCTTATTTTACTACTTCTTTCCCACTTTGTCTAGTTTCGAAAGAGATCTATTCTTTCAGCGTTGATATTTCTTGGATTAGCTACAATATTTTTATTAAACAGTTGACTTTAT
>JAIXMJ010000190.1 GCA_022836975.1 Wolbachia sp.
CCCAAAACCCCAAAACCCCAAGAGAAAGATATTTTAAGGTAATCAGAATTAGACTGATCAAAATAAATCAAAACTAACTCTATTCTTAATGTCCATATACTTTCTCTTTCCTACACCTACGTACAACTATCTAGGTCTACCAATTTTGACAACAGGCTCAGACATCATTTCATTCCATTAAGAAATCCACCCAATAGATCTTGCTAAAGCGAATATCACGGTGAACATATCTCTTGGAATCTTTAAGGCTTGTAATACAATACCTGAATAAAAATCGACATTTGGATATAGTTTTCTTTAAATGAAATAGTTATCATTTAGTGCTGCTTTTTCAAGTTCCATTGCTAATTCAAATAGACCTTCATTTTAAATATCAAGCTCAGTTAATACTCTGTGACACATCTTTTACATCTCTCTTGCTCTTGGGTCGAAGTTCTTGTACACTCTATGCCCGAAACCCATAATTCTGAAAGTACTGTTTTTGTCCTTAGCAAGTTC
>JAIXMJ010000191.1 GCA_022836975.1 Wolbachia sp.
ACTTAAATTTTTAGGATCAATTAAATTACCTAAAGACAGCATAAATTTGGTCGAATTAAAGAATGATTAATATTTATAGGTTTATTGATAATGTAATTTTATTCTGCTCTATTTTGATTTCAAATAGTTATTAATTGCATAAAATTGTTCTTTATATATTGTTATATATGTCGTGTATAATCGTTGATTCAACTTACCGTGGCGCGGCAAAGTGCATCATTTCTACAGCACAACAAGCTAGTCCAAAAGTCAACGGCCATAGCGAGGCCCGGCCACAATAGTTAATCACATCATCCATTCTTGCTAGAGCCCATTCTCCTTTCGATTCAAACGGTCCAGTGAATGGTGATCCAAAAATTCCTTTTAATCCTTTAACTGATGATTCATTGGATCGACCAGCAAATGAAATTTCTGTGCTTGAATCACTACTTGGTGGGGTATCTTTAGAAGCTAAACAACGTATTGCC
>JAIXMJ010000192.1 GCA_022836975.1 Wolbachia sp.
TAACGGCATGTATTCTTATTAATATCAGCTACTTTTTTTTGGAGAAATTCTTTTATCTTTTCATTTTGGGCTATACCTAAAAGAGTTTTACCTTCATCATCAGGAAAAGTAAATTCAACTCCTTTTTCTTCTATAAGATATTTTATTAAATCTATGTTACCATTTTTAACTGCCAAATGAAGAAGAGTTTTACCACCTTCATCCTGAATATTAATATCAGCACCTTTTCCTATGAGAAACTGCACTATATCTAAGTCACCCTTTTCAGCAGCTAAGTGTAACAATGTATAACCCTCATAACACTTTCCATAATCTTTAGCATTAATAAATTGTAAAAATTGTTCATTATGTTGCTTGTGTACATAATTCAGTAAGGTTTTAAGAATCTCTTGCTTGCCACTTTGAATAGCCATACATAATGGCTTATACTTACC